>NZ_JBFBBZ010000098.1:0-15785 GCF_040682935.1 Amycolatopsis sp. NPDC051061
AGACCCCGTTAGAGGTCCACAACGAGTATCTGAGCCGACAGCTTGCAGCATGAATTAGCTATAGGAAAGCTGTCCGGAAATCTTGGGGCGCCTCACCCGGAGTTGCCTTGGTAAAGGTGCTTGCTGACAAGCCAAGGAATGGGTACTCACCACTGGAGGTTCCAGGATGGACTGGACTTCAGGCGTTGGGACTTGGTTGCCTCACCACTGAAGGGTTTGCCCCTAAACAGCTGAAACGCGTCCCTGATAGCCCACCGGGAAGACGATACCTTCTTCAGGACGGAGACTTGTTAATGAGTCGGGCCAATACCAGGGAACTCGTTGGCCTGACCGGACGTTACCGAGATATCGGCTCCCCATGCATCTACCCGGACCTCATGATGAGGTTACGCCCGGATGAGACGCAATGTCTTACCTCGTACCTTGAGCTTGTTCTACAAACCGAACCCATACGCGCTGCCGTAAGGGGCGCTGCGCGCGGCACCAGCGAGAGCATGGTGAAAATTAGCGCCACGATTGTCGAAGCGCTGCACGTGCCGCTCCCCAGCTTAGAGCGACAGGACGAGATTGTTAAGGCTGTCGCTTCGGTCGATCGACAGATTGAGCGACAGGTTGCGGTCGCGGCCAAGCTGCGTACCACCCAGCAAGCTGTAGTTGAAAACCTGCTCACCAGCTATTCGAAGGCATACGCCGTCTGAGCAGGTCCGGTCTTCGCCGCTCGATCAAGACCGTACGTCTCTGGCGAACTCGCTGCCTGAACGTAGAATTGCCCGTACGCTGCAGGACGACACTTGAGCGAACGACGAGGGTGGGATTTGGCGTTGAGTGGGGAGCACGACACAGAGACGCAAAGTGCGTCGGAGTACGCGGGGCCAGAGTACGTCAACACCGAGAAGCCATTGATCGAGCAGCTGATCGACCTCGGGTGGGAGCACCTGGAAGGCGCTCCTCCCGGAAAGCCCGTCGGCACCCCGGCACCATCCCAGAGGGCGACCTTTGACCAGGTCGTATATGAGGACCGCTTCCGGGACGCCGTGGCGCGGCTCAATCCGGCTCCCAAAGACGGCGGTACTTGGCTGACCCCCGCCCAGCTCAACCGTCTGCTTGCGCTCGTGCTTGGTACGGCCCCTGGCCAGGGCCCGGCCGAGCGTGGCGTAGCGGCCAACCTCGCGGTGACCAAACTGCTACGCGACGGCGTCAACGCCCGCATCTTGCCAGGGTGGAAGAAGGGCGACCCCGAGCACGTCCAGCTCGTTGACTGGGAAGGGGAGAACGGCGGGCGCAACGACCTGTTGGCCGTCAGCCAGTTTCGCGTGGACCGGAAGGACTCGTCCCACGTCACCCCGGATCTGGTGCTGTTCGTCAACGGGCTGCCCTGGGTGATCATCGAGTGCAAGGCGCCGCTAACATCCGGAAGCGACAGCAGGGCCGCCCTGGACGACGCCGTCGGCCAGGTCTGCCGCTATGCGAGCCTGGAATCCCCGGTACCCGTCCCCGAGTTCACCCGCTATGCGCAGGTTCTCATCGGCACCGATCGCACGTACGCCGAATTGGGCTCCGTCACCTCGACTCCCGAGTACTTCACTCCGTGGCGTACGACCGAACCCGCACCCGCCGACGGCTGCGATACGGACATGGCCATCCTCACCGTCGGCGTACTTACCCCGGCCCATCTCCTCACCCTGGTGCGAGACTTCACCACCGAGCGCGGGCAGGGCGAACGTACGCTCAAAGTCGTCGGCCGCTACCAGCAGTTCCGGGCGGTACTGAGGCTCGCCCGTGCGCTGCGGGAACGTACAGCGGCGATCGCGGCGGGACATGACGCCGGCCAGCGGGGCGGAGTCGTCTGGCACACCCAGGGCTCCGGCAAGAGCCTCACCATGGCTTTCCTAGTGCGTCACCTCAGGAGCAACCGCGAACTGAAGGGACACAAGGTCGTCGTCGTCACCGACCGGATCGACCTTGAGAAGCAGATTCTGGAGTCCATGGCCGCGGCCGAGGAGACCGTCTACCGGGCCGACGGAGTCGCGGACGCTCGCGCGCAACTCGCGGTACGGGTACCGGACGTCGTCCTGGTGATGCTCCAGAAAGCACAGCGTGACGACACCGCCGATGACGGGCGTGAGGAGAGCCTGGGGACCGAGGACGGCAGCGAGGACGCCCACGTTCAAACCCGGGCTGCGAACCCCAGCCCGCACATCGTGGTCCTGGTTGACGAGGCGCACCGCGGCCAGGACCGTTGGTTGCACGCCCGACTGCGCGCTCTGCTACCGAAAGCCGTCCTCATCGGTTTCACCGGAACCCCCATCATCGGTGGCACGCGCAAGAAGACCGAGGACATCTTCGGGTCGCTCGTCGACACGTACACGCTACGCGACGCGGAACAGGACCGGTCTGTCGTTCCAGTGCGCTACGAGGCGTACGAAGTACCGCTGGAAGTGGTCGAGAAGGCGACCCTGGACGCCAAGTTCGATGAGCAAGTGCCCGCCGAACCCCAGCAGCGCACGCGCGTACTGCGGAAGTTCGCGCGCCAGCGAGAGATCCTGGAAGCGCCTTCGGTGATCGCGGACAAGGCCGACTACATGCTGCGGCACTGGGCGATCAGCGCACTGCCCGACCGGTTCGGCGCCCAGCTTGCGGCGGTGTCCCGGCGCGCGGCCGTGCGCTATCGGTCTGCCCTGCTCGCAGCTCGCGACCGGTTGGTCGCTCAGCTCGACGCGCTCGATCCCGTCCTGCGCCACGACCCGACAGCGATGCTCGGCGCCGATGAGGAGACACGCAACCTCCTCACCGTGCTGCCGCATCGTGACGTCCTCGCCTCCATCGATGTCGCTGTGGTGATCCACGGCGACAACCGGAAAGATCCCCGAGAATGGCGGGACTGGACTTTGAAGTCCCGGCAAGACACGTACATCAAGCGTTTCAAGGCGGGCCTCGGCGACCCACTCGACGCCGCTATCGACCCCTCGTGGGACGTAGACCCACATAGCATGGCCGGCCAGGGGCTTCCCTCGCCCAGCGCACCCATGACTGACGTTTGGCTGACAGGAGACGCCGTCGGCGTGGGAGACGGCAGCCGAGAGGGTGCCGACGGTAGCGACCGGGAAGCCACCGAGCCGCTGGCCTTCCTCGTCGTTCAGTCGATGCTGCTCACCGGCTTTGACGCACCCGTCGAACAGGTGCTCTACCTGGACTGCGCCCTCTCGGGGGTGGGCCTTCTTCAAGCTGTAGCCCGCACCAACCGACCCTATCCGCGCAAGAGGTGGGGGCTGGTCGTCGACTTCATTGGCATCGGTCCCGAACTGGCGCGCTCCCTGCACGCGTACGAGCAGCACCACCTGCGTGAGGTCTACGGCTACCAGAACGTCACCGTCGACCACCTCAGCCCGGACTTCGAGGGAACGCAGCCCACCGGTGACGGCCTACTCCTCCAGGCGGATGCCGCCGCCGATCGGCTCCTCCAAGACCTGCACGGCTCCGTCGCCCGCTTCCTCGAAGGGCGAAACCTGGCGTCGTACGACGCACACGGCACGGTCACCCTCGCCGACAATCAACGCCGAGAGGACCTTCTCGACCTGCTTGCCGACCCGTTGGAGCGCGGCAAGTTCGACGAATTGGCGCGCGACTTCCTTGAAGCACTCGGAGCTGTCCTGCCTCGGCCATACGCACTCGTCTACGAACAACTCGCAGGCCACCTCGGAGAGGTTCAGTACCTCGCACGGCAGAGGTACTTGGACGGGCGCGACGAGTTCAGCCCGCGCCGGTACGCGGCGAAGGTGCGCAGGCTCATCGCCGACCATCTCCGGGTCACTGGCGTCGAGCTGCGGATTCCCCCCGTGGAGTTGACCGCGCCCGACTTCTTCGAACGCGTCGACGCCAACCAGGACGCACGCGCCAAGACCCGCTACATGGTGAGCCGGCTGCGAACGCACATCACAGCCAACATCGGCGCGGACCGGGCTCGCTACGAACTTTTCAGCCGCCGGCTGGAAGAGATCGTCCAGCGAATGCACCAGGACTTCGAGCAGGCCGCGACCGAGCTCGCACAGCTTGTCGGTGACGTCACCGAGGACGTCGAAGACTCCGGGCCAAGTCTCGACCCGCGAACCGACGGACCGGTGTACCGCTCGCTGGTGAGGGGGCTGGAGCGAATTGTCGCGATCCCTGTGCCGACGGAGGATGACCTGACATGGGCGGCGCACCAGCTCTCTACGGATATAGCGCTTCTTGTGAGAAACCCGCACTTTCCCGCTCAAGCCGATGCGCGCAACGACGTGCGCAAAGAACTCCGCCTCAAGGTTGCCGAACACCTCCGCGTGGAATGGGAGAGGACCGCCGACATGGCGGCGGAGCTTCTGGAACTCGCCGTGGAGCGATGCGACGACTTCCGGCGCTATGGGACATGATCACATCGGTGGGAGTGGCGCGGGCGGCTTCTGTCGGTGCCTGATGGTACGAATGCCGGGTGAGCACGACCGTCCAGTCCGCCCTCGCTTCACTTCCCATGCCAAGGGAGTGGACGTGGCATGTCGTCGTCCGACCGCGGCGCCGGACGCTGGGGATCGAAATCCAGGAGGACGGTGGTCTGCTCTTCGCGGTGCCGCCGGACGCTGATCCGCAGGCAGTCGCCGAGGCTGTACGTGCTCGGCTTTCGCGCCTCGCCGATGAGGTCGGGCGGCGCAGACGCAGCGGAGGACAGCCGTTCAAGGAACTGGTGGGCGGGGAAAGCTTCGCATACCTCGGGCGTCACCATCGGTTGAAGGTCGTGTTCGCCGAGCCGGATCGGCGAGTGCGATTGCATCAAGGCTGGCTGGAGCTCCCGGACACCGGATCCCCGCGACAGGGTGCTCACTTGATCGCCGAGTGGTACTCCGCGCGAGGCAGTCGATGGGTGACTGCCCGCGTGGCACCTCTGGCCGAACGTACAGGCGTCACTCCGAGAGAAGTGACCGTCCGGGAACTCGGCGAGCGCTGGGGAGCATGCGAACCAGACGGTTCCATCGCTCTGCATTGGGCACTGATGCAGTTGCCGGCAAGTTTGGTGGACCTGGTTCTCGTCCACGAACTGACACATCTGAAGGTCCCAGCTCATGGTGCTGCGTTCCGGCACAGGATGCGCATGGTGCTTGGAGACCTGGAGTCGTTGGAGTGCCGCTTCGCAGAGGCCGAGCCAGACCTTTGGCGAGGAGCCGTCTGAATTATCAAGGCGGGACTCGATCACTCGCCCTCGGCCATGATCTAGTCAGTGCGCCTCGCTATCACTTGCCCACCGCCACCACCGAGGGCCACTCCATCAGGTCATCGAACGACAATCCTAAGCGTGGCAGAGCAGGACGAGCGGAACGTCGGGCCGTTGCTCCCCCGGCTCGCCTGATCAAGTCAGGCGACGGAAACCAGTCGAAGTCTCGTCGGTCATGGTCCACTACTCCAGCCCCGACGACCGGCCGTCGTTCACGAACACGATCAGCCCGCCGTCCGACACGTCGACTTCACCGCCACCGCGTTCTCCAGCGCGGCCCTCGAGTGCCGCTTCGTCCACGGCGAGGTCGATCGTGTGGGGTGCCCACAGCTGCAACGACCCGTCACACGAGCGGTGGCGGCCTGTAGTCGAGTTTCAACGGCACCGGGGAAGTCCGCGTCAGCAGCGCCTCCAGTATCGTCCACTCGGCCAGGGTGAGCGGACGGCTCACACGTTGAAGCGGAACTCGACCACGTCGCCGTCGGACATGACGTAGTCCTTGCCCTCCATGCGGACCTTGCCCGCCGCGCGGGCCGCCGCCATGGAGCCCGCCGCCATCAGGTCCTCGTACGAGACGATCTCCGCCTTGATGAAGCCGCGCTCGAAGTCCGTGTGGATCACGCCCGCCGCCTGGGGAGCCGTCGCGCCTTGGGGGATCGTCCACGCGCGGGACTCCTTCGGGCCCGCCGTGAGGTACGTCTGCAGGCCGAGCGTGTGGAAACCCGCGCGGGCCAGGGAATACAGGCCCGGCTCCGGCTGGCCGACCGACTCCAGCAGCTCGCGGACCGACTCCTCGTCGTCCAGCTCCAGCAGCTCCTGTTCGACCTTCGCGTCGAGGAACACCGCGTCCGCCGGGGCGACCAGCTTCGTCAGCTCCTCGCGGCGGGCGTCGTCGGTCAGGATCGCCTCGTCGGCGTTGAAGACGTAGAGAAACGGCTTCGTGGTGAGGAGGCTGTGCTCGCGAAGCAGTTCGAGGTCGACGTCCTTCTGCGCGGAGAAGAGCGTGCGGCCGCTGTCGAGGATCTCCTTGGCCTTCTGCGCGGCCTCGAGCGCGGGCTTCGCTTCCTTCTTGGTCCGCGCTTCCTTTTCCAGGCGCCAGACGGCCTTCTCGAGAGTCTGCAGGTCGGCCAGGATCAGCTCGGTGTTGATCGTCTCGATGTCGCTCATCGGGTCGATCCGGCCGTCGACGTGGATCACGTCGGGGTCGTCGAACACGCGGATGACCTGGCAGATCGCGTTGGCCTCACGGATGTTCGCGAGGAACTTGTTGCCCAGCCCGGCACCCTCGGACGCGCCCTTCACGATGCCCGCGATGTCCACAAAGGACACGACCGCCGGCACGATCTTCTCCGACTTGTGCAGCTCGGCCAGCTTGTCCAGCCGCGGGTCCGGCAGCGGCACGACACCGACGTTCGGCTCGATGGTCGCGAACGGGTAGTTCGCGGCGAGCACGTTGTTGCGGGTCAGCGCGTTGAACAGGGTGGACTTGCCGACGTTGGGCAGGCCGACGATACCGAGGGTGAGGCTCACGACCCCGCAGTCTACGTGGCTCACCCGGCCAAGGCCCACGCGCCCAACGCCGCGTCGGATTTCCGCCAGCGACGGCGCTGACCTGCTGGCATGCTCGGATCCATGGTCACCGAAACGCTCGCCCTCTGGCGCGACGCCGAGCGCTGCTACCGCGTGGTCACCGCCCGCGACCCGCGCTTCGACGGCCAGTTCATCATGGCCGTGCGCACCACCGGCATCTACTGCCGGCCGTCCTGCCCGGCGTCGACGCCGAAGGAGCGCAACGTCCGCTTCTTCCCGACGTCGGCGGCCGCGCAGGCCAACGGCTTCCGCGCCTGCCGCCGCTGCCTGCCCGACGCCGTGCCGGGCTCGCCGGACTGGAACGTGCGCGCCGACCTCGCCGCGCGGGCGATGCGCCTGATCTCCGACGGGACTGTCGAGCGCGAAGGCGTTCCAGGCCTCGCGCGACGGCTCGGCTACTCGGAACGCCAGCTCGGCCGGGTGCTGACCGCCGAGCTGGGCGCGGGCCCGCTCGCGCTGGCCCGGGCCCACCGCGCGCACTCCGCCCGACTGCTGATCGAAATGTCGGGGCTGCCGCTGACGGACGTCGCGTTCGCAGCGGGCTTCTCCAGCGTCCGGCAGTTCAACGAGACGATCCGCGAGGTGTTCGCGACGACGCCGTCGCAGCTTCGCGCGGCGAGCTTGCGACGCGGCCGCGCACCGGGAGAAGGTTCGACGCGCCTCAGCCTGCGGTTGCCCTTCCGCCCGCCGTTCGACGCCGCCGGGCTCCTTCGTTTCTTCGCCCGACACGCGGTGCCCGGTGTCGAGGAGGTCACTGACGAGTCGTACGCCCGGACGCTGCGGCTCGCGCACGGCACCGGCGTCGTCCGGCTGACGCCGGAAGCCGGCCACGTGCGCTGTGACCTGCTTCTGGCCGACCTGCGCGACCTCGGCAGCGCGGTCAGCCGGGTGCGGCGGCTGCTCGACCTCGACGCCGACCCGGTGGCGATCGCTCGGGTCCTCGGCGCCGATCCGGCGCTGGCGCCGATCGTCGCGGCGGTGCCGGGCATCCGGGTGCCGGGCGCGGTGGACGGCGACGAACTGCTGCTCCGCGCCCTGCTCGGGGCGGCCCCGGTGCGGCACGGCGACGAGGTGCCCGGCGAGTTCGGCGTCACCCGGCTGTTCCCGACGGCGGCACAGATCGCGACGGCCGGCTACGACGAGAACGTCACCAGCGTTGCGGCGGCGCTGGCCGAAGGGCGGCTGGACGTGCACGTCGGCCGGGAGGCGGCCGAGCTGCGGGCGGAGCTGCTCGCGTGCCCCGGCATCGACGCGCCGACGGCGGACCACGTGCTCATGCGCGTCCTCGGCGCGCCGGACATCCTGCTGAACGACCCGGAAATCCGGCAGAGTGCCACGCGGCTCGGCATCTCGGCGGACTCGCTGCCGGAGCGAGCCCGGCACTGGACGCCGTGGTGCTCCTACGCCGGGATGTACCTCCGGCAGGCCGGCTGACGCCGCGTCAGCCCTGCTCGCCGTGCCACAGCAGGGCCTGCGCGACGATCACCTGGGTCCCGTCGAACGTCGCGGCCGGCGAGCCGTGCAGGCGGTAGCCGAGGTCCAGCGCCTCACTGATCCGGTGGCAGAACTTCGCGTCGTCCGGCCCGGTGAGCAGGCGGTAGCGGGGCAGGCCGTCCGGCGGTTGTTCCGTCATGCCTTCATCTTGGCGGAATCGTCAACCGGCCCGCACCTCCACGGTCGAGCCCGTGCGGGACTTCCGGACCCGCAGCCGCGTCGGGATGCGCTGCCGCAGCTCCTCGACGTGGGAGACCAGGCCGACCACCCGGCCGCCCGCGCGGAGCTCGTCGAGGATGTTCATCACGACGTCGAGGGTTTCGGCGTCCAGCGTGCCGAACCCCTCGTCGACGAACAGCGTGTCCAGCAGCGCGCCGCCGGTCTCCCCGGCGACGACGTCGGCCAGCCCCAGCGCCAGGGCCAGCGACGCGAGGAACGACTCGCCGCCGGACAGCGTCTTTGCCGGGCGGATGGTGCCCGAGTAGTCGTCCAGCACGTCGATGCCGAGCCCGCCGCGGGTCCCGCGCGCACCGGCCGCGTCCGAGTGCACGAACGAGTACCGCCCCTGGCTCATCGTGCGCAGCCGGTGGGTGGCGGCGACCGCGACCTCCTCGAGCCGAGCCGCCAGCACGTACGAGCGCAGCGACATCTTCCGGCTGTTCTGCCCCCGCCCGTTGACGACGTCCGCGAGCGCGCGCAGCTCGGCGTACGCCGCTTCGGCCGGTGCGAGGCCGGCGAGGGCCTTGCGCAGCAGGCCCGCCAGCCGGGTCAGCTCGTCGTGCTGAGCGGTCGCCACCCGCAGCGCCGCGTACGCCGAGTCGGCACGCGCCCGCGCCAGCTGGGCGGAGTCGGCCGCGCGGTCGACGTCCGCGACGTCGTCCGGCGAGATCCCGAACAGGTCCGGCTCGGACAGCAGCGCCCGCGCCCCCGCCGCGGCGGCCTCGGCCTCGGCGATGCCCTGCTCCAGCTTCTCGATCTGCTCGTCCGGCAACATCGCGGCCCGCGCCTTCTTCAGCGACGTGAACCCCTTCGCCTTGACCGCCGCCTCGACGAGCGCCCGCTGCTGGGCGACGCGCTCGCGAGCACCCACGACGGCCGTGCGGGCCTCCGCGACCCCTTCGAGGGCCTCGGCCAGCCCGACCAGGTGCTTCCGCCGGGCACCGACGTCCGCGAACTCGCCGCGCCCGGCGACGAGCCGGCGTTCGCGCTCGGCCAGCCGTTCTTCCAGGGCCCGGACGTCGGTCGTGGCCTCGGTCGCCGCCTGTTCGGCCCGGCGGCGACGTTCGGTCCGCAGTTCGAGGTCGCGTTCCAGCAGGACGACCTGTTCGCCGAGCTTCGCCTTCCCGGCCGCTTGCTGCGTCAGCGAAGCGACCACCGCGCGGGCCTCGCCCAGCTCGGCCGTGATCGACTCGGCCGTGCGCTCGCCCAGCCGTTCCAGCAGGCCCGCCAGCCGCGCTTTCGCCTCCTCCAGCGCGACGACGACCCGTTGCCGCACCGCGTCGGCGGCCTGTTCCGCCTCCTCGGCGGCGCGTTCCTCGGCGGGGTCGACGAGCTCGACGTCCCGCTTCGCCGGCGCCGGGTGCTCGGCCGACCCGCAGACCGGGCACGGCGCGCCGTCCGGCAGCGCGGCGGCCAGCTCGGCCGCCATCCCGTCGAGCCGCCGCTCACGCAGGTCGAGCCGGCGCTGCCGGGCCGCTTGGTGCGAGTCGACGACTTCCCGCAGTTTCGCTTCGCCTCGCGCGACCTTCGCTTGGGCCTCGGGCAGGTCGGCCGCGTCGCGCGCGAAGGCCCTCAGCTCGTCCACCCGGGCGCGCGCGCCGTCGAGCTTCGCCTCGGCTTCGGCCGCCTCGACGGCGTCCGCGCGCAGTTCGGCCAGCTGACCGGGGATCGCGGCCAGCTCGGTGGTCAGCTCTTCGACCTGCTGCCCGGCCGTGACAGCGGCCAGCTTCCGGTCGTCCCGCCGCATGACGTCGAGCTGCTGCTGCTCGGCCTCGGCGACGAGCTCCGCGACGGCGCCGGCTTCTTCCCGCGCGGTGGCCGCCCGCGCCTTGAGGTCGCCGGTGGCGCGGGTGCCGAACTCCCGCAACTCCGCGCCGCGGGCCTTCTCCGCCTGCTCGGCTTCGGCCAGTTCCGCGGCGCGCCGATCCAGCAAGCCGGCCTCGACCGCGACCCCGGCGGCCCGCCGCGCGGCCGCGACCTCCTGGGCCCACTCGGCGCGCTGCGGCGCCTGCTCGGTGATCTCGACGAGCCGCAGGTGCGCGGTGCGCACCCGGCGGATCTTCTCCGCACCGGCGCGTTCCTCCTGCAGGTAGACATCCGCGCGCCGGGCCGAAGCGCGCGTGCGTTCCTCCTCGGCCGTGACCTGCCCGGCGCGTTCGGCGGACGCCGCCAGCACGGTGGCGACCCACTCCGCCACGCCCTCCTCGGGCGGGTCCTGCTGGGCTTCCTGCGCGTAGCGCGCCAGCAGCTCCCGCACTTTTCCTTGCTGGTGCTCGAGTTCCCGGCCGCGCTCGGCCCGCAGGTCGGCGAACCAGCGTTCGACGTCGGCGAAGCGCTCGGTGCCGAACAGCCTTTCGAGGAGCTTCTCGCGCTCGGCGGTGTCCGATCGCAGGAACCGGGCGAACTCGCCCTGCGGCAGCAGCACGACCTGGAAGAACTGGGCCGCGGTCATCCCGAGCAGCCGCTCGACGGTGCGCGCGACCTCCTCGATCCGGATCAGGCCCTCCGGCGGCAGCCCGGCCGGCGCGGTGCCGACCCAGCTCAGCGACACCCGTGCCTGCTGCGTGGTCGTGCCCTCGCCGCGCCGCTTCGGCCGCTGGTACTCCGGGTTGCGGACGATCTTCAGCCGGTGGCCCTGGACGGTCAGCTCCAGCGCGACCTCGGTGACCTGCTCGGGCTCGGCCAGGTCGCAGCGCAGCCGCTTGGCTTCGTTGCGGGCGCCCGGAACCACGCCGAACAGCGCGAACGCGATCGCGTCGAGCAGCGTGGTCTTGCCCGCACCGGTTTCCCCGTGCAAGAGGAAGAGACCGTCGGCGCCGAGCACGTCGAAGTCGACCACTTCGCGTGCGCAGTACGGCCCGAAGGCTTCGACCGCCAGCCTGTGCAGCCTCATTTCGCGAGTGCCCCCCGGTCGGCCGCTTCGAGGGCGTGGAAGAGGAGCTTTTCTTCGCTCTCCGTCGGCGGGGCGCCGCGGCAGTCGTCGAGGAAGCCGCGCGAGATCTCGATGTCCGACCGGCCGCGCACGGCGTCGGAGTACCGCAGCGGGGCGCCGTGGTTGCCGCCTTCGGGTTCCCACTCCAGGTGCACGGCGTGGGGAAACCGCCCGCGCAGCCGCCGCATCGCGTCCACCGGGCGGACCGGGTCGGTGACCGCGACCGACAGGAAGTGCTCGAGGACCTCGTCGTGCGCCGGGTCCACGAGCAGGTCTTCGAGCCGGCCGCGGAGGGTGGCCAGCTTTCGCGGGACGGGCAGTTCGTGGCGGCGGACCTCGGCGAGCCCGCTCTCGTCCAGGTCGACCAGCCAGACCGATTTGCGTTGCCGCGCCTCGGAAAACGAATACGCCAGCGGACTGCCGGAGTACCGCAGGTGCGCGGCGAGCGTCTGCGGACCGTGGAGGTGGCCGAGCGCGACGTAGTCGACGCCGTCGAAGACCGAGCCGGGCACCTGCTCGACCCCGCCGACCGCGATCGTGCGCTCGGATCCGGTCGGCTCGCCGCCGGTGACGAACGCGTGCGCGAGCACGACCGACCGGACGCCCGGCCGGGTTCCGAGGTCCGCGCGGATCCGCCGCATGGCCTCGGTGAGCACGCCGGTGTGGCCGCGCGCGTCCGGCACGCCCAGCGCGTGGCGCGCCGGTTCCGGTTCCAGGTAAGGGATTCCGTAGACCGCGACCGGGCCGTCGCCGTCCGCCAGGAGCACCGGCTCGGCCAGCCCGCCGACGGTGGTGCGCAGGTGCAGCCCGCCCGCCGCGGCGAACTCCGCGAAGGCGCCGAGCCGCGGCGCCGAGTCGTGGTTTCCGGGTGTGGCGACCAGTTGCGCGCCGGCGGCGCGGATCCGCGCGACCGCCGCGGTGGCCACCCGGACGGCCTCGGCCGACGGCACCGCGCGGTCGTAGATGTCGCCTGCCACCAGGACGGCGTCGATCGCCTCGCCGGCCACGAGGTCGGCGAGGTGCCCGAGCACCGCTTCCTGTTCCGCGAGCAGGTCGGCGCCGTGGAACGTGCGGCCGATGTGCCAGTCGGAGGTGTGCAGGAATCTCACGGGGCCAAGGTACGACCCGGCCCCGACGAAACCGCGGAGACTCGCCGCGGGCTCACTCGAACGTGTGTACGAACACTAGCAGGTGCCCAGTTCGAAGGCGAGGTCCTCGAACGCCGCCAGCTGGGCGTCCACGCCCAGGCCCGCGACGTTGAGGTCCCAGATCACCTCGGTGACGCCGAGGTCCGCCGCCCGGCCGAGGTCCTTGACGATCGTCGGCTCGAGGAACGCCGTCCCCGGCGGCCCCGCGCGCAGCACGATCCGGCCGTCGCCGCCCGCGTCGCGGTAGATCCGCAGCTGCTCTTCCGTGCTCTCCCAGGAAAGGAAGGCGATGATCAGGCCGTCGGCGAGCCGCGCGGCGCGTTCGACGGCTTCGGGCGCGACGGCGCCGAGCAGGATCGGCAGGGGCCGCTCGGGCTTGGGTCCGATGAGCGCCCGCGCGACGGGGTAGCGCGGGCCGTCGTGCTCGACCGGACCCGGCGCCCAGCAGGCGCGCAGGACCTCCAGGTACTCCTCGAAGCCGCGGCCCCGGCGTGCCGGCGGCACGCCGCTGACCGCGAACTCCTCCGGCAGCCAGCCCTGGCCGAGGCCGGCCACGACCCGGCCGCCCGAGAGCCGGTCGAGCGTCGCCAGCCGCCGGGCGAGCAGCACCGGCGGCTGGAACAGCGCGTTGACCACGCCCGGGACGAGGCGGACGTGCTCGGTCACGGCCGCGACCCAGGTCAGCGTCTCCAGTGCGTCGAAAGCCGCGTGCGCGGGCAGGCCGGCGTCGTTGCGCCAGCCGGGCGTCGCGGGCACGAGCAGCCGGTCGTACGTACCGACGCTGTGGAAGCCGAACCGGTCGGCGGCGAGCGCGATCCGCCGGATCGCGCCGGGGCCGGCCAGCGGTTCGATGATCGGCAGGCCGACGCCGACGAGTGGGAACGTCATGGCGTCCTCCGTTCTCTCTTCGGGGAACCCCCGAGGGGGGTCGGAGCACGGCGCCCGGACCGGACACGCCCCGCGAGATTTTTATTTGTTCGCAGGTCAGCTACCCAGAGCGACGGTTCGGCTGCGGTTTTTGTCGGTGCCGTCCGCCATGATGTCTGCGCGGTCCGAACCAGGCGGCCCGGAGGGAGGAGGCGGAAGTGGCGACGGTGCTGACCACCGCGGCGATCGTGCTCGCGGTCCTGCTGCTGTTCGCCGTCGCGGTGCTGTGGCGGCTCTACAACGACGGGATGCGCCGGGCGGACGCGGCGGCCCGGCAGGTGGCGGCCGAGCGGGCGAAGTCGGACCAGCAGCAGCTGGCCTTGCGCCGCTACGAGGTCGCGTTCGCCTCGATCAGCGGGCGCGGCGAACTGGGCGAGCAGGTGCTGGTGGAGACGGCGCGCGCGCTCGGGCTGCGCGAGAACCTGCACTTCACCCTGCAGACGGACGTCGGGGGCGGCGGCTCGGCGAAACCGGACATGGTGCTGCGGGTGGGCGGCGACCGCACGGTGCCGGTGGACGCCAAGGCGAGCATGGCGATCTGGGCCGAGGCGGTGGAGACGAACGACCCGGACGAGCGGATCGACGCGTTGCGCGCGCACGTCCGGCAGGTCCGCGCCCGGGCGGCCGAGCTGGCGGGCAAGGGCTACCAGCGCTGGGCCGACGCGATCTACGGGACGATCATGTTCGTCCCGTCCGACGCCGCGGTGGTCGCGGCCTTGGACACCGACCCGGAACTGCTGCGCTGGCTGATCGACCGGCGGGTGTTCCTGTGCGGGCCGACCGGGTTCGGGGTGCTGGCTTCGGCGGCGCTGTTCGCGGCGAGCGACCGGACCCTGGAAGCCGACGTCGAGCAGGTGCGAGCCGGGGCGGCGGGCGCGCACCGGGCGGCGGGCGGCGCGGTGGAGGCCCTGAACCTGTCGAGCACGCACCTGCAGCGGTTCCTGTCGGCGCGGCGGCGGGAGCTGGAGGCATTGGAGACGTTCCGGGCGACGGTGGCACCGCTGACGGACGCGGCGGGCAGCCCCTCGCCGGTTCCCCAGGTGCGGAAGGGGGACGAACTGGCGGCCAGCTGAGCGGCTCCGGCCGGGGCAGCGGCGCACAGGTGCGACGTCGCGGCGGGACGTGCGGGCAGTCACGGCAGCACCGGACGGCGGTCGGGGGCTGACGCCGGACCGGGCCCCTGCGCTCGTTCGCCGGAGACGGCCCGGCCGACGGCGAGCAGTGAGTCGGACTGGTCACTGTCGCCGACTCCGGTGATCGGTGCGATCGCCGGATGCGGAGCCCTCGGGCGACCGGCTCGCCGAGCCCGGCAGGAAGACCCACGTAAGCCTCCCACCTGCGGCGACCCGCGAACCACCACGTCGGAAAGGGGACGAACCGGCAGCGCTTACAAAGGACTGGACCACACCACAGCAGCACCCGGCTGGGCCCCTCGGGTCACGCCGCCGGGTGGCGGAACACCCATGTCGGCGGCGGTGCTGGCAAGATCTTCACAACCACGAGATACGGTGTTGTGCTGTGACCGCGATTCGCGATCGCCAGAGCGATCCAGATGCCGACGACGTCCCCGTACCGTGGGACGAGCGTCCTGTCGTCGGTTCGAGGCGTGGGTTGCCGTGGTGGGCAGCAGTCTTGGTGGGCTTCGGCCTGGCGATCGTGGGCGCCCTCATCGGCAAGCCGAGCCAGGGCAACATCCCGCTGATCTTCACGGTCTGCTACATCGCCGGGGCCGTCATCGCGGTCTGCGCGGTGCGGCGCCGGGGCCTGTTCGGGCCGATGGTGATGCCGCCGCTCGTGCTGGCCGTGACCGTGCCCGGCGTGATCCTGCTGACCTCGGGGTCCCAGGGCGACGACATGCTGTCCAAGGCCCTGAACATCGGCACGCCGCTGATCAACGGCTTCCCGACCATGGCGATCACGACCGGCATCACGCTGCTGATCGGGTTCGTCCGGATCTTCCGCGAACGCGACCCGGACGCCCCGAAAAAGGGCAAGGCCGCCCGCCGCCAGGACGACGAAGACGACGAGAAGCCGTCGACACGCGCCGCGGCGACTTCGGCCGGCGGCCGTCCGCGGCCGGCCGGGTCGAACCGCACCGGCCAGACGCCGCTGCCCCAGGAGGCCCGGCGTGGGCGGGACGGCGAGCCGCCGCGTCGCCCGCGGCCGCCCGCGGAGGGCGAACGCCGCACCCCGCGCGCCGGCGCCCCGGCCGAACGCGAACGTGACCGCGGCGCTC
>NZ_JBFBBZ010000099.1:0-15498 GCF_040682935.1 Amycolatopsis sp. NPDC051061
GGGAGAAAACTTTCGACGCCGTTCCGGCATTGATCATCCTCCATTCCAGACTGGACCTTATTAGGTCCACTGTCCGGAAAGCAGGAGGCGCGCCATACTGGGCTGACCCGCTGGCCTCGTCCAACTCGCTCAACGACACCGAGTACTTCTCTGCCCACCGTCTGAACACAGCTGTCAGCTCGCGCCTCCCCGTGGCGACCGCTGCGTCGAGTCGACCCGTCAAATTTCGTTCACCACGGCCAGGACGGCCTCCCGGGTTTGCTGCTCATCAGAGAGAACCTGTTCCATCGACGCCATCAGCTCAGGCAAGAAGTGGTCGTCCAGTGCCTTGCGCTTCTTCGTCGCGACCGTCCGGGCCTTCCGACACGACGTCAACTCGCCCTCAAAGCGGGCCAGTTCCGCAGGCGAGACCGGCTCGGCGATCTCCTCCGTGGCCGAACCATCGTCCTCGTCTTCTGGTGACGGCTTCGCGGCGGCCACCGCGTCCGCCGCCTCCTTGTACGCCGCTTCGGCCGCCGTGACCTCTGCCTCCACTATCGCGTACTGCTTGAGGAAGTGCGGGATGAGGTGACGGACGACTGGCTGGTCCATCGCGCGCCGGCGGTCGGCAGCCGAGACCGTCATCTTCGTCTTCTGGGCGGAGCCAGAGCTCACTGAACCCTCTGCGGGCCTCACGATTGCCTCCGTCGAGTCGACCCAGCCTTCGAGGACCCGACCGAAGCCGCCTGCTGCCAGAGCCTTCATGTCGTAGCGTGCGTGCGTCCACCAGTCGGCGATGATGCCCGCCGTGCGGTATTCGTCGAGGACGCCTACGCTTCCGATCGACTCGGTGAATCCCGCAAGCATCCCAGCTCTCAGGTCCATCAACTTCCCGTCCTTGGCAAGTTTGCCGAAGAGGGTCGAGTCCTTCGTCCACCACTCTGCATACGCGGTCCGCAGCGAGGCTTCCTTTGCTGCGGCCTGTTCCGCGATGCGGTTGACTGTGGCTTCTGGCCCTTCAGGTAGGAAGTCGTAATAGTCCGGATCGCCGGCCCGGGAAGCGAACAACGTCGACGCATCAACCCCGTACGCACCGAACAGCTCGGCTTGCGCGGCGACCTCCGCGACCGGTACTCCGCCGTACAGATGCGCTCGTACATCCTGCGGCTCCGCGGGCGGCGAGTTGTCCACCCAACGGCGGATGTTGAGGTTGGCGCCCTCGGCGAGCAGATCGTCCCTCTCGACCCATCGGGAGTAGCCCGGAATCGCTGTTCCTTTCTGGAACACCGTTACGATCTTCTCGACGTGCTCGGGGCCCAGCTCGTTCTGGTTACGGCCGACCGTGAACTCACGGTCGGCGTTGATGAAGAGGACCTTCTTGCTGCGGTCGGGATGCTTTCGGCGTGGGCGGCGTAGGATGAGGACGCATGCCGGGATACCGACGCCGTAGAAGAGATTTGGGCCGAGGCCGATCACGGCCTCCACGCAGTCGTCGCGAAGGAGTTCTTCTCGGATCTCCTTCTCCTTACCGCCACGGAAGAGCACCCCGTGCGGCATGACAACGGCAGCCACGCCTCGCTCCTCCAGCACCGACACCATGTGCTGAACGAACATCAGGTCGGCCTTCTTGCCCTTCTCGGGTGCCCAGCCCCACCGCATGCGCGTTCCGTGCAATTCGTCGGCGGCCGCCACCTGCGCCCTGTCATACGGCTGGGAGAAGGGCGGGTTGGAAAGCACCTTGGTGAACGTCGACAGGCGCTTGTTCTCGTCGAGGTGAAGCGGCTCGGTGAGGGTGTCGCCGTGCTGGAGGTCGAACTTGCGGATGCCGTGCAGCACCATGTTCATGCTGGCCATCGACCAGGACGCGGGGTTGCGGTCCTGGCCGTTGATGCCGAGTTGATCGGGGTTGCCGCCATGCTCCTCGACGTGCTCGCGGGCGGCGATGAGCATGCCGCCCGAACCCATGCAGGGGTCGTAGACGCTGTCCATCGGCCGCGGGTCGACGAGACGCACCAGCATCCGTACCACCGACCGCGGCGTGTAAAACTCCCCGCCGCTCTGGCCGGCGGAATCCGCGAACCGACCGAGGAGGTACTCGTACGCTGCACCCAGCATGTCGGGAAACTCGAAGTCTTCGTTGCGGAGCCGATAGAGGCTGAAATGCCTGATCAGCGCGAGCAGTTCGCTCGGGGTGAAGCGGGACTTGTTGCCGGCGATCGCGTTGAATTGGATGTGCGAGGCGACGCCGGACAGCCGTGAGTTGCCGTCCTGGAGGGCGACGAGCGCTATGTCCAGGTACTCTCCCACCTTCATGAGATTGCCGTCCGGACCCCGGGTTTCTGCAGTGAGCCCCTCGATGCCCGGGACGGTTTTCTCCGGATGCGCGGGATCGAGCACGTGCGGCCCCGTCCACCAGCGTGCGCGTGGCGGGACGTAGAAGACGTGCGGGTAGTAGTCCGGGCTGTCGGCACGTTGCAGCGCCTTTGTCTTGTTGCCCGTCTCCGTCAACCGCTCCTGGTAGACGCGAGCCCATTCAGGCTGGAACTCGTCCGATGCTCGCTTGAGGAACAGCATCCCGAAGATGTAGTCCCGGTAGTCGGAGGGCTCCATGCGTCCGCGCAGAATGTCCGCGGCGGCGAAGAGGTGCCGCTCCAGCTGGGCAGAGTGATTCGGGCCACGCGCCGGTCCTTTGTCGGAAATGAGTGGGGAAGTGCCAGGGCAGCGTAGACGCCCGACGGGCATCGAGTTGAGAGGCCCGAGGCACTTGATTTCGAGCACCCTGTCAGTCGTCCTCGATGCCGAGGCTGACGAGGAGACGCCACACGTCAGTGGACGGGTCCCGGGCCAGGACCTTGCAGTCCAGAGCATGGCCGGAACGGGCGGCCCACTTGCGCGGTGACTGGGGTAGGTTGTCGGGGTTGCGAGGGCTGATGCGGTCGACAGGGGCGGCCTGATAATGGCTGACTTTGCACGTTCCGTGCTCGCACTGGGAGACGAGGCTCTTGGCGTGTGCGATGGCAGCTTTGGCCTTACCCTCCAATGCTTGGCGGCGCGGCCCCTGGACACTTTTGTCGTTCTTCTTGTCGAAGCGTCTGAACGCTGGATCGGCCTTGCGGAGCTTGTCCGCCACATTGGTGCTCTTGCCGCTCTGCTGCCCGCCGAATGCCTGGAAGTGCAGGAGTAGCCATAGGTCGAAGGACGGGTGGGAGAAGCAGAACTCCGTACCATCGGCTGCCGCATCGTCCACGGCCTGCTGGATCCGTGTGTGCTCGTCGCGGTCGAACAATGCCCAGGTCTCGTCTTTCGCGGCGTACTGGCGTACGGCTTCCACCACCTGCTCGGGCAGAAGACCGTTCGCCTTGTAAACAGGGACGATCCGAAACGGCTGTCCCGTGCGCTCACCTGATCCGAACCTCTTGACCAGGTAATCCAGGTAGTCCGGCTCGGTTGACTCACCCTCACAGCCGACGTAGAGGACCCGCTCCTGCTTATGCTCGGGCCGCCGGACGAGTGTCAGCGACCGTTCCTCGTCGCTGCTCCCTCTGCGCCTCTTCTGCTTTTTCGATACCGCCTCGGACTCGTGGTCGCCCATGGTCTGCTCCTGCTCGCCCCGCTCACTCACGCCGGCGCCTTCGCCTCCTTCTCGCGATCCCGTTCCGTCTCGATCCAGATAAGAGCGCGAGCGATCTCGCCCACGCTGACTCGTGGTGAACCGCCATATCGGCCGCGCAGATATCCACGTTCCAAGTCTTCGTCGTCTCCAGGGCCGGCCGCCGTCAGCGGATAGAGCTCGGTTTCACCTGATGTTTTCTTCGAGGTGATCCATATTTGCTCACGGGCGAGCGGGCGGTCCAAGACCGCACTGCCGAGCAGCGTCGCGTCATGCGTGGTGAAGAGCAGTTGCGCACACCGTGGATTGGACTTGGGGTTTTGGAAGAGGCGTACTACTTCAGCGGCCAGTGTGGGATGAAGGCTGGAGTCGAGTTCATCCACCAAGAGCACAGTACCGGCCTCGAGGACAGAGAGCATCGGGCCGAGGAAAGCGAACCATGAGTGGGTACCGAGCGACTCTTCACCGAGGAAGTCAAGTGCGAGATCACTGCTGTCGGAGCTGCGGTGTCGCAGGGCGATCTCGCCCGTCTCCCGGTCGATGTCGATTCCAGTGATGCCCAGATCGGCGATGGAAAGCAGCTCGACGAGCCATTTCCGGTAGTTCTTCCCGTGTTTCGGGTCGGCCAGCATACGCTGCGTCCAGTCACTTCTGGCCTTGACATCCTGCCCGGGGGTTACCATCCAGAGGTTGTCGACGAACCACCTGTGCAGAGCGGCCAGTTGAGGATCGTTCAAAGTGGCGCCCGTGGACAAGAAGAGAGCGTTGGGGCGAGTGACGGACACAAGTACGTCGCGCTTTCCCTGGAAGCCGTGGCTGGAGCGGGGGAAGAGGAACTCGCCGCCCTCGGCCTCTGGGCGGCCGGCTTCACGGTCGAACCAGACGACGCGCCTACCTTCGGGGTAAGCATGCAGCCATTCCGCCTCGACCCGTTCGTCCGAGAGTTCGAAGCCGTAGGTGTAGCGGGTCGGGCTTGCACCCAGCATCAGGTCGACCTCGAAGAGAGTCGTCTCGTCCGTGGAGGCCGGGTCCAGCTTGAATGGTTGACGTGGGACTCGAGACTGGGTCGCCCACTCTGCGAATGAGGTTCGTACGGCGTCGCGCATGTCGAACAGAGCCCGTAGGAGGTTCGTCTTGCCGGACGCGTTCGCACCGAAGATGCCGATGATCGGAAGGACTGACACCTCCTGGCCGTGGTCGCGCAGCGCCGTCGCGCGCGCCACGCCGTCGTCCGCTGATGTACTGACGAACGACAGCTCGCACTCACCACGAATCGAGCGGTGATTGGCCACCCGAAAGCGGAGGAGCACTCTCGACCTCCCTCAGGACGGGGAGGCAGCCCCCGTCTCCTATCCGAACCTCTGCGGACGCCCCGCACTCGAAGCCTATGACGACGACTGATCGGAGGCCAGTCCGGTCCTGCCGCCGGAAGCGGGACTTCTCGCGCTCTGACCAGGCTGTTGTTCAGCCAGGCCCGTAACCGCAGAAGTCCTCGGCCCTGCCATGTGACTCTCGTCGGCGGCATGAGCGCTGCTGGCCGGCCAGTGGATATGTGGGCGCCGGACCAACCCCATGGCCGGAGAACTGGCCAAGAGAGGCTCCCTTCCAGCGGTCGCCTCACCCCGTTCACCTGCACTAGGCACGTTTGTAGCCCAGCAGAACAGAATATCCGAGATCAACGGTTACTCAAGGTCACATCGCGTAGTTGCTGGTTGCTCAGGTAGGTCCAAGTTCCCGAGACAGGTCGGGAGCGCCTCCGCCCGCCCTTCAGCTTCAGCTTCAGCTTCAGCTTCAGCAGGAGTGTGACCAGCTGAGACGAGTCTGGCCACCACGAGTGCGACGTCGATGGCCGGTGCTCCCCTGCGAGACCAAGCCCACCGATGATCTGAGCCCGATCGGAGCCAACCAGCACCTGCGGCAGACGGCCTGGGCCTGCTGAGTCGGCCAGGTATCTTGTGTCGCGGATCGAATCCCAAGCCGAGATCGTTGTTGGCCCTTGCTCGGCAGAGCCTCCGATGCTCCGTTGACTATCAGCTCCCGTGTCACCCCCGGTGATATCGTTGAGTCAGCGACAGCAGGTCGTACCTGACTACCTCACTCTCGTCCTCGTTGACGAGCGGCGGCAACGCCGGTACATGCAGTGCCGGTACCCCTCGGAGTTGGTTTGGTCGGCAGCTGCCGCCTCGGACACATCGGGCATCGCCCGGGCAAGCCGAGGGGGAGAGCGGAGTTCATCAGGACCGATCTCCTCGGACGACAAGAGATGTCGTCCGGGTGCGTCCCGGGCGGCCGGACAGAGATCGGAGAAGACCCTCATGAACGCACCCAATGCAGTTGAGACGGTGCTGCCCCGGCCCGTGGAACCGCTGCCTGCACCGGCGTTGGCAGCAGCAACGCGAAAGTTGGCCGACAAACTCGCGGACCTGTTCAACATGAGTGAGGAAGCGGCACAGGCGCTTGCGTTGGCTGTCGTCGACCCCTCGGCTGCTCGTCGCGCCGCAGAGAATCCTGAACGACTCTCCGTGCCTGGAGGCGTGATTCTTGCGGTACGTGCGGAGGTGTGGGCCCGGTACACCATTCCGGACCCTCGGAACCCCCGGACCGGCCCGGTGCGTCGCCATGCGGTTTCGACCTTGGTCGGCCAGGGGGAGAGCACCAGGCTACGTCCGCTCGCCGAACCGAAGGCAGCACCTGAAGGACGTCCGGAACTCGTCCAGCAGATCCAGGGGCAAGAACATTTGGCGTGGGCGGCGCAGCAGGCACGTGACTTCGTGATCAGCAACAACGATTGGCGAGACTCTATTCGCCACCAGGGCGTCATGACTGAGGTTTGGCTGGCTGCGACCACGTTCAAACACCTGGATGGCAGCCCGAGTGTCACTGTCCCGGTGACCGCAGAAGGATCGAGCAGGGTGACCTGTGTGCACGATCTGCTGAACCTGAGGTCCGCCGACGTGCCTTATGAACGTGATGAACGCAAGATGCGTGCTCATGTTCGCAAGGTCAACGAGGAGATCGCTGCTGCTGGCTCTCCGGAGCAGGTAGAGTCAAACATCGCGATCACCGCGAGGTGCGAACGAGTCCCCGCCTTGCTCCTTGTGGGATTCGAATCTCACGGAGGAACGACTGCCGACTTCGGCGTGGCGGTCAAGTCTCTTGTTGCACTCCGTCACGTGGACTATCCCAAGCCTTGGGGAGAGGCGACCGAGAATGAAGCGCTCGCGGATGCGGTCATCGATGAGTTGGAGCGCCGTGGCCTGATCACCACGGGCAAAGCGGACTGGCTGGCGGGCTCGCTCACGCCAGGTGAGGCTGAAGTCGCAGGTTTCAGCGCCGATCCAGCGGTGCGGACCGCGGCGATCGTCCGACTTTTCACCGACCGTGATCCACACACACACGAGGCGGTGCGCGTTGCTATCACGAGTCAGAGCACCCGCAAGAAGACCAGCCCCAAGCTGTTGTTCGAGCTTGCGACCTCCCTGGTGTTGCGGTCCGTGTCTGAGGATGACTCGCGACTACGCGAACGTGTCCGTAAGTACCTGAAAGTCGCGTTCAGCAGCGAACTCGCCAAGGAACTGTGGAAGGCGACGTTTCGCTCCACAGACGAGCTGACCGCAGCCGCACTAGCCGAGGCTGAGTCCGGCAACCCGGGGCCCGCCACTCTGGAGCTCGCTGCTCGCGGTGCCTACCCGCTCGTCGTGGGCGGGCGACTCACTGCTGACCGGGGTACTCAGAACAATGACCAACCTGACCGGCGCAATCCGGGTGAAGTAATCGACCGCATGCGAGCCATGCCCCATGGCGTACATCAGCTGCGCCAAGCGCTTGAGGACTTCAGCGCGAAGCGCCGAATTCGTATGGTGGACATGAAGGGGCAGGTTGAGCGGAACGCCGAGGGACGTGATGTCGTCGCCAGGGACGCAGACTTGCGACGTCGCTTCCGGCCTGCTGGTGAAGGGCCGGAACCCGTGTCAGCCCCTGAGACACCGGCTGAGCTGCTTGGCAATGCCCTGAATGGCCTGGGCAACTCGATCCGGGCGGTCGAGCTCGCGGTCAAGCAAGTTGAGGCCGTACCCACCGACGACGGCACCGCGGCCATCGAGTCGTTGGGCGCCAGCAAGCAGGACTGTGATATCTGGCAGACGGTCCTTTTCAGCGCCCTTCAGAAGCTGCCGATCTGGAGCAGCCGGAACGTCCAGCGATACGGGTTGCTGCCCAAGGACCTGGGTGATGCCGACGATGATCTTGAGGATGAGGACGTCGAACTCGACGATAGCGACGACACCGACGAGGAGGACGAAGGCGAGATCGAGCTTTCGTGAACTTCCGCTCCCGCCCGCGAACGACGCGTTGGGAGGGGAGCGGTCTTCTCAATGTGCTGAGAACGCGACACGGATACGTGCACACGCCTACCTTGCTGTCTTGACAGCGATGGGCGGCAACGCCGGCGCACTGGAGTGGCTGCTTCTGTGCTGGTACGTCTCGGGGCCACGCTAGATGTCTGCTGCCGCTTGCGTCACACCAGGCCTCGCCTGGGAGGCATCAAGCGGGTGCGCCGGGGCGACCCAGTTCACCCGAATCCTGTCGGGCGGCCGATCAACGGCCGGAGCTGGAGCAAAGTCGCATGGATCTCGCGTATCCTCCTATCAGTCATCACCATGAACTTCGGGCACTGGTGTCAGGTTCCGACCTGAAAGTCATCGGATTGCTCCGTGGCGCCGCGTGCCAAGGGATGGATCCTGAGACATTCCATCCGGTCGGAGACAAGCCGGATTCCCTCACCATTGCCCAGTGCACCGGTTGCGTGGCTCGCCTTGCTTGTCTAGCTCTCGCTTTGCGAGCGGAGGATGCCGATGCACGCAGCGGTTGGTACGGAGGCGTCGGACCTGCCGATCCCGACGATCTCGCTACGGCTCTCGGTCTTCTTGCTGGCGAAGTGCAGCCGCCGGACAACGTCGTTCGCGCGGCGCGGCTACGCGCGGAAGGATGGGTTGTGGCCGACATTGCCACGGAGCTGGGCTGCTCGCGCAGAACGGTGCAGCGCTACTTGAGTAGCGTCGCTGCATAGTCGTGTGATGGAAGAACAAGCTGGATTCCGCGAATGCTTCAAGCCGGCGGTATCCGGTTGCGACTCTCGGTACTCGTTCGTACATGACCGACTTTGCCGGCTTTCGCGGGTCAGCCAGTTGGTGTTGGCTGGGTGAATGGCACGTTCACCACGTCGAACCGGGCCGCGAACGCCGGTGCCGTCAACGGTCGAGGAGTTCCTCGATGCGCTCGACGATGCCGGTGGTGAACTACGGATCGTGTCGCCGAGCGACGATGTGCGTGCTGCGTGGCGGCGGGTGATCCACCGCGTTCGGCAGGGCAAGCACGTCCCTGAAGGGTGGCACCTGTTACACCGGGGCCGCGACAGCGGAGACCTCGTCATCGAGATGCGGCCCGGCGAGCATCCCGCTGACAAGTACCGTCGGCCGGACGGGGATCGGGTGCCGATCCCCGCCACGCTGGCGAAGCCGCACCCCGTGGTTCAGGCATTGCGCGACGCGCCGGAACGTCTCCCGGCTTCGGCGACGAACCGCAGTCGAGCGGTCCTGATAGCTCAGGCGCTCGCGAAGGAAGCGGGCCGTCGCGGGCTGAAAGTGTCGCCCGGGATCGGCGACGTCCTTCTCAAACTTGAGGCGTCGGGGCTCCAGTACGCCGTACGAGTCACCGAGGAGAGTGCTGCTCGGTGGAACCTACGGCTCGTACTTCAGGTGCGCGGTCCGGGCGAACGAGCTGATGCTCGGTGGTGTGATCGCTCCGGCTGGCAGGTCGAGGAAGCGCTGGGGCAGGTGCTTGACGACGTCGTGCGACGGGCGGGGGCCACTCGACGGGGTATTGAAGAGAAAGACCGGCGTGAAGCAGACCGGAAGGCCGCGGAACGCGCGAGAGTCGTCCGTGACAACCGAGCGAAGACGTTGCGCGCCCAGGTCGCCGTCTGGCGTGAGGCAGAGCGAGTTCGGCAGCATTGCGACCAGCTCGTCGCGGCCGGCATGAGTGAGAGGGACGAGTGGGTGGTGTGGGCGCGGGCCCGCGCGGCCGAGATCGATCCCTTGACGAAGCCACCAGGTATGCCAGCCGAGCCGAGCAGGAAGGCGGCGCCACCGCAGCCAGCTCCGGCCAATGCGTATAGCTGGAGTTTATCTGAGCCGAAACCTTGGCACCCGAATCAGAAGTGGTGGTCGCGTTAGCTCGGGCCCCACGGACTCCAACCGTGCAGGTACGGCGCAAGGTCATCTCGTCCTGGCTCGGGTGTAATGGGCATCCCGGTGCGGTTGAGAACTGGATCTATCTCGTCCGCATAGGTCTGCGCCCAAGTTGCCCAGGCTATGACGTGGTCTCGGCGCGACGGATCGACCGTCTCTGCGGAGCTGCGAAGCGCTGCGGCGTAGGCACGGATGTCCTCGGCCTCTCTTGCTTCGTCGATCCGTTCGCGCAGCGTGTCCTTGCGGTGTTGTTCGGCGAACTGCTTCCGGGCCTTGGTCATCGCTGCTTCCCAACGGCGCTGACGCACGGCAGCCTGACGGTCCTCTTCCTCCCGGCGTTCGACGGCGGCCTTGATCATGAGCTCAAGACGGTCGAACATTGCTCCAAGCTGCTGCTCGAGTGGCCGGTCCTCGGTGTCGGACCAGGATGTGTTCTTCTGGCGGCGGTAGCCCTCCTCTGGGTGGAGCCGGAGCCACAATCCGTTCTGAGTGCCTCCGCTGGTCAGCCTGAATTCCTCCCGACCTGCCTCGATCGTGACGTGCTCGCCGCCCCGCTGGCCTCCTACCCGAACTCGGTATCCCCGGAACCTGGCCTCATCCAGGATTGCTTGCCAGATCCGGAGCATGCGACCGGTCTTCTGTCGTGGTACATCCGGGATCCACTCGGGGACGAAAGCGCGCGAGTGATATGGACGCCACCGACCCGCATCCCGCCGTGCCATCCCGTCCTGCATCTCGACTATCAACGCGTGAGGAACCTTGGGCAGCTGCGACGAGACCCGGATCTCGCGCCCTACGAAGTCACCGTGGTCCTGGCTCTTGGGCGTGGGCTTCGGCGAGCTGGTCTGACGGGGTGGCTTCGGGGGTGCAGTCGGGTCTCTCACGGAGATCCGCAAGGAGTTGCCAGATGTCCATTTGCTGAGCCGAGCGGTTCCGGCACGCAACAGCCGAAGCTGGGCGGTTCGCGCCGCATGGCGCCACGCCTTCAGCTCATCGGGCGTCAGGTCTTCGAGGAGGAGATGCCCGCCCGCCGCAGCCACCCGATTCAGTACTTCTTCCGGCGTTATCTGGGGTTGGTCGGGCCCGGCCTCTGCCATGCGATCACTGTAAGTGACGAGACCGGGTGTCGCTAGCCGACGCAATTAGAGAGGAGAGCGGAACCAGCACACTTCGCGGTTTCTGGCACTGCTCGGACTCACCAGGTGCTGACGAGCGACCTGGCCGCGGCGTCGGCATCCTGGCCCGAAAGCTGCGCGGCCATGGCGGTCTTCAGCACGGCTGCCGCCTGCCCGAAGACCATCTCGGACGAATTGACCAGGTCGAAGCCTGCGCGGTCGATCGTGAGGGTCCCCGCTGGGAGACCGGGCCCCTCGCTGAGCGCACTGGACACTGCTCGGGCGAACTCGATGGGCAGCCCGACAGTGAATGGTTCCTTCCACAGCTTGCTCATGCAGGTCGGCTCCTCGTCGGCATCGAACAAGTCGAAGGTCGCCACGGCCACGGCGAACTGGGTCTGGCCGCCCTGGCCGGGCGCGAACTGTCCGCCGACAAGAGCGCGTGGAGCGAGACCACCGAAGCGTCGCAGCACTTCGACGTGCATCCGGACCGAGCTTGCCCCGGCGCCGATGGCTGGTCGGGACGACCGCAGCCACTCTGCGGCCCGGTACGTCGCTGGGTGATCGCCTTCGCCGATCGCGACAAGGCCGTGCCGTTCCACTTCAACGATCGTCATCGCGGTCCCAACCCATTCATCTTCCGCCACCACGGACCGAACAGAGGTTCCTGGTCGATCACGTCGGGATCATAATTCTTGCCGGGAGGATGGGTTTGCAAAGCCTCGGCATGCGCCTCCTCGTAGCCCATCCCGCCATCCATCAGCTTCGCCTCGAGTGATTCGTGGCGCATGAAGTTGGTCTGCGCCTCCGACAGCGGCCTTCCTTCGGCCAGGGCCTTCCCGATCCGGTCCAGCATCACGTCGTTCGGTCCGAAATGGTCAAGGCCGGGCCGGGAAAGATGGTCCTTGACTTTGGACACGTCGGTCGGCGCGAAGCTGGTGGGTACATCCGGGGTGCCGCTCTCTCCCGGGAGACTGCGCTCCGAATCGGGCTCGTGCTCGCCGTGCCCTGGTGCGCGCTCCTTGAGCAGCTTTCCCGCGCCGAACGCGGTGAACCCAAGCAGCATATTGCCGGTGATCTTGCCCAGTGCGCGGTCGCCGTGGCCGTTGGCCCAGTCGTCCCAGGCGACCATCTCCTTGAACGTGTCGACCGGATGCGCGATGTTGTGCGCCATCGATGCGACGACTTCAGCCGGATCCGCGAGGATCTGGTAGAGGCCTTCACCTGCCCCCTTGATGCTGTCCCAGATGCCGCCGAAGAAGTTCGCATCGGCCTGCTTGCGGGAGTCCTGCGGCGCACCTGCTCCCTCATAGCGGAGTGCGTCAGCCGTCAGGCCGCCTACGTTCGCCAACTGCTGCCGAGCGCGATTCAGAACGTCCCGCGCGGCTTGGCGCTGAGCCTCGCCGGGGTCGGTGAACGGCGGGACCTGCACCACGGTCGGGTCACCGTGTTGTGCGTTCGCCCTGGTCTTCGCGTCGGCCTCGGCAACAGCACGATCATGGTCGGTCTTCGCTTGTCGGGTGGCGTTGTCGCCCTGCTGCCACTGGGCGATGGCTTCGGCTGCCTGCCCCTGCGCCCACGAGAGACAGTTCGCGAAGTCCGTCAGCGCGAGAGCGGCGTTGTCCAACGAGTCGCCGGCCTGCCCCCAACGAGGCACCTCGGTCTGGTGGTCCTCGTGAAACTTGTCCGCTGCCGGTCCCTGCCAGGCGCCGGTGTCGATCCGCCGGAGCGCGTCCCCGACCGCGTGGGCCGTCTTGGCTCGTTCGCTCAGTACTCGGGCGTTCTCGAACACGGCTGGCGCATCGCCGGGGATCAAGGCCTTCGGATCGGCCGTCTGGCCGAGCTCCGCCATCAGACAGCGCCAATCGTCGGCTCGTCGGGCGAGACCGCGTCCCACCCGGGATCGGACTTCAGAGCCGCTGTGTTGGTGTGCTCGATCGCCCGGTAGGCGGATGCCGCCTTGCCGAGCAGGTCCCCGAGGTCACTGGCGCGATCAGACAGCGCGTCGAGCCCGACACTCCATCGGCCACACAACTCCGCGAGTGCGTCGTGAACGCCGCTGTGGCCATACAGACCTGGTTCACCACACAGCCCGCGAAGCTCGAAGCTGTCCTGGTCGTGTACGACGGCGCTCATGTTCTTCGATGCGTTCTCCAGCACGTCGATGTCGACGTGAAAGCCTGGACCATCCACCCCTCTTCACCCCCTCTGCCGCTTGCGTCAGGCAACTACTCCGCCTTGCGTCCCCGCTCTCCCGCGTGTACCCATGCCCGCGCGATCAGTTCCGGCGGCGCCATCCGAGACAGGACCGGGAACCGATGCGCATCGTCGGGGTCGACGATCAGACCCACGCCGGGCGGGACCAGTTCCAACAGATCCGCACCCGTTGTAGTGAAGTAGTCGCACTCACCCACGTGTGCGGCCAGCCGTTCGAGGGTCGTGAAGACGGCCATCCATTTGCCGCGTTCGCCAAGGTCGGTCACCAGCAGCGCCGGCTGCTCCGGCCGCTGCGCATAGACCAACGCGCTCACGAATGCGTCGACGAAGTCACCTGGACCCCGGTTGCCACTCCAAACCTGCTGCGCAACGATCGCCAACCGAGCTTCAGCTGCCCCTTCGTCACGTTTCACGCTCGGTACCATACTTGCCGTAACCGGCCTGCTCAACGAGTGAACGCAGCGGCGAGTGTCTAGCTCATGCCGCCTTCCCCCGTGGTTGCGGGCGCCGCGACGGCGGCCGGTGCGCGGTCAACAGGGCGGCCAGCCGGTCCCGCTGCCTGGGTGTCAGCGGAGGTGCGGCGTCGACGAGCGCGCGAGCGTGGGCGTCCAAGTCCGGTGCCGCCGCGCGCGCGGCGGAAATCGGGTTGTCGTCTGCCACGGTGTGGCCCTTCTGAAACAGGAAGGTCGACGACGGGTCGTGGGACTACAGCGCTCCCCCGAACGCGCACGGCCCGACGCGACCCTCGCTGCGTAGGACAGCAAGGGGCACGACATGTCCTGGCGCTCTGGCAACGCGGGGCTTTGATCGAAGGTCGCGGCCCGGAGGTCGTGAGACACGCTCGGTGGTTTGCCTGCCGCCCTCAGCCGGGGCAAGGCCGTGTAATGCCTGAAGGATGCCGAGCAGCAGGAAGAGCAACAGCGGAGTCGCCGTGGTGAGGAACGTGCGCTGGCTGGCCGACGACAGGAGGAGCAGAACTTGGGTTCAAGTCGGCGGTCAGGTCGCTCTCGGCCGACTTGACGTCCGTCTTCGTTGTCTGGCGAAGCAGTGCCGCATACGCCAGGTATGGCAGGACTTCTGTGCTTTTGAGGAGCTGAAGCCGTCGGTGATGATTGCCGGCCAGGCTTTTGTTGGTCTTGCCCTGGTAGACCGCGTGTCCCGCGTAGCGCGGGTTGGTCAGGATTGTGCGGACACTCGACGGGTTCCATGGACGGCCATGACGAGTGGAGACGCCGGCTTCGGTGAGCCAGGCTGCAAGCGCGCGGAGGGAGTCCCCGGCGGCGAACCGATCGAAGAGCTCGCGCACAATGGCGGCTTCGCTGTCGATGACCTCGCCCGACCGGGTATAGCCAGTCAGCCGGACGCCGAGTGGGGGCTTGCCGTGTTCGGCACGTTGGAGAGCAGCGGCTCGCTGCCGTGCGGCCTTCCGTTCGATCTAGCCGTGGGCGACGGTCGCCTTGATCCGGGCGAACATCCGGCCGCCGTCGGTCGACAGATCGGCCTCGCCGTTCGCGGTGACCAGCAACAGGCCGCGTTCTTGCGCTGCGTCGATCCAGTCTTCGAGCTGGCGAGGCTGACGGGTCAGTCGATCCAAGTCCCAACAGACCAGTGCGTCGAACTCGCCGGCTTCGTACGCGGCGGCCAACTGGTCGTACTCGGGGCGGGACTTGTGCCTGTCGGATGCCGAGACTGAGTTGTCGACGAACTCGCCGATGACATGCCATCCGCGCTGGTCAGCGATCTGTAGACAGTCCGCTCGCTGCCGTTGAACAGAGCCAGCTGCTCGCCAGTCGCGTCTAAGCTGACTCGTAGATAGATGGCGCAGCGACGGGTGTTGTCACGCTCGAGCGTTTCACGGCGACGTGGTGGAGTTCCGCTTCAAGGTCTGAGCCGGGTAGCGGGAGCACCACGCTCGGCGCGGGCCGCTCTGCCACGCTCGGAGCCGTGACTGCCTACGTGATCTCCGAGGTCGAGATCCTCGACGAAGCCCAAGCGCAGCGCTACCGCGAACTCGCCGAGGCCTCGATCGAGGCTCACCGAGGCCGGTACCTCGCGAGAGGCGCGGTCCCGGCCACCCTCGAAGGGGAACCCGGGCCGGGCAAGCGGATCGTCGTCGTCGAGTTCCCGGACCGGGACACCGCCGAACGCTGGTACCGCTCCGACGAGTACGCCGCCGCACTGGAGATCAGGGCGACGGCGCTCGATCGACGGCTGCTGCTCGTCGACGGGGTCGACTAGTTGTATTGACCACGGAGGTTGGGTACGGGGCGACACGTGATCGGATGATCTTGGCGTGAGGGAGGGCCTCCGGGTTCGGTGTGGATTGCGA
>NZ_JBFBBZ010000100.1:0-13737 GCF_040682935.1 Amycolatopsis sp. NPDC051061
CAGCCCGTCAACCCGCCCGCCCCGAAACCGCAGCCGCCGGCCCCGCCCGCACCGCCGCAGCCGCCCGCGCCGCCGGCACCGCCCCCGGCCCCGCCCGTCGAGCCGGCTCCCCCGCCGGTCGAGCCGCCCGCGCCCGCACCGCCGCCGCCGGCGCCGCCCGCCCCGGCACCGGCGTCGATGTCCGCGACGACCCCGCCGGAGGGCGTCGAGCTCAGTCCCGGCGCCGCGACGAACCTGCCCATCACCGTGCGCAACGACGGCGGGACCCTGTCCGAGCCCGTGGCGGTCGCGCTGAAGCTGCCGCCGGGGGTGCACGCGGTCGACGCCGCCGGTGGCGGCGCGCCGATGGCGTTCGCGCAGGACGGCGCCCCGATCTCGGTGAACTGCCCGGGCGGCGAGGGCGTGGTGACGTGCAAGACCGGCGCCGGCCTCCAGCCCGGCCAGAGCGCGACGCTGAACTTCCACCTCCAGGCCGACGACGACGCCGAAGGCGGCACGGTCACCGGGTCGGTCACCGCCGGCGTGCAGATCAACGTCGCGGTGAGCGTCAAGGTCACCGTGAAGCAGCCGCAGGAGGCGGTGGTCCTGGAAGCGCAGGGCGACGGGCTCTCGGCGTTCCCGTGGACCCGCAACCCGCTGGTCTACGTGCGGGTCCGCAACACCGGCGAGACGACCAAGCCGGTCACGGTCACCTTCGACCACCCGCTGTGGCAGTGGTGGAGCCTGCGCGGCTTCCCGTGCACGCCGTCCGGCGAGGGCGCGACCTGTACGACGAAGAGCGCGCTGGCGCCCGGCCAGCACGTCAACCTGTGGGTGCGGCTGAAGGGCCGTCCCGACGACGGGCGCGTGACGATCAACGCCAAGCTCGGCAAGGCGTCGGCCGAGCCGGTGACCGTGGACTTCGGCTGCTACCACCACTGGTGCGGCCCGGACCCGCGGCCGCCGACGACCACTCCGTCGACCACGCCCACGAAGCCGACGCCGACTTCGCCGAAGCCGTCGTCCACGCCGCCGGCGACCACGACGAAGACCGAGCCGACGACCGAGCCGCCGACGTCGACGACCACGACGAGCGCGCCGCCGCGCCCGAGCACGAAGCCGGGCGACCAGCGGCCGACCGTCACCCCCGAGAAGGGATTCGGCTGGCTGACCGGGTAGCGTCCGCGCGGTGCGCGAGCTGCTGAAGAAGCATCGCGAGCTCCTCCGCTTCGCCGTCGTCGGCGGGATCAGCTTCGTGATCACCATGTCCGTCAACTACGGCCTGAAGTTCACCGTGCTGCGGACCCACCCGGTCACGGCGCTGATCGTCGGCGTCCTCGTCGCGACGATCTTCTCCTACGTCGCCAACCGCGAGTGGTCGTTCCGCGCCCGCGGCGGCCGGGAGCGGACCCACGAAGCCGCGTTGTTCTTCCTGATCAGCGGCATCGCGCTGGGCCTGAACGCACTGCCGCAGTGGTTCTCGCGGTACGTGCTGGACCTGCAGGCACCGCAGCTGTCGCCGTTCGGCGTCGAGGTGGCCGACTTCGTCAGCGGCATCATCATCGGGACCCTGCTGGGCACGGTGTTCCGGTGGTGGGCGTTCAAGAAGTGGGTCTTCCCCGACGAGGACGCGCGCGGGGTGGACCAGGTCGCGGAGGATCCGGACATTCAGGACCGCAAGGCCGCCTGACCACGAGTAAACGCCGTGTGCTTCTAGACTGCACGGCGTGACCGTTGTGGAAACCGTGCTCAAGCGCACGCCCGAACCACTGCGTTCGGTGCTGATCAAGCACCGGGAGCTGCTGAAGTTCGCGATCGTGGGCGGCACGACGTTCTTCGTCGACAACGGCGTCTGGTACTTCCTCAAGCTGTCCGTGCTGGAGTCGAAGCCGACCACCGCCAAGGCGATCGCGATCATCGTCGCGACCATCGTGTCCTACATCCTCAACCGCGAGTGGTCGTTCCGCACCCGCGGCGGCCGCGAACGGGCGCACGAAGCCACGTTGTTCTTCGTGATCAGCGGCATCGCAGTGGTGGTGAACCTGATCCCGCTGTACGTCTCGCGGTACGTGCTGGACCTGGAGGTCCCCCACGTGACGCGGCTGGTGCAGGAGGTCGCGGACTTCGCGAGCGGGTCGATCATCGGCATGCTGCTGGCGATGGTCTTCCGCTTCTGGGGCTTCAAGAAGTGGGTCTTCCCGGACGAGCTGGGCGAGCGCCGGCGGGACACCGGCGACGTCACCCGCCTGCACTGAGCCGAGCTCCAGGAAAGTACTTGTCTTCTGACATGTAGTTGTCTAAAGTCATCCACGTCAGTGTTCCTTCGTGAGGACGCCGTCCGGGTTCGGCCGGGCGAGCGGGACGATTCGAGGTGGTTTCCGAGCGCGAAGAGGTCGCACCCGTCCGCGGGTGACGATGGAGCCTTTTCCCGACTCGACGGGACGCGTTTTCCCCGCGTCCGCATCTCTCGTCCCTTCTGACGAAACAAGGACTTCTCTTGAGTACGACCGCGCTGAAACGCGCTCAAAAGCCGGCCCTCGCCGGCCTGTTCCTGTCCGTCTTCCTCGCGATGCTCGACGCCCAGGTCGTCGCCACCGCGCTCCCCCGGATCGCCACCGAGTTCGGCGGGACCGGCTCCTACGCCTGGGTCACCACCGCCTACCTGCTCGCCGGGAGCGTCACCGCTCCCCTCTACGGCAAGCTCGGCGACGTCTTCGGCCGCAAACGCGTGCTCCTGGGCGCGCTCGCCCTGTTCCTGCTCGGTTCGCTCGCCTGCGGCCTGGCTCCTTCGGCACCGCTCTTGATCGCCGGGCGCGTGCTGCAGGGCGCCGGCTCCGGCGGTCTCTTCGTCTCCGTCGGCGCTTCGCTCGGCGAAATGTTCACGCCTCGCGAAGGCGCGAAGTACTTCGGGTGGTTCTCGATCTGCTTCGCCGTCGCGTCGCTCGCCGGCCCGGTCGTCGGCGGTGTGCTCACCGGGCTGACCGGGTGGCGGTCGATCTTCCTGGTCAACCTGCCGCTCGGACTCCTCGCCCTCGCCCTCCTCACCCAACTCGACCTGCCGAGACGACGACGTGAAGCGCCCTTCGACTTCGCTGGCGTCGTCCTGCTCGGCGGGGCGATCACCGGGTTCACCCTGCTCACGCCGTGGTCGATCGGCCTCGGCGCGGCGGCGGCCGTCGCGTTCGTCTTCACCGAGCGCAAAGCCGAAGCTCCCGTGCTGCCACTACGTCTCTTCAAAGACCGCACGTTCAGCGTGTCCGTCGTGCTCAGCGTGCTCGCCGGGTTCGCGTTCCTCGGCTCGATCAACTACATCGCGGTCCTCCTGCAGGCCGACGCCGGCCCGGCGGAAGGCGGGCTGCGGCTGGTCCCGATGACGCTCGCCGTGGCGCTTTCCTCCGTAATCGCGAGCAAGATCATCGCCCGCACCGGCGCCTACCGCTGGGCGCCGCGGCTGAGCATGGCGCTCGGCCTGCTCGCGGTGCTCGGCCTGCTCACCCTGGACGCCCTGCCGCTCGTCCTCGGCTGCCTGGTCGTCTTCGGCCTCGCCGCCGGGCTGAACCTGCAGGTCCTCGCCGTGGCCACGCAGAGCACCGCACCACCGGCGGATCGCGGTGCCGTCGCCGCCGGCGTCAACCTCGCCCGCGCACTCGGCTCGAGCCTCGGCCCGGTCGCGCTCGGCTTCGCTTACAACGCCGGCACCCACGGCGTCTTCCTCGCCCTGCTGCCGGTGCTCGCGCTCGCCCTCGTCACGGCGTTCGCGCTCCCGCACGTCCCCTCCACCGCTAAGGAGAACCCACCATGATCTTCGTCCTCGGCGCCACCGGCAAGGTCGGCCGCGCCCTCGTCCCCGCCCTGCTCGACGCCGGTGCCGCCGTCCGCGCCCTGACCCGCGACCCGGCCAAGGCCCGCATCGATCCGCGCGCCGAAGTCGTCCAGGCCGACCTCGACACCGCGGACCTGCCCGCGCTCCTCGACGGCGCGGACCGCGTGTTCGTGCTGACGCAGGGCCACAGCGCCGGCCGTGAGGCGGCGGTCGCGCGAGCCGCCGCCCGGGCCGGCGCCACCCACCTCGTCAAGCTGTCCACCACCGGTGTCCACTTCGGACAGACGGATCCGATCACCCGCGCCCACGCCGAAGCCGAGCAGGCGGTCCGCGAAGCCGGGCCGGCGTGGACGATCCTGCGGCCCGGCGCGTTCATGGACAACCGGTTCGCCTGGCGCGAAACGATCCGCGACGAGAACGCCGTGTACGTCCCCGAGGGCGACCCGGCGTCCGCGCTCGTCCACGTCCGGGACATCGCCGCGGTCGCGGCGCTCGCCCTCACGACGTCCGGGCACGAAGGCGTGACCTACGAGCTCACCGGCGGCGAGGCTCTCACGACCGAACAGCAGGTCGCCATCCTCGCCGACGCCCTCGGCCGTCCGGTGAAGTACGTCGAAGAACCCCAGAGTGCCGCGCGCGAACGCATGATGCGGAAGTACGGCTGGCCCGCCGAAGCCGTCGACGGCTTCTTCGCGCTGAAGCGAGCGTCCGCCGAGCACGAACACGTCGTCTTCGACACCGTCGAGCGCGTGCTCGGCCGGCCGCCGCTGACGTTCCCCGATTGGGCAGGTGAGAATACGGCCGCGTTCCCCTACCATTACCGGGGGTGACGGGGGAGGTGACCGGATGGCCAAGAGCCTGCGCGTCCTCGTCGTGGATGACCACCCGCTGTTCCGCTTCGGCGTGTGCACGCTGCTCGACGCCGAACCCGGGATCGAGATCGTCGGCGAGGCCGCCAGCGGCGCGGCCGCGGTCGACGCCGCGGCCGCGCTGCTCCCGGACGTCGCGGTCATGGACCTGCACCTGCCCGACCTCTCCGGGATCCAGGCGACCCGGCACATCGCGGCCGTGAGCCCGGACACCGGCGTGCTGATGCTGACGATGGCCGACGAAAGCGAGTCGGTCTTCGCGGCGATGCGCGCCGGTGCCCGCGGCTACCTGCTCAAGGACGCCGAGCCGGACGAGATCATCCGCGCCGTCCAGGCGGTCGCGCGGCGCGAGGCGATCTTCGGCCCGGACATCGCGAACCGCGTGCTCGGCTTCTTCAACCAGCCGCCGCCCACGAGCGAGCCGGTGTTCCCGGAGCTGACCGCGCGCGAGCGCGAGGTCCTGTCGCTGATCGCGGCCGGGCACAGCAACGGCGTCATCGCGAACACCCTGTGCTTGAGCCCGAAGACCGTGCGTAACCACATCTCGAACGTCTTCGCCAAGCTCCACGTCGCCGACCGCGCCGAAGCGATCGTCCGGGCCCGGGACGCGGGCCTCGGCCGGTCCTGACGGGCAGCCCGTCCGGGCAACTTCGGGACGCCGGTCCCATGCGCCCGGGACACTCCGGCGGGCACTCTGGTCAGGGTGAGGGGCGGAACTCTCGCACCGTTCGAGGGGAATGGGTGACGATGTTCGAATCCGAGAGGACGCCGGTGGTGGTCCGCGCCACGGATCCGATCCTGCACAACGGCGTCTGCATGGCGCTGCGTTCGCGTGACGAGGTCCGGGTGGTGGACGGCGAGGCGGGCGACGCGACGGTCGCGTTGCTGGTCGCCGACCGGCTCGACGAGACGATGACGCAGCTGCTGTCCGCGCTGCACCACCAGGGCTTCACCCGCATCGTGCTGGTCGCGGGGGAAGTCGACGACAACGAGATCCTCAACGCCGTCGAGCACGGCGTCTGCGCGGTCGCCCGCCGCGCCGACGCCGGGCCGGAGGTTCTCGTCCGGCTGATCAAGGCCGCCGCGGCCGGGGAGGGCGCACTGCCGCCCGACCTGCTCGGCCGGCTGCTGAACCGGGTTTCCCGCCTGCAGCGCCAGGTGCTCCAGCCGCAAGGCCTGCACCTGGGCGGGATGAGCAACCGGGAGACGGAGGTGCTCCGGCTCGTCGCGGCGGGGTATTCGACGCAGGAGATCGCCGCCCAGCTGTGTTATTCGCAGCGGACGGTGAAGAGCATCCTGCACGACGTGACCAACCGGTTCCAGCTGCGCAACCGTTCGCACGCGGTGGCGTACGCGCTGCGTGAAGGGTTGATCTGACCCATGATCGCCCAGGTCGACGAGGCCCTGTGCCGGCTGCTGCGGCCCCGCCTGCCGGCGGGGACGCGGATCCGGCTCGATCCGCCGAAGCCGGCCTGGCAGACGGAGCCGCAGGGGCTGAGCGTGGAGCTGTTCCTCTTCGCGCTGCACGACGCCGACGGGGAGGGAAACGAGGGGGAAGGGAAGCGCGCGGCTCGTCGCTGCGCGCTTTCCTACCTCGTCACGGCGCGGGCCGGGGCGGTCCGGGACGAACACGATCTGCTCGACGCGGCGCTCCACGCGGTCCTCGAAGCCGGGCAGCTATCCCCGGGAGACGCTTCGCCCGTGCGGATGGCCTTGGCCACCACGGATCCGACGGGACTGTGGACGAGTCTCGGCATGCCCGCGCGAGCCGGGTTCGTCCTGCGGGTCACGGCCGACGTCTAACGCGGGACGCGCTCGGCGGGCCACCGCACCTCGGGAACGTCGCTCGGCCGCGGCACCTTCAGGAAGAGGCTGAACACGGCCGGCCGCCGGTTCGACAGCTCCAGGCGGCCGCCGTCGGCCTCCACCAGCGCGCGGGCCAGCGCCAGGCCGACGCCGGTCGAGCCGCCGCCGGAGAACCCGCGCTCGAAGATGTGCGGGGCCAGCTCGTCCGGCACCCCCGATCCCGTGTCGCTCACCTCGATCACCACCGTGCCCTCGGCGTCACCGCGGCGGGCGACCACCGTGACCGTGCCCGAGCCGTGGCGCAGGGCGTTGTCCAGCAGCACCCCGACGACCTCGCGCAGCCGCCCCGGCGTCGCCCGCGCCAACAATCCGTCGGCCACGCGCATCCGGAGGTTGCGTCCCTCCGAGCGGAGCAGCTCACGCCATTCCTGCGCCATTTCCGGCAGCTGCGTCGGCAGGTCCACCGGTTCCGCGCCGGCCTCGCGGGCCGCGCGGGCCGCCGCCAGCAGCTCGTCGAGCGCCTCGGCGAGCCGGTCGGCCTGTTCCTGGGCCGCCTTCGACTCGTCGGCGACCTCTTCGTCCGGGTGCACGGTGAGCGGTTCCAGCCGCAGCTGCAACGCCGTCAGCCGGCTGCGCAGCTGGTGCGAGACGTCGCCGACGAGCTGGCGTTCCCGCTGCACGAGCTGGGCGAGCGCGGTGCCGGACGCGTCCAGGGCTTCGGCGACCATGTCGAGCTCGCCGACGCCGTACCGGCTCGGATCGGGCCGGAAGTCGCCGCCGCCGAGGCGGGACGCGCGTTCGGCGACGTGCCGCAGGGGCTTCGCCAGCCGCCGCGCCGTCGCGATCGCCACCACCGCGCCGGTGCCGATCGACAGCAGGACCAGCAGCACGACGACCAGCGTCACCGTCGTCTGCCGCTCGTGCATCGGGCCGGCCGGGACGGCGATCGCGACCTTGCCGTCGCGCGCGAGATCGGCCGTTTCGGTGACGGTGTCCGGCCCGGGGTCATTGCCGTAGCGCTTTTCCTGCTGGTTGGGGACCTGCACGGTGAGGATCCCGTTCGCCGGGACCGCCGCGCGCACCTGGTCGAGGTCGATCTCCTGGCCGTTGGCGATTTCGGTGTCGAGGATCGCCGCCGCCGCGCGGGCGTTTTCGGCGAGTGTCTCGCGGTAGCTCGACTCGATCTGCCAGCTCGCCACGATGCCCAGCGGGATGCCGAGGACGGCCGCCGTGACCGCGACGGCCAGCAGGATGGCCAGCAGGATGCGACGGCGCACGGCTTATTCGGCGTTGAACCGGAAGCCGACGCCGCGGACGGTCGCGATCCGCCGCTCGCCGTCGTGGGTCTTGCTGGTGCGGCCGGCGGCCTCGTCGGCGGCGATGGCGAGCTTCCGCCGCAGCCACGACATGTGCATGTCGAGCGTCTTGGACGTCTTCGACTCGAGGTCGTTCCAGACCTCGGCGAGGATCTCGTCGCGGCTGACGACCTGCCCGGCGCGGCTCATCAGCACGCGCAGCAGCTCGAACTCCTTGTTCGCCAGCTGCACCTCGTGCAGGTCGACGGTGACCAGCCGCGCGCCGAGGTCCATCCGCACGCCGCCGGCTTCGAGCACCTCCGGCACCCGGCGGCGCAGCAGCGCGCGGATCCGGGCGAGCAGCTCGGCGAGCCGGAACGGCTTGGCGACGTAGTCGTCGGCGCCCGCGTCCAAGCCCACGACGAAGTCGACCTCGTCGGTGCGCGCGGTGAGCATCAGGACGGGCAGCTCGGTGCCGTTCGCGCGCAGGCGACGGCAGACCTCGAGACCGTCCATGCCGGGCAGCCCGAGGTCGAGCACGAGCAGGTCGACTTTCTGGGCGGCGGTGGCGTCGAGCACCGAAGGGCCGTCGGTGACGACGTGGATCTCGTATCCCTCACGTTCGAGGGCGCGGGAGAGCGGTTCGGCGATAGCCGGATCGTCTTCGGCAAGTAGGACCATGCTCACCTGGCCAACTCTACGGCGGCGGGGCGTGAAACCATCGTGACCGTGCCTGGCTACGGAGATGATCTGGCCCTCGCCACCCGGCTGGCTGACGCCGCCGACGCGATCACGACGGCGCGGTTCCGCGCCCTGGACCTGAGGATCGAGCGCAAGCCCGACCGCACCCCGGTGACCGACGCGGACACCGCGGTCGAGGACGCGATCCGGGCTTTGCTCGCCTCCGAACGCCCCGGCGACGCAGTGCTGGGCGAGGAGCGCGGCGGGTCCGCGGCGACCGGCCGCGCGTGGGTGCTCGACCCGATCGACGGCACCAAGAACTTCCTGCGGGGTGTACCCGTTTGGGCGACCCTGATCGCGTTGGTGGTCGACGGCGACCCGGTGGTCGGCATGATCAGCGCGCCCCTGCTGGGCCGCCGCTGGTGGGCCGCCTCGGGCTCCGGGGCGTTCTCGTCGGACTCGGCCGGGACGCGTCAGCTGTCAGTCTCGGGCGTTTCGTCTCTTTCGGACGCATATCTGTCCACTACGGACCTGAACTCGTGGGTGAAGTACCACTCGCGCGAGAAGTACCTGGACCTGGTGGACGCCTGCTGGGAGACCCGCGCGTTCGGCGACTTCTGGCACCACGTGCTGGTGGCGGAAGGCGCGCTGGACGTCGCGGCGGAGTGCATCGTGAACCCGTGGGACGTCGCGGCGGCGCAGGTGATCGTCACCGAGGCCGGTGGGCGGTTCAGCGACCTGGACGGCTCGGGCCGGTACGACAACGGCAGCGCGCTGTCGACGAACGGCCTGCTGCACGACGAGGCGCTGGCGATCCTCAAGAGGTAACCGGGTAGGCCGCTCGGCGGGCACTTCTTGACCGGTCTGAACCACCGGTGGTTCACTCCGGGTGCTCGCCGGGTCACCCCTGCTTCCTGACAACGTTGTCAGCCCGAGGTGTCCCGCTCACCCCGGGAGGAAGAGCATGCGCAGAGTCGTCACCGCGGCTTTGGTCATTCCCCTGTTCACGGTCATCGCGGCCACTCCGGCGGCCGCTCACGAGACCGACCTCGCCGCCTACGTCAACCCATTCGTCGGCGCCAAAGCCGGCGACACCCCCGAGACCAACACCTACGCCGGCGACACCTTCCCCGGCGCCGACGTCCCCTTCGGCATGGTGCAGTGGAGCCCCGACACTCCCCTGCAGCCCAAGCCGCCCGCCGGGCAGGGCCGGTACTACGCCCGCGACCGTGACGGCGGCTACGCCTGGGAGGAGAACAAGCTCCGCGGCTTCAGCCTCACCCACTTCAACGGCGCCGGCTGCGGCGGCGCGGCGGGCGACGTCCCGTTCCTGCCGTTCGCCGGGCAGATCTCCACGTCCCCCACGGTGGACGCCACCCGGTACTTCCCCACCTTCAGCCACGCCAACGAATCCGCGTCGCCCGGCTACTACAAGGTGACGACGGACTCCGGCATCACCACCGAGCTGACCGCGACCCAGCGCTCCGGCCTGGGCCGCTTCACCTTCCCGAAGAACTCGCCCGCGACACTCCTGATCGACGTCGCACAGTCCGCGATGGGCAGCGACGACGCCGCCGTGACGATCGACCCTGCGAAGCGGACCGTCGAAGGCTGGGTCTCCAGCGGCCACTTCTGCCGCGGCCCCAACACCTACAAGGTCTACTTCACCGCGTCGTTCGACCAGCCGTTCACGACGTCCGGGACCTGGCAGAACGCCACCGTGACCCCCGGCGGCACCAGCGCCCGCGGCGGCGACCTCAGCAAGGAGACGTGGGACAAGCAGGTCGTCACCGCCGAGGGCGGCTCCGGCGCCTACCTGACGTTCGATCCGGCCAAGCCGGTCCAGGTGCGCGTCGGATTGTCCTATGTGGACGCGGCCGGGGCGAGGCTCAACGCCGCCGCCGAGCAGCGGCACGACTCCTTCGACACCGTCAAGAACAACGCTCGCCGGACGTGGAACGACCGGCTGCGGCAGATCACCGTCGAAGGCGGCACGGACGCGGCGACGCGCACGTTCTACACCGCGCTGTACCACACGCTCCTGCAGCCGAACGTCTTTTCCGATGTGGACGGTCGGTACGCGGGCTTCGACAAGGCGATCCACCGCACTAAACCCGGCCACGCGCAGTACGCCAACTTCTCCGGCTGGGACACCTACCGCGACGAGGTGCAGCTGCTCTCGATGCTCGCCCCGCACGAGGCCGCCGACATGGCGCAGTCGATGCTCAACCAGGCGAACCAGGCCGGCGGGATCTGGGACCGCTGGTCGCAGAACAACGACTTCATGGGCGTGATGGGCGGCGACCCGTACCACTCGATCATCGCCAGCACGTACGCCTTCGGCGCCACGGACTTCGACGCGTCGCAAGCGCTGAAGTCCATGGTCAACGGCGCCACCCGCGTCCAGCAGGCGGGTGAACGCGCGCTCGAGCGTCCCGGCCTCTCCGACTACCAGGCGCTGGGCTACCACCCGAACAACGTCTCCGACATGCTCGAAGACACCACAGCGGACTTCGGCATCGCCCAGCTCGCGAAGCGGCTCGGCGATCCCAAGACGTACAAGCAGTTCATGGCCCGCGCGCAGTACTGGGAGAACGTCTACAACCCGGCGACCGGCTACCTGCAGACCCGGCTGCGCGACGGCCGGTTCCTCTCGCCGTTCGATCCCGCGAAGTACGAGGAAATGCGCTACCAGGAAGGAAACGCGGCGCAGTACACGTGGATGGTGCCCTACAACGTCCGCGGCCTCTTCGACGCGATGGGCGGCGACGACGCCGTCAAGAAGCGCCTCGACTTCTTCTTCACGAAGCTGAACAGCGACGCCAGCTCGCCGTACGCGTTCATGTCGAACGAGCCGTCGTTCGAGGTGCCGTGGGAGTACGCCTACGCGGGCGCGCCGTCGAAGACGCAGGACATCGTGCGCCGCTCGGCCGAGTTGCTCTTCAAGCCGACCGAAGACGGCCTGCCCGGCAACGACGACCTCGGCGCGACGTCGGCGTGGTACGTCTTCGCCGCGCTCGGCATGTACCCGGAGGCGCCCGGTCGCGCCGAGATGGTGCTGGCCAGCCCGATGTTCCCGAAGATCACGCTGACCCGGGCGACCGGGCAGCGGATCACGATCACCGCGCCCGGCGCGTCCAGCTCGGTGAAGTACGTGAACAGCCTGAAGGTGAACGGTCACGCGAGCACGAAGCCGTGGCTGCCGGAGTCGTTCGCGGTGAACGGCGGCCGGCTCGACTTCACGCTCGGCGCGTCGCCGACGTCGTGGGGTTCGGGTGCCTCGGACGCGCCGCCGTCGTTCCGCGACGGCGAAGTGCCGGTGCGCGGCCGCGTCGGCCCGGGTCGCGTGGTCGTCGCTCCCGGCTCGGCGACCACGGCCACCGTGATCGCCGAGGGCATCACCGGCCACGGCAAGGTGACGTGGCAGGCGAAGCCGCCGGCCGGAATCACCGTGACGCCGTCGAGCGGGACGCTCACCGTGGGCCGCAACGGCTCGGCGTCGCAGCAGGTTCGCGTCACCGCGGCGCCGGGCACGCCCGAGGCGTACACGAGCGTGCCGGTGACGTTCAGCGGGCAGCAGGTGCCCGCGTACCTGCCGGTGACCGTCGGAACGCCGGGGACGCTGCACGCGGCGAACACGAACGTCGGCGTCACGGACGACCGGCTCGTCCAGTACGGCGACTTCGGCGAGACGGACCTCTATCCCGGCCAGTTCGCCTACTCCGCGCAGGGCCTGGCCGCGAGCGGCATCAAGCCCGGCGCGAAGGTGCGGGAGTTCACCTGGCCGTCGAGCCCGGCGGGGTCGCCGAACAACGTGATCGCCTCAGGGCAAACGCTTGCGGTCGACGCTCCGGCGGGCGCGACGAAGCTGTCGTTCCTCGGCTCGGCGACCGGCGGCGACGCGCAGGGCGACGTGACGATCACCTACACCGACGGCTCGTCGCAGCAAGGGTCCCTGGGCCTGTCGGAGTGGTTGCTGAAGGGCGGTGAGGAGACGCCACAGTTCGGGAACACGGTCGTCGCGAAGGTGCCGTACGTGAACTCGGCGTTCCCGCGGTACATGTTCCGGCTGTCGCGGCCGTACACGTCGTACCTGTTCGCGACGGCCCCGATCGCCCTCGACCCGGCCAAGCAGGTCCGCAGCATCACCCTGCCGACGTCGACCGGCGCGGGCGCGGCCCACATCTTCACCTACGCGGTGAACTGACAAGGCCATGCGGGGCACCTTTATGGCCTTTGAAGGCCATAAAGGTGCCCCTCAGGGAATGTCAGGAACCGGGCAGCAGGCCGACGGCGCCGCGGGCGACCTGCGCCCAGGCCAGCCGGCCGAAGAGGTAGTGGCACGCGACCTGCTCGCTGGTGAACCGCGCCCAGTCGTAGCGGTTGCCCTGCTCCCGCCAGAAGACCTCCCACGCCTCGTCCTCGCCCTGCATCAGGCACCAGGCGTTGTCGACCTCGGCGCCCAGCGAGACGACCTCGGGCGGCACGCCCAGCACGCCGAGCCAGCGCTGGATCGACTGGGTGTTCATCAGTCCTCTTCCCCCTTGGCCTCGGCGAGGTAGCCGAGGGTCACGAGCTCGTCGGCGGCGAGCTGCGCACGGTACCGGGTACCCCCGCCGACCTGGCCGAACCAGTTCGCGGTCTCCGAGCGCCACATCGGCACCGCGCGCACCACGACGTACCGGCGGTACTCGGCGTCCAGCATCCCGGGCGGCAGCGAGCGTTCCGCGAACGGCGTGCCATCGGCGAAGAACACCCGCCCGTACGCCGGGCCGAAGCGGTCGAGCACGGTGTTGGCCGGCACCATCACCGGCTCGGACCAGTCGGCGCCGCCCTCGGGGAACGTCTCGCCCTGCGGCCACGCGTACTCGGGCCCGAGCTCGCTGTGCCCGACGACGAACCGGCGGATCCACACCGCCTGCGTCGCCCGCGCGTACGGGACGTAGCCGTCGGTCAAGTGCCGCGGCACCGGCCGCGACGGCGCGGTCGGCGACCGGCGGAACCCGGCCGTGACGTTGGTGAGCGCCTGGTCGTCGAAGATCAGCCGGGCGTCCGGGTGGTCGTTCGGGGGGAAGCCGTCCGGGTCCTCGGGCAGCGGCAGCTGCAGCGCCGGCCGGTCCATGGCCACCGGCAGGTGCCCGATCGGGAACATGTGCACCAGGAACAGCGCGACAACGCTTTCCCGCTCGGTGCGCGGCGAACCCAGCGGCGGCAGCGGCGCGGGCGAGCCCGGGATCGGCGGCGGACCGGCCACGGGCGGGGGTGGCCCGGCCGGCGCGGGCGG
>NZ_JBFBBZ010000101.1:0-13147 GCF_040682935.1 Amycolatopsis sp. NPDC051061
TTGAACGCGTTCGAGATCGCCTTCGACGGCCGTCTGGCCGTCGGACGTAGGTAGTTCCCTTCAACCCGAGTTACACCGCTCGTTTGACAGACCCCGATTACCACCAGTGGAGCCTTGCTCGCGCTTGCAGTGACAACAAAAAACGGTTGGGTGCCGACAGTCGCTTCTTTGTCGTGCTCTTCTTTGCTTATCTGGAAATCGTCTATATGGACATGCAGGCGCGAGTGATGCGCCGATGTACGGAGATAGGGGCGTTATTTAACTCGTCCATGCTGAATTCTCTGACGACGCTGGATGAGGGATACACGTTCGGCATCAAGGCGGCATTTGGGCCCGAGCCATTTCGGTGGTCGACGGTGAGGCATATTCTTTCGTCTCGCCCTGAATTATATGTTCTACATAGGGTTGGCAGCGATCATGTCCATCTCGACTTTGTTGATATGGCTGCTGAGGTAGCCGTTACGCTGCATTGCGTCGATCCTCCGGCGACTCCGCTGTGGGGGGAACGGGTATAGAAGCCGTGCGACTTGTCCAGGACCCGCGTGCCCGAACCGATGTCCGCTCGTCGGATTGAGAGTGCGTACGGACCGGTCTTCGCGGTCGGCGCATCTGGATGCCGGCTGGCGCCTGCATCGTCGTTGAGGGCGGACGCTGGAGATGTCTGTGCCGGGGAACTCGACCGTTGGAGCCAACGCCTGGTTGGTCTCATCCAAGGTGTGGAGGTTGTTGTGGCGTGGGTGGAGCAGTGCGGTAGTAGGTCGTGGCGCGTGAGATATCGACGGCAAGGTTTCGGTGTCCGGTCGGTGTCTGGATTTGGCTCGCGGCGTGATGCTGAGGTCTACGCTGCGGGACTGGAAGTGGATCGGCGTCGGCGGGTGTGGATCGATCCGGCCGACAGTGCGGTCACGGTCGCTGACTGGGTGGCGCGGTGGTTCCGGTCGCTGGATCTGGATCCACGGACGATCGAGAGCTACCGCAGCCGGCTGCGGTGTCACATCCTGCCGAAGTTCGGCCACCTGCCGTTGGGTGCGATCACGGCGCTGGGTGTGACCGAGTGGGCCCGACAACTGGAACAAGATGGATACGCCCCGTCGACGGTGAGTTCGCAGCTGAACCTGTTGTCGATGGTGCTGACCCGATGCGGCCGACGAGCGGCTAATTCCGTTCGATCCGGTGCGGCGGCGGAGGCGCCGGGGCCGGCGGTCGCGACGGGCGGTGCCGGAGCGGATCTGGGCGACGCCGGAGCAGGTGGTGCGGATCGCCGAGCAGGCCGGCATGCTCGGTGGGCCGATCGCGCGGCTGCTGGTCATCACCGCGGCGTGGACCGGGTGCCGGTGGGGTGAGCTGGCTGGTCTACATCGGGACAATGTCGATCTGAGGCGTGGCGTGCTGGTGATTGATCCGTTGGTGGGTGCGTTGCACGAGTCGGGGTCGATGCGGTGGCTGGGGCCGCCGAAGACCCGGGCCTCGGCGCGGACGATCGCGTTGCCGCCGTTTCTGGTCGTGTTGCAGCGGGAGCATCTCGCGCGGCACCGGTATGGGTTCGTGTTCACGACGCCGAGCGGGACGTGGTTGTGGCGCTCGACGTTCCTGCGACGGGTCTTCCGCCCCGCGGTCGACGGCATTGAGGCGTCCGGGACCAAGGCGGGCTGCGCGGCGGTCCGGCGCGGGTTGACCTTTCACGGGCTGCGGCACAGTCACAAGACCTGGCTGATCGCCGGCGGTGCGCCGGAGATCGCGCAGGCTCGGAGGCTTGGTCATCATCTGGACAACCGGGTCATCGAGACCTACTCCCACGCCGCCCCGGAGGTCGAGCAGCGGCTGCTGGAGGACCTCGAGCGCCGCTGGCACGCGGCAGCACCGCCACCGCCGACACCGTCACCGAGTGTGGTCGACGGTGGGCGGGTGGCGCTGGTTGTCCCCCTCTTCGCCACGGTGGGGGTCACCCGCCGACCGAGCCGACGAGCAGGGGGAACACCGCACGGACGCCGCGCCCGGGCTGGGGCAGTGCTCCAGTTTTGCCCCAGCAGGAGCACAACATCACGCCGCAAGCCGATCACCGAAGATCGAAAAAGGAATGCAGAAACCCCTCCGACCTGCCGGAACGGCGTCACCGAAGGGGCTCTGCGAGAGAGTGGAGCTTTGCCGTCGCTACTCGAACCGCGACGAACTCCTAAACCCCCTGGTAGACGCGCTACACCGCATTTAGGTCGGCGACGATGCCGACGAGCCCGAGACCGATTCGATGACAGCTAGGCCGCCCTCGCGGACCCTGGAAGATCGACTCTCGAACGACGACGTGCAGGCCATGGCCGAGCTCTACCGGGCCAAGCTCACCGCTGAACAGGTCGGCGAGCGGTTCCAGATCAGCGCCCGCAGCGTCCGACGCCTTATGAAGAAGCATGGAGTGCGCAAGCGGGCATGAGTCCAACCAAGGCCGCCCTGTCACGGCAGGGCGGCCTTGCCATGTCAATCGCGAGTTTAGACATCCTCATTGATCCAATCGGCTGGATAGTTTTGCCGACGCATTGGCAGATCAGCGCGTCAACGAACGTCGCTGCACTTTGGTATTTAAGCACATCTTCCGTTCCCTGACTACTGCGGGGCTGAAACAAAAATCCGCGCGACATTAAGCAAAGATTGCAATTTAGACGGAGAACTACACATGGAGAACCTCAACAGACAAGGAGAAACGCTCACACCCGAAACCCAATTTGAAACTATGCGTCACGCCCAGGAGTGCATGGCCTGCACGACTGCTCAACCGCTCGCCATACCCGACCAACGCCAAGTCGAACCACAGGAGACCGAACCGCTCCTGCCGACGGCCGACCTTGAGACGACAACGATCCAAGAATACCGCATAACTGCCCTCGTACTCGCCGGGCTCGTGGAAGCATTGGATGACCGCCGACCACTGCGACAACTGGAGCCGCACCTCACACCTTTGCTGTACTGGCACTTGAATGAACGAGAACGCAAGCCGGATGAGCTACAGCAAGGTTTCCGACTGCGAACATTGCATACCCAGAAGCCTCAACCAGAGGTCATCGAGGCCAGCGGAACTGCATCTAACCACCGGGTGGCTCGAGCGGTCGCAGCCCGGTTTCATCACTATCGACGCGGGTGGCAGTGCGTCACAGTCAAGATCCTCTGCTGAAACTCACATGATGGTCGCGATCTGCTCTGCACGCCAGACAAAACGAGGGTTGCGAGCCAAGTGCTCGAAGCATGCATCGGGCGCATCAGCCTCACGGAGCATGCAGATCACAAAAAGCCAATACACAGTTTCACTGAGGAAAAAGCGTTCTGCGTTACCATGAGATGATCCCTTCAAGTGATGCGCAATATCATGGCGTTCGTCTACGACCTTTTGGACCCAACTCGATCGCTTATTCCTCGGTACCAGCTTTTCAAAAACATCTCCTCCTAGCTGCTTCGCGAGAGGAGTCAGACGACCATGAAGACTGTTTCTTCCGGTTTTTCCGGACCACGTCATATGCATTGACTCCAGTGCCGCAACACGACTCAAGAACTTGTCCTGCACAAATAACCCAGCCCGGTAAAGGGTGTTCATGACTCGCCCGAGTTCTGAGCGATACCTTTCAGCTGTCACCATCCAACGAGCAACACCGTCGATGCCCAGTTGCTGAAAGGTGAAAGCCATGTCATGATCGACTACTGGTTTCTTGCCAACTTCTGCCTGGACGATCCAGTTTCCCCAGAACTTTGCCGGCTGAGAGCTTGATTTTACGCTGTCTGGACCTTCGGCAACAAATCCTGGATGATGCAGGAAGATATCCTCAAAGGCAGCGGTACGGTCCGCGCCAATGCTCACCAAATCTTGGAAGTCGCTGACGATGTCGACTGCAACCGCCAGAGGCGTCACGGCGTCAAAGTCCAGCTTGACATAGAAGTACTGGGATACCGCACTCCTCCTTAGGCTGGTCTCTGACATCCAGACATTATGTATGATCAACATTGAGCCAACTGACAAAGAAACCGTCATCGGGGCAATCGGTCGGACTTTCACAGAGTATCCCGCAAGAGCCCCGGTCTCCGGATGAGACTTGACGTCCTCTTCGATACCCGAGAGTCCTAGCCACTCAATAAGGTTGTCCAGCTCAGCAGACAGGCTGTCACATTCGACAGCTTCATCCTTCTCGTATTCATATCTTTCGATGACGCTACCGACCCTGTAGCGCTGGCGATCGTTCTCATCTGAACCCAGGAAGCTTCGACTCCCATGGGCGAAGAGGCAGTTATCTAGCGTGTAAAGCTGATTGGTTGATGCTCCGATAATTCTCTTGACGTCTGCGGCGTTAGGTGTCCATGTGCCAGGACTCGAGAACCCGCCGATCAGAGAAAGGTTGCCGCCATCCGCTGTTGAGAAGTTGAGAGTCCCTGGAACCTTCTCTTCTGGTCGGCCGGGAAGTCAGAAATAACCAACAACGTCTAGTCGATCTTCGTTACTCAATGCCTGCAACTCCAAAACTATCGGCACGCCCTAGTATAGGTAGCAGCACGACCTTACCGCATGACATTACGGTAACCCGCATTGATGCTCTACGCTAGCGAGATAGATTACTTCGTCATACGAAGGAGTAGAATGGCAGCTATTGATCAGGATGACCTTGAGCGCCGACTCGGCCTCGGGCGGGTAGACCAGGAAGAGTTAGCTTTTGTTATCCAGAATGTTATCAAGAGTGCGCGATACCCATCCAATCGTCGCATTAACTTCCCAGGCGACGGCCCAATAATACTGTCTCTGCTCTTCGACAAGCACGGCACGCTAACTGGAATTAGTCCAGGCGAGGCGCTGACAGCAGAGCTTGTTGAACAGATCGAACGCGAGGTAGTCGGTAAACTCCTCGCTCCGACAAGGTCCATGGTGCACCGCATACCGCTATTCGCCTGGTTCCAGACCAAGGGATACTGGCGACATGAGGACAAGTTGGTTTTCCGGCCAGTACCGGACAGGGCGCCGCAGCCATGGTTCCTGATGGCGCCACATCCGCTAATTCTCGAGGTCTCCTTTTCTGGCGCCAATGATAGCTCCATCGCAGCGATGCGCGGACGGCGAGCATCCGGCCAAATGGCACTGTTCCTGTCGCTCCTCATACCTGGATTGCAAATTCCGTCACTCTCGAACAGTTGGAGTCACCGGTGGGTCATCGTCCAAACCGACCCGCCTTCACCCAGGGCTCCAGCGCTCGCCGCAGATCACTATTTTATCGAGGATTTTGAGCCTTTCGTCGACTCGCTGTCGAACAAGGGTTCGCTACCGGATATCGAGCTAGTCGAAGGCTTACCGATGGCACTGGGCATTGATCGAAAATTTGTCTTGCCAGACACCATTTCGAGACATCTGGGCATCTTCGCGAAGCTTAGCGACAGCGATAGCCGGAAAATGCTACGGGCAGCCTACTGGCTACATCATGCGCAAGAAGTGTGGGATCTATCGAAATCGGCCAGCTATCAAGCACTAATTCAAGCAGTCGAGGTACTCATCGAAGTTCCACAGGATCAGCCGAGGTGCACCACATGCGACCGAACGCTCGGTGTCGGACCAACGAAACTCTTCCGGGAATTCATAGACCGGTTTGCGCCGATGGCCGACTCCTCGGAAGATCCCGCTCGAAAGAGACTCTATGCCATACGTTCCATGGTGGCACACGGTAACTCGTTGTTCTACGCCGACGAGAACGTAGATGTCGGCTGGCACAGCCCAACGCCGATGCACGAGTACGAGCTAATGGAAGGTGCAAAGAGGATCTGCCGACGCGCGGTGATTTGATGGCTTCAAAGCAGAGGGAAGTAACTTGTGCAGGGTATCACCCATCAAAAGACGGCCAGGCTACGCCGTCGCAAGCGGCGAGGCATCTGTCGCAGGTTACGGGCACACCTGGCGCGAATTCGCCAAGCTTGCTCTGCATTGTGCTAGTCGAGAGAGAAATCGAGGTAAGTCGAGCATCTGGCTGCGCGGGTCTCCCAACGAGGGAAACTTCCATGATTTCAGCATCGGTAATGATATGTACGCATTCCTGCTCGCCGTACCGTCTGCCTCGAATATGCTCGCAATCATCAGGATCGCCCTCACAAATTGAACACTGCATGGCTCTTACCTTCATTCCGGGGCTCAAACCCGCACGATTGTGGGCAAGCGCGGCAGGACATTGCTGGTGGTATTGCTCGTCCTTGAACGCAAACAGGCAGCCCTTGGGAAAGGTCCCGCGTGCCAGCTGGCCGGCTGCGTCAAGCCGCGTATGCGCTACCTCAAATTGTGCCATATCCTCATATTCGAGGTAGTTCATCGCCCCGCGTAGCGTATGGAGACACTGGCGCAGCTCTGCATGCAGCTCCTTGGTAGGCCCCTCGGTGGCAAGCAGCCGAACGACACGTCCGTATGCTTTACTGCCTGCACGTAGCCGCTCAAGCCCGACACTCACGTCGCCGTCACTCCCTAACGTTGCGATCGAACTGCTCAATCGCCTTCAAGACGTCCGGACCGGCACCGTCCGCCTTAAACTTGACGACATCGCCGTTCTTCTTGTGCACCGAGTATTCGACGTGCAAGACGGAGTCTTGCACGTTGCGCTTCGTGGCATGAAAATAGTTCATTATTGTCGTGGCGACGATGTTGGCCGGTATATTCGCCAAGACGTTCAAGCCGAAATCTAGAACCGGAACCCAGACATCGAACGCCTTGTACCCAACTAGTGCACGTTGCGACTTCTCATGCTCGTAGTCGACGCTAAAACCTAGTTCGCGGAGCAGCTTTACGAAGTCACTGGTACTCGTCGGGTAATGATGCTCGCCTTCGGCGCTGCCATCGTCCTTGCCCGGAACTCCGGCGCGGACTACGACCTTGTTTTCGGACACTACCCAGTCCCTCCCCGTCGACCGACATCCACGACGCGCGGTCCGTCTGCTGCGGCTGACGTTACGCTCGCACATCGACAGACCTGTCACCCGCGGTTCCGCAGCATGTCGGAGAGCCCGTCCACGGCGCTGAGCACGCGGTCAACAGCGGCGTCAAGTAGCAGCGTGTCATCCATCGAAGACCAGAACGCCACAGTCCGAGTGAGTTCACGACGCCAGAAAGGCTCAGGATCGACCACCTCGAACCCCAGGGAGACGGCAAACAGAGCGAACCCCTTGCCGGGCTGACCGTCATCCATGGTGGTCACCAGTGAACTAAGCAGCGGCCGGCCCCGCCCGTGCTCGTACTGGCTGACGTGGCCGAGCGCGTCGTTGAAGCCGCGGAAGGGCGGGCGGCTCATCGGGTAGTGCCAGCGGCCGTCCGGGTCGACCAGCAGGCCAAGGTCCCGGTAGTGGATACAGGCAGCCTCGGGCTGGGTGGTTGAAGCATCCCGAGCGCGGTTACGGAGCTGCCGCCAGATGAGCCGTTCGTCAGGCGTGAGCTGGGTCAACGGATGCCTCCCGGAGTGACTCGATGACGGCACAGCGTCTCCGCTCCTTTGCAGTCCAAGTCGACTACTGATCCTCGGACGTTACAGAAGATGAGTACCGGAGAACCTTTAGGGCACGCCACTCTGACAGGTGCAATCGGGCCCAGGCGAACCTGGTGTATCCGCAAGATCCCAACCTGCCGCACTGTGCTAATGACTGGACCTCATTCGCCGTCGAGGTGTAGGGCAATCTTGCTTGCCGTCCTCTGATGTTCGGCAATGCCTACAAGCAAACCGGCGACAAGAAGTCCTGGACACACATAATAGAACCAGTTTGACACAGAGAAGTACTCGAGCGTGAGACCAATACAACCTACAACGGCAGCGAAGACTGCCCCGCGGAAATCCGCCAGGAGGCGCTGACGATATTCAGCAACCATCGCGTTCTGGTCATCAGTATACCGCTCGGGTCGCACATGCCGTCTCGCCCACATGATCGCCACGGCAGCAAGCAATGCCAGCGCAATGAACGCGATGAACCAACCCCTGATTGACGTCGATGCAGTCTGAGTGCTGTCCGGTTTGATCGCTAAGAATCCGAAAAGTACAAACTCCAGCATCCCGATCATGAATGGCAACAAGAAGTCGAGTCCTGAGGGCGCCGAGCCTGGCAGGATGAGCCCGCCAACCATCAGGCCCATGTAGATGTTTGCGGTGATCAGCAGACTTATCCCCAGTAGCAACACCCGTAACGGCAGGTCCGCATCAGGCCCCCGAAAGGTGAAGATGTTGGCAGCCGCCAGGCCGGCGACACCGATAGCAACCCCGACCATGGCAGCATGGAGGTTCATGTAGTGATCAAGAAGGTAGCTGGCTTTTCGCTCCAGCACAAGATCACGCGATAGTCGCATTTGATCACGTCCCCTCTCTAACTACAGGTCAGCTACCGTCGAACTCGACGGAGCTAGTATCTAGTGGTTCATGAATTCCGTTACAGGCAACGCGGGATAGGCCGCCTCGACCGCGACAAAGCCGAGACCCTGCCGCGCAGGCGGCTAACAGTGGTCCACTGCGCGTCCCGACAGGCCACACCACACCTAGAGTTCAGATGTCGCGTGGCCAGCAGATTAGGACCTCGGGCTGCCGACGCACCCAGTGTGCGGTCGAATCGCGGCGGCAAGCAGCGTTGACAGTCATCCATGGACGACAAATTCCGCACTACCCGAACCAGTTCTCGGCGCCAGACTGAGCTCGAGTTCGGCGACTCTAAACCCAGAAGATGGCGAGCTGAGCGAAGCCTTCAGGACTAACCGAGGTAGCCCTGCGCGCTGCCAGTCGCCTCTGGGCACCTCTGATGGCTGCGCACGAAGCGCTGCATACAAGGTAGTATTTAACCAGATACCAGCTCGAATACGAGTATGATGCGATACGCACAGGTTCGATGCCTATCGATGGTCATAGACGCAGACTAGCCGCTATGGATTGGTTGCAACTCACCCCAGCGGCCGTGCTACCTCTGGTGGGTGTCCTGCTCGGCACTCTGGGATCACTTGCCACGACCCATCTCGGAACGCGCACCACCAGGAAGCAGGCCGAGACGCAACGGCGAGCGGCGCTACGAATCGAGCGCAAAGAGGCAATACGTGATTTTTTGGAAGGTGCCCAACGCGTCGAACACCTTGCAGAACGTCGCTACCAAACAGGCGAGCGAGACAACAACGAGGCTGAACTCCTGACGCATCGAATGTGGTATTTACAGAAGTGTATCGAACTCGTCGGCGGTCATGAGCTGCGACGGGCTGCCCTCGACTACGCTTGGCATCTTGGCGACGCCGTCTACAAAGAGCTTCCAACAGATCGAGACATTTGGGAGTTTATGACATCTTACAGAGAGCCATTCTTGGAGGCTGCACGTCGTACGCTTGCTATCCCAGAGTAGAACTTCCTCGCAGAAAGCCTCACTTAGTTCGCCAGCAGCTCTTTCACCATCACATCAAAAACCGGTGACCCCGGCAACGGGTTCCGCTTCTGCGCCACGCGTCGCCATCCCCAGGCGACATAGGCGTGTTGAGCTGGCTCGGCGGCCGGTAAGACCGTCAGAGTGGCCCGCTCCTCATGGCGGCCGGCAAGCAGCTCGTCGTGTAACTGCTTGCCAACACCACGTTGCCGCCACTCCCGGGCCACGATCAGCTCGACGAGGGCAAACGTCCGATCTGTGTATTCCGTGGTCAGCTCGCCAGCAACCTCAGTCGTCAGATTTTGCCACCACGGCGTGTCCGGTAACAGCGTCACGCCGAACGTGAAGCCCACCAGCTCGCCTGACGCCTGAGCGACGACCAGATCAAAACCAGGCGCTTGCCGTTGCTGCTCGAACCGCTTGGCGAACAGTGCGGCGTGCTCGTCACCCCAGTTGTAGGGCGGTTCGGCATACACGTCGCGGTATAAGGCGGTGAGCGCCTTCGCGGCGTCGGCAGCTCCCTCCGGCCCGAGATGGTCATAGTGCACGAGTTCAGTCGCCGGATCGTTCACGACGGTTCCCCGCGGTGTTGACTCGCATGTAGTCGGACAGTGCCTCGCGAAAGGCAGCGACCGCCGGAACAGAGACATACTGCTGCTTCAGGGGTTCGGCTAGGCCGGTCAGCCATTTGGTGAGCACGGATGAGCGCATGCCGTTGGCCTGCTCGAGAGCCCGCATGCCGACGTTGGCCGCTTCGGCAGGCTCGCGCTGAGCGAGGCGCACCTTTCCGAGTCGAAGGTGGTCTAACACGCGGCTGCGTGAATAGGACTTGCCCCGGATGGCAATCGCGCTGGTGGTGTGCTGCTCGGCCTGCGCGGCATGCACGAGTGCGCGCTTCGGTTCTGGTTCGGCTAAGGCCAGTTCGGTGTAGGCGTTGGCGGCCAGGCATTCCACCTCTGCCCCGTTCATGTAGTGCACCCAGTCTGGCCGGTCAGTCGGCGACGCGTCCCGGTACGTCTCAATGCAGGCGTCCACTGCCCGACGAGCGTTGGCGGCTTCCCCCCGACCGAGCTGGGCGCACGCCCGAGCTTCGAGGCCAAGCAGCTCCGAGCGCACCAAAGCGTTGCCGTGACGAGGCAAACTGGCGAGTGCCGTCTGCACCAGTGAGAGGCTGTCGTCGTAGAAGCCCAGCGCGGTCGACATCTGGGTCATGTCCCCCACGATCTTGGCGCCGAGGTCGGGGGCGTCAGCGTGCTGACATGCGCCCAAGGCCAGCAGGTAATAGCGCTGGGCCAGGCCAAACGACCCGGCGTCATAAGTCATCCAGCCGGCCAACTGGGCCAGTTTGGCGGCCACTTGGAAGAGGCGGCGTTCGGTCGCAGGCGTATGAGGCTCGCCGAGCGTTTCAGCGACGGCGTTGAGCTGGCCGACGACCGCCTTGCGGTGCAGACCGCCAGCCCCAGACGCGTCCCACCGGCGGAAGAAGGTCACCGACTGCTCGAGGTCGCTGAGCTGATCTGCGCCGAACTGGTCGGTGGAGATGGGCGCGATGGGCAAGGCCGCGACCCAGCGTTGCACTTGGCGCACCAGCGGGGTGCCAGACAGCAGCGAGAGCCCCATGAGGAACGCTCGCCTGGTCGCCATGTCACTCGCTGTAAATCGCTCGATTGCTTCGGCCGCTTCGGACGGAGACAGGTGAAAGTCACCGGCCATCGACTCCATCTGTACGTCCGACGACAGATCAAGGTCAACCAGTGCAGCGCTTGCTGGCAACACGGCGGCCACGGTGGTGCCTGGAGCAGCACTGCGCGTCAGAGAGAAGCGCTCCCGAGCGTCGTCATCGGCCTGGGCCAGTACGGTGTCGAGCACTGCTTGCATCTCTGGCAGCGGCGTAATGCCGTCGCGCCGGGCTTCCCAGTTGCTGATCGTCCGCACCCCGATGCCGAGGCGGGCGGCGAAGTCGCGAACCGTCAGGCGCAGGGCAGCGCGGAGCGCTGCGGCCTCCTGGCCGGTCCAGCGTTCGACGGCTGCCATAGCTACTCCCACGGTCTTGTAGCCAGCCTATAACGCAGAGTGCCACAGCGGTGCCACACGGCTGCTACACGCGGGCATTCCCTATCGGGCGCCCGTTGACCAGGCTTTTTACCAGGCACCCGGGCGTTCGGTTGACGCCCACGCTACGCCTCCAGCCACGGGCAGGCTCCCGCCAGCACTACCTGCCGCCCGTGACCAGAGCTGTCCCGGACGTCCGGGTGTCGCCAGATCGACGGCAACGCGAACGGAGCAGGCATGACGATAAAGATGATCGAGTGGCTGGTCTGCGGTGCGCAGACAGCCCTCCCGGCGGTCGCTGCCGAAGACGAACCAATCACCCGGCCCCTGGCCTACGGCTACATGCGCGTGCCCTGTGACGTGCCGGACGCCAAGGTGCAACGGCTGGAGCAGGCCCTGCGTGCCTTCGCGGCGCTCCAAGGCCTGTACCTGGTGACGTTCTTCTTCGAGTTCGACTGCGGCTCGCAAGAGGGGTTTGGCGAGCTGCTGACCGAGCTGAAGCGTGCCGACGCCCACCATGTCGTCATTCCTTCACTGCGGCATTTCGCGCGCAGCACCCTCCTGCAAAACCAGATGCTCGGCCACCTCGAATTTGAGGCGGCGGCCGAAGTGCTCGTGCTCCGCGAAACCGCGTAGCCGAAGCCCAACACTCCCTGAAAGAGCCAGCCCGTGACGATTCCGCCCACCCACTTGCAGGTGGTCGCCAGCCCAGCGCCGACTCGGCGTCATGCCACTTCGACGCCGAACCTCTGGGCGCCCCTCGCACACCTGTCGTGGTGGCTGCATGAGCCCGAGGAGACCGGCCGGTTCTGCGAGCTGTGCGGGGATGCCTGGCCGTGCCCGCGCTCGGGGAGCATGGTGGGTTTTCCGAAGCGGGTGGCGGCGTGAACGACCAGACCGCCCACCTGGTGTCAGCGCTCGGCGCGGTCAACCAGCGCATACCGGAGGTCTGCCGGACGCTGCTGGGCGACCAGATGACGGCCGCCAAGCAACGCGAGTTCGCCGGACTGCTCATTGCGCTCGGCAATGTCCTGCACAACCACGCCAACGACCAGGCCGCCAAGGATGACCTGCTGGTCGACGAGGGACACCATGCCGTGCCTTTGCCCCCGCCGGAGTCGTGAATGCGGTCGGGCTGTACGTCGCCGTGGTCGGCGGCGGCCTGTTCCTGCTAAGCCTGGGGCTATTAGCAGTCGCACGGTTGCGAGCAGCACGACAGCACGCAGACAAACCAGATGACCGGTCGGTAGCCGGCATCGTGGCGCGGGTTCAACGTGAACGAGCCGAAGAAGAATTTGCTCGTGCCCCAACGCAGATTCTCCTGGCAATTTCGCCCGACGACGTGCCGACGCAGCCAATCCCGGTGTATGTCCCGCTGCCTCGTCGCCGTCGGCCGTATGTCAACCGGCCGCCGACACCGTGGCCCCGGCGAGACCTTGACCAGCGGCCTGCTACGGAACTGCTGCAACGCATTTTGAACGGACTTCGCGACCTTGACCGATGACCACACGGCACGGACGGCCCCGGTCCGGGTGACTCCGGCGGCCCGGCCGTCGAGCTGGTCAACGGCGTGGCGAAGCTCGTCGGTACGTGCAGCCGGGGAGCCAAGCAGTACCCCGGTGAAGGCCCAACTGAGGCGCCCCAAGATTTCCGGACAGCTTTCCTATAGCTAATTCATGCTGCAAGCTGTCGGCTCAGATACTCGTTGTGGACCTCTAACGGGGTC
>NZ_JBFBBZ010000102.1:0-13077 GCF_040682935.1 Amycolatopsis sp. NPDC051061
CCAGCTCATCATACGAAGGACGGACACCTTCTCCCACAACAAGATCATCCCACAGTCACGCTCAAGTCCCGGAAATGGCCTGAACAGTTACCGATTCACTGGGTTCGTCGGCTGGCACGAAGGTATGGGCGACCCGGACATCCGATTGCTGCAGAGACTGGTTCCGTATCATCTGCCGTTGATCTTGATCGCCGTCGCTCCCGCCATCGTCGCAGTCCCACTGGCTTTGTCTGCAGGGAGCACGTTCGTTGCGAGCATTCCTGTTCTTGTCGTCGTGGCTTGTCTGCTGGTCGTCTATGTCGTCGAGCTGCTGCGAAACCGGAGGCTGCTCTGATCCGGGCTTTGTGACGCCCGCGGATTAGTTCGGGCAGGACGGGCCGTATGACTGCCGGTGCCCCATACGACGACTTCGCCGAGGCCTACACCGCCGAGAACGAGACCAGTCTCATGAACGCCCACTACGAACGGCCCGCGACGCTGGAGCTCGCCGGGGACGTGGCCGGGCGGCGGATTCTCGACGCGGGCTGTGGCTCGGGCCCGCTGCCCTACCTGGAGGACTGGAAGCCGGCCCTCGCCGAGCTGCGGCGGGTGCTCAAGACCGGGGGCCGGCTGATCGCCTCGGTCAACCATCCCTTCATGGTCAACCTCACGCATCGCCAGGCCGGGCCGCGGCCCGGCTACTTCGAGCGGTACACCTGGACCGACGAATTCGACCTGCACGGCCGGACCGCGCGGATGACCTTCTGGAACCGGCCGCTGCACGCGATGACCGACGCCTTCACCGCCGCCGGCTTCCGGATCTCCGTCATCGGCGAACCCCACCCCACCGCGGAAGCCCGTGAGCTGTTCCCGGACGACTTCGCGCTCCTCGACACCTTCCCGAGCTTCCTGTTCTTCGTCCTCGAAGCCGGCTAGGAGCTGCTACTGCTGGTACGGCCCGCGCGGCGGCTGGTAGCTCGGCGGCGGGGCCTGCTGATACCCCTGCGGCGGCGCGGATCCCTGCTGCTGCGGAAACCCCGGTTGCTGCTGGTGTCCCGGCTGCAGCGGGAATCCGGGGTGCTGCCGGAATCCCTGCGGCGCGTATCCCGGCGCCGGAACGAAGCCGGGCTGCTGGGCGGGCACGGCCTGAGGGACCGGGCCGGATCCCTGGCCGGCCCGGCGCCGGACCGCGACGACCAGCCGCCAGCCGCACAGGGCCCCGATGCCCGCGCCGATTCCGAACGTGACCCACCGGCCGCCGTTCTTGAAGGTGTTCGCGCTGTCGATCGATTCCTGGCGTTTCTCTTCGTAGGTCTCGCTGGACGTCTGGCCGTACTGGGTCCGGTCGCAGGTCTGCCCCGGTCGCATCTCTTCGCTGCCGCACAGCACCTTGGCGCTCGGATCCCCGGAACCGAACAGGCCGAGCGCCACCAAGCCCAGTCCGAACAGCAGGCCGACAGACCACCAAACCACGCTTTTCACTGACTCCCCCTCTACGCCAAACGGGCTAACGGGGGTATCAGACCACAAAACGATCTGTGACGCACATGCTTCCGACGTAACTCCGTGGCCAAAAAGGGCACACCCTAGGTGAGGTCGTCCAGGAGCGCCTGGATCGCCGCCGCCATGGTGGCCGGGTCGCCGTCTCCTGGGCGCAGCGTCAGGTCCGGCGCGGTCGGCCGCTCGTAAGGTGCGTCGATCCCCGTGAACCCACGGATCTCGCCGGCCCGCGCCTTCGCGTACATCCCCTTCGGGTCCCGCGCCTCGCACATCGCCAACGGCGTGTCGACGAACACCTCCACGAACGGAAGGTCGGCGTGCACCTCACGGGCCCGGGCCCGGTCCGACGCATAAGGGCTGATCAGCGACGCGATCGCCACCACGCCCGCGTCCGCGAACAGGCGGGCCACCTCCGCCACCCGCCGGACGTTCTCCGCGCGGTCCTCGGGGCTGAAGCCCAAGCCCGCGTTCAGCCCGTGGCGCAGGTTGTCGCCGTCCAGGAGGTACGCCGGGCGGCCCGCCGCGACCAGGCGGCGCTCCAGCTCCACCGCCACCGACGACTTGCCCGACGCCGACAGCCCGGTCAGCCACACCGTCGCGCCGCGGGTCGGGCGGTCTTCGCGGCGGACCGCCGCGGTGTGCCAGACGACGGGAGACGCGACCGCGCCGGTGATCATGCCCGCCGCGACCGTGTCGCCCGTGTGCTCGTCCACCAGCAGGAACCCGCCCGTGGCGCGGTTGCGGCGGTACGGGTCGAACAGCAGCGGCGCGCGCGTGCGCAGCCGGATCCGGCCGATGTCGTTCAGGGACAACGACTCCGCGGAGTCGCGGTGCAGGGTCGTCACATCGAGGCGGTACTCCAGCCGCTCCACCGTCCCCCGCGTCTCGGTGGTCGTGTGCCGGACGACGTAGGAGGCACCCGGTGTCAGCGAAGACCGCGACGAGAACCAGCACACCAGCGCGTCCACCTCGCGGGCCGACTCCGCGCGGTTGCCGGGCCGGCACAGCATCGCGCCCCGGCCCAGGTCGAGGTCGTCGGCCAGCTCGACCGTCACCGCTTGGCCGGTGAAGGCTTCGGAGAGGGGCGTCCCGCCCGGGCCCCACACCGCGCGCACCCGGGAGGTGATCCCCGACGGCAGCGCCACGACCTCGTCGCCCGGCTTGAACACCCCGCCGGCGATGGTGCCCGCGTAGCCGCGGAAGTCCGACCGGCGGATCACGTACTGCACCGGGAACCGCGCGTCGATCAGGTTGCGGTCGGACGCGACGTGCACCTCTTCCAGCTGGTGCAGCAGCGAAGTCCCTTCGTACCAGGGCATGCTCGCGCTGCGGTGGACGACGTTGTCGCCGTGCAGCGCCGAAACCGGCACGAACGTCAGGTCGGCGACGTCCAGCTTCATCGCGAACCGGCGGAAGTCCTCGCGGATCTCCTCGAACCGCTCCTGCGACCAGTCGACGAGGTCCATCTTGTTCACGCACACGACCAGGTGCCCGATCCCGAGCAGCGACGCGAGGAACGCGTGCCGCCGCGACTGCTCGAGGACGCCCTTGCGCGCGTCGACCAGGACCAGCGCCAGGTCGGCCGTCGACGCGCCGGTCACCATGTTCCGCGTGTACTGCAGGTGCCCCGGCGTGTCCGCGATGATGAACTTCCGCTTGGGCGTGGCGAAGTAGCGGTGGGCGACGTCGATCGTGATGCCCTGCTCGCGTTCGGCGCGCAGGCCGTCGGTGAGCAGCGCGAGGTCCGGGTAGTCCTCGCCGCGCTCCCGGCTGGCGCGTTCCACAGCGGCGAGCTGGTCGGTGAAGATCGCCTTCGAGTCGAACAGCAGCCGGCCGATCAACGTGGACTTGCCGTCGTCCACGCTGCCCGCCGTGGCGATCCGCAGCAGCTGCATCAGAAGTAGCCTTCCCGCTTGCGGTCTTCCATGCCTGCTTCGGAAATGCGGTCGTCCGCACGTGTCGCACCGCGTTCGGTGACGCGCGTCGCGGCCACCTCGGCGACCACTTCGGACGGGGTCGCCGCCGACGACTCGACGCAGCCGGTGCACGTGGCGTCGCCGACGGTCCGGAAGCGCACGGTCGCCTCGTACGGCTTCTCGCCGTCCACAAGGGACAGGAACCGCGTCGCCGCCAGCAGCATGCCGTCGCGCTGGACGACCGGGCGCCGGTGGGCGTAGTACAACGGCGGCAAGGCGATCCGCTCGTCGCGGATGTACTGCCAGATGTCCAGCTCGGTCCAGTTCGACAGCGGGAACACGCGGATGTGTTCGCCGCGCCGGTGCCGCCCGTTGTAGAGGTTCCACAGCTCCGGGCGCTGCGCCCGCGGGTCCCACTGGCCGTGCTCGTCGCGGAAGCTGAACACGCGTTCCTTCGCGCGAGCCTTCTCCTCGTCGCGGCGAGCGCCGCCGAACACGGCGTCGAAGCCGCCTTCGCGGATGGCCCGCAGCAGCGTGACCGTCTGCAGCCGGTTGCGGCTGGCTCCCGGGCCGGTCTCCTCGACGACGCGGCCGGCGTCGAGGTCGTCCTGCACGCTCGCCACCTCCAGCCGGAGGTTCGACGCGGCGACGGTCTCGTCGCGGAACCGCAGGACCTCGTCGAAGTTGTGGCCGGTGTCGACGTGCAGCACCGGGAAGGGCAGCGGCGCCGGCCAGAACGCCTTCGCGGCGGCGTGCAGCATCACCACCGAGTCCTTGCCGCCGGAGAACAGCAGGACGGGGCGCTCGAAGGTCGCCGCGACCTCACGGAAGACGTGCACGGCCTCCGCTTCGAGCGCGGCCAGGTGCGAGAGCTCGTACGAGGTCACGGACACCGGAAAAAAGTAGAACATGTTCTTGTCATCGGTCAAGCGGTGCGGGACCCTGGGGGCATGGACCTGGTCGTACTCGAAGAGATCCGCCGGCTGAAGTACCGCTACCTCCGCGCGGTCGACCTGAAGCAGTGGGACGAGGTGGCCGACACCTTCACCGCCGACGCCACGGCCGACTACGGGACCCGTGCGACCGGTGAAGACGGGAAGCACTTCGAGGGGCGTGACGCCATCGTCGCGTTCCTCACCGAGAGCCTCGGCAACGGCATCATCACCGTCCACCACGCAGGTCAGCCCGAGATCGAGGTCGACGGCGACACCGCGACGGGGCGGTGGTCGTTCACCGACAAGGTCATCGTGCCCGAGCACAAGGTGATCATCGAGGGCGCCGCGTTCTACGAGGACACCTACCGCCGCGAGGCCGACGGCGCCTGGCGGATGACGCACATCGGGTACGTCCGGACGTATGAGTCGATGCTCTCGTGGGCGGACGACCCGGGCTTCCGGCTGCTCGCGAACCGCTGGGCCGTTCCGGCATGATCGAGAACGAGTTCTCGTTGACCCGGTCGTTCGCCGACGCGATCGCCGAGGCCGAGAAGCTGATCGCGCAAGCGCCGCCGGCGCAGACCGAGCAGGGCCTCCTGGAGGGCTACGACTACCTCGCCGGGAGCATTCGCGCGTCGCTGCAGATGGCGTGGGCCTACCAGCGCGACTTCCCGTACTTCACGGCGTCCACCGGGCCGTACACGAAGATGGGCCTGGACAACCCGGACACGCTGTACTTCAACGCGAACATCCGCGCCGACCACGAGTACCTCGTCACCGGCGTCCGCGGGACCACCGCCGACCTGAGCTTCCAGATCCTCAACGGCGACTACTCGCCGGTGGTGGTGCCCGACAGTCTCGCCGCGTTCGACGACCGCGCCATCGAGATCGGCGAAGACGGCCGGTTCGAGCTGCGCTTCGGCCCGGCTCGCGAGAACCCGGGCCCGAACTATTTCGTCCTGGGCGAGGGCTCGTCGATGCTCGTCGTCCGCGAGGTCCACAGCGACTGGGCGACCGAGAAGCGCGGCGAGATCCGCATCCGGTGCGTCGACACGGCGGGCCAGGCGCCCCCGGTGCCGGACCGCTCGGCGCTCGCGAAGCGCTACGGCGTCACCGGCAAGATCCTGCTGAGCCGGCTCAAGACGTTCCTGGCCTTCCCGAAGTGGTTCTACGACAACCTGCCGGTGAACACGATGACCGAGCCGCGCTCGACGCCGGGCGGCCTGACCACGCAGTTCTCCTCGGCCGGGCACTACGAGCTGGGCGACGAAGAGGCGATGATCGTCACGGTGCCCCGCTGTGCCGACGCGCCGTACCAGGGCATCCAGCTCGGCAGCCTCTGGTACGTCTCGCTCGACTACATCAACCACCAGACGAGCCTCACCGCCGACCAGGCCCGCGTCGACCCGGACGGCAAGATCCGGTTCGTCATCAGTGAACGCGACCCCGGCGTGGCGAACTGGCTGGAGCGCACCGGGCACGACCGCGGGTACGTCCAGATCCGCTGGCAGCGGCTCGCGCGCGACCTCGGGCCGGACGACGGCCCGGTCGTCGAGGTCGTCAAGGTGGACGAACTGCCCGACCGGCTGCCGTTTTTCGACCAAGCGCGGGTGACGCCCGCCGAGTGGTCGGCGCGAATCGCGGCCCGGCAGGACGCCGTTGCCGCCCGGATGCTGGGGTGAGCGTGGAGAACCTGTTGCAGGGCAAGGTGGTCGTGGTTTCGGGCATCGGCCCGGGACTCGGCCGGTCGATCGCCGTGCGCAGCGCCATGGCGGGAGCTGACGTCGTTCTCGCGGCGCGCACCGAGTCACGGCTCACCGAAGTCGCGAAGGAGGTCACGGACCTCGGACGACGTGCCGTCGCGGTCCGGACCGACATCGACGACGAGGACTCCGCCGCGAACCTCGTGAGCGAGGCGGTCGAGGCCTTCGGCCGGGTCGACACGGTGGTGCACAACGCCTTCGCCGTCCCGCCGCTGACCGATCTGGCCACGGTGGACCTCGACGCCGTCCGGGCCGGGTTCGAAACGGCCGGGATTTCGGTGCTGCGGCTGACGCGGCTGTTCCTGCCCGCGCTCAAGGAGAGCAAGGGCTCGCTGGTGATGATCAACTCGGCGGTGCTGCGGCACTCGCGGCGCACGTTCGGCGCGTACAAGATGGCGAAGTCGGCGCTGCTGTCGCTCTCGCAGAGCCTCGCCAGCGAACTCGGCCCGGACGGCGTGCGCGTCAACACCATCGCGCCGGGCTACATCTGGGCGCCGAACCTCAAGTGGTACTTCACCTACCTCGCCAAGGAACGCGGCATCACACCGGAAGAGGTCTACGCCGAGACCGCGTCCACAATAGACTTGCGGAAGCTGCCGGAGCCCGACGAAATCGCCGACGCCGTCGTGTTCCTCGCCTCGTCGATGGCGCGTGCGATCACCGGGCAGTGCCTCGACGTCAACGGCGGCGAGTACCACCACTAGGAGGATCCATGCTCCCCGGCCGCGAAGACGTCGGCACCGTCGAGGACCTGCACGCGTCGGCCACCAAACTCACCGGGCTCGGCGACTTCGGCGATGACGAGTACGTCGAAGGCCTGCGCGTGCTGCTGGAGTCGTACGAGGCCGACGAGGACCTCACGCCGTTCGGCAACAAGGTGCACCGGGCGATGCTGCGCGGCGCGCTCGTCGCCCGGCTGCTCAGTGAAGCGGGCTGGAAGCAGCACCCGGCGTCCGCGTCGGTGGCGATCGAGCGGCCGATCTTCGTCACCGGCCTGCCGCGCACCGGCACGACGGCGCTGCACCGGCTGCTCGCCGAGGACCCGGGACACCAGGGCCTGGAGGTCTGGCTCGCCGAGGTCCCGCAGCCGCGGCCGCCGCGGGAGACGTGGGCGGGCAACCCGGTGTACCAGGGGATCCAGGCCGGCTACGAACGCCACCACGTCGAACACCCGGAGTTCATGGGCGTGCACCACATGTCCGCGGACCAGGTCGAGGAGTGCTGGCAGCTGCTGCGCCAGTCGATGCGGTCGCTGTCGTTCGAGTGCCTCGCGCACGTGCCGCGCTACTCGCGCTGGCTCGCGAAGCAGGACTGGACCGACGCTTACGCGCGCCACCGGCGGAACCTGCAGCTCATCGGGCTGCCGGACGCGGGCAAGCGGTGGGTGCTCAAGAACCCGAGCCACCTGTTCGCCTTGGACGCGCTGATGGCGGCGTACCCGGACGCGTTGGTGATCCAGACCCACCGCGCGCCGCGCACGATCATGGGCTCGATGTGCAGCCTGGCCGAGAAGGCCGCCGACGGCTGGTCGACGAAGTTCCGCGGCGAGGTGATCGGCAAGTCCCAGCTCGACCTGTGGGCCCGCGGCGCCGACGAGTTCCACGCGGCCCGCGCGCGGTACGACGCGGCCCAGTTCTGCGACGTCCGGTACGAGGACTTCGTCGCCGACCCGATCGGCACGGTGTCCACTGTGTACGACCACTTCGGACTGACGTTCACCGGCGACGCGCGGGCGGCGATGACCGCGCTGCACACGGAGAGTCGTTCGGGGGAGCGGAAACCGGCCCACCGCTACACCCTGGAGGAATTCGGCCTGACGCCCGAGGAGGTCGACGAGCGTTTCGCGGGCTACCTCCGCGCGTACTACTAGTCGGCCGGGATCTGCTCGGCCAGCGCCGCTCGCGAGGGGGCTGCCGGGAAGGGGTCGGCGAAGTACTGCGTCTCGTGGGTCACGAGACCGCCGTCGAACTCCATGATGCTCACGGTGCGGGTTGGCACGCCGTCGTAGGTAATCACGCACTCGCTGACCCAGAGGTCGCCGCCGCCCTGGATGCGGCGGATCGTGAAGTGGCGCTCGGCCGGATGACCGCCGCGCTGGGCCTGGATCTTCGCGCGGCCTCGGAAGCGCTCGCCGGACTGCGGGTAGTCCAGGATCGCGTCGGCGCCGTAGATCGCGTGCTCGCGCTCGACGTCTCCGCGTTCCGAAGCCGTCCAGTGCTCTTCGATCGCGGCGTGGATTTCGACGTCCATGCCGGGAAACTCTACGCGGTGATCAGCTTGACGACGTCGTCCATCGACGGGCCGGCCGCGATCTCGGCGGCCAGCTCCTTGGCCCGGTCGCGGTAGCGCGGTTCGTCCAGGACGGCGCGGACGTCCCGCCTGATCGCCCGCGGGGAAGCGGAGGCACGGGCGCGGCCGATCCCGGCGCCGGACCAGGTGACGCGGGCGGCCACCTCGCGCTTGTCCTCGCTGGCCCCGACGACGACCAGCGGAACGCCGTAGCGGAGGGCGTGGTTGACGCCGCCGTACCCGCCGTTGCCGACCATCGCGGCGCAGCGGGGGAGCAGTTCGTCGTAGGGCAGGAAATCGGCGACGCGGACGTTGGCCGGCAGCGGGCCCGGGCTCAGCCGTCCACCGCAGGTCGTCGCGACGACCAGCACGTCCTCGTCGGCGAGGGCGGCGATCGTGGGTTCGACGAGCCGGCCGAGGTCGTCGTTCGCCACGGTTCCCTGGGTGACGTGCACGAGGGGCCGGGAGCCGTCGAGGTCGCCCCACCACGGCGGCAGCGGGTGCTCGCTCGCCGCGCTGACGGTCGTCGGCCCGATGAAGTGCAGCGGCGCGCCGGGGCGCGGGTACTCGAAGCCCGGGCAGGTCATCTGCAGCACGCCGTCGCTGTGCAACGGCCAGTCGGTGAAGCGCATGCCGGGGTCCTCGCCCAGTACGTCGCGGGCTTGCCGCTGCGCCGGCCCGAGGACTAAGGGGGCGAGCACCTTCAGGATCGCGCTGTTCGGGCCGCTCGGGACCGGGGGCAGGAACGGCAGGAACCCCAGCACCAGCACGCGCGGCCGCTGCTCGCGCCGCACCAGAGCCAGACCCGCCATGAAGAGCGGGTCGCACAGGACGACGTCGACGTCGAGGTCCAGGACGCTCAGCTGGGCGGGCGTCGCGCGGACGAAGTTCGTGAGTTCGAACCGGGCGAGCTTCAGTCCCTTGAGGCCGGCGCGGCCGGGGATCGAGCCGTCGAGGTCGGTTTCGTCGAAGTCGGCCTCCGGCGGCAGGACTTTCACGGTGGCACCGAGCTTCTCGAAGGTTTCCCGGTAGCGCGCCCCGGTGACGACGGCGACCTGGTGTTTCGCCGCGAGCAGGGCTTCGACGATCGGCCGGGTCGGGCTGACGTGGCCGCGAGCGGGCTGTACGCACACGAGTACGCGGGTCATGGCTCCCCCTGGATTGACCGATACGCTGTACTATCCAATTGATGACGATACCGGAATCCGGCGGCGCGCGGCGCCGCTACGAGTCACCGGTGCGCGAGGCCCGCGCCCGGCGCACCCGGGAGCACGTCCTGGCGACGGCGGGGCGGCTGTTCGCCGAGCGCGGCTACGCGGGCACGAGCGTGCGGCAGATCGCCGCCGCGGCCGGGGTGAGCCTGGAGACCGTGACGCAGGCCGGACGCAAGGCGGACTTGCTGCTCGCCGCGTTCCGGGGCGGGTTCGCGGGCGATCCGGACGCGGTGAGCCTGGACGCGCTGGTGGGCTCGGCCACGGATCTGCCGGTGGTGGTCGGGCGCGTGGCCGAGGGGGTGCGCCGGTCGGTGCCGATCTGGCGTGCCTTCACGACGGCGGCGATGGCCGACCCGGCGGTGGCGGCGGTCCGCGCGGAGCTGGCGGTGGCCCGCCGCGCGGAGATCGTGGCCCGGCTGGAAGCGGCGGGCTTCGCGGCTTCGGCCCGGCTGGCGGACGCGATCGGGCTGCTCACGTCGCACGAGGCGTACGACCACCTGACGAACGTCTGCGGCTGGCCGCACGACGACTACGTGACGTGGGCCGCCGAGGCGATCCAGGCCCAGCTGGGGCCGCCGCAGACTCGCTAACCCGCAGCGGCGTGCAGGCCGCGCGTGCCGATGCCGCGCAGTACTTCCACCCGGTCCGCGCCTGGCCGGCTGAGCACCCAGCTCGACCCCGGCACCGCCTTCGCGCGCTTCTTCAACGGCGCCAGCAGCCGCGAAACCTCCTGGTACGACCGGATCGAGCCGCTCGCGCAGACCAGCGTCGCCAGCGAGACCGTCACCGGCAGGCCGTCCGCCGTCCAGTGGCGGTCCAGCAGCGCGCCCGCCACCGTCGCGATCTCGTCGACGTCGCAGACCACCAGGAAGTCGTCGCCGCCGACGTGGCTGACCCGCATCCGGCGCAGCTGCCCGGTCAGCCCGGTGAGCGCGCCGCCCAGCTCGCGGATCAGGTCGTCGCCCGCGGCGAACCCGGCCGTGTCGTTGACCGCCTTGAACGCGTCGATGTCCAGCCACGCGGCGACGAACGGCTCGCCGATCGTGATCCGGCGGGCGAGGTCGCGCGCCACCGTGTCACTGCCCGGCAGCCGGGTCAGCGGGTTCAGCGCCGCCGCGGCCTCGACCTTCGCCTCGGCGACGCCGCGCACCACCTCGGTCACCAGCACCACGCCGAGGCAGCGGCCGACCTCGTCGACCACGACGACGTCGTCGCCGGTGCGGCCCCAGTCGGCGTCGGTGACCAGTTCGAGGAACTCCATCGCGCCCGCGCGGGTCTCGATCGTGTGCGGCGTGTCCGCCAGCCGCGCGGCCGGGCGCTTCGCGTGCAGCGCGTGCCCGTACGGGCCGGTGACCGCGACCAGGAACCGGGTCCGGTCGACCGACCAGCGCGGCCGGTTCAGCTCGTCGATCCCGATGACGCCGCTCGGCGCGTCCGCCGCGGCCAGCACCTCCCGGACCTCGTCGCAGGTCGCGGCTTCCGGCAGGGTCGTGGCCGGGCGGAGGAAGTCGCCGACGCACTGCGCCGGACCCGGCGCGCGCGGGGCCGACCGGGGTCGCGTGAGCAGCGCGGGCGCGGGGCCGGCGGCGGTCGGCGCGGCGAGCAGGCTGCCCTGCGCGATCCGGATGCCGAGGTCGCGGACGGCGTCGAGCTGGCCGTCGGTCTCCACGCCGGTCGCGACGAGCCGGGTGTCGGTCCGGGTGGTGTAGTGCAGCAGTGCCTCGACGATGGCGGCCGACGCCGGGTCGTCCGGCAGCCCGCGCAGCACCGTGCGGTCGAGCTTGACCAGGTCGACCGGCGCCTCGACGAGCAGGCCGAGCGGCAGGTCGCCGCGGCCGAGGCCGTCGAGCGCGAGCCGGAAGCCGAGCTCGGTGAGCGTCCGCATCCCGGCGAGCGCGCGGTCGGCGGGCAGCGGCGCGAACGGCGGGCCGATCTCGAGGACGACGTCGCGGGTGCGGCGCCGGGCGTCGCCGAGCTCGGCCAGGAGGTCGTCGTACATCGCCTGCGGCGCGGCGAGGGTCCGGGCGGAGAGGTTGAGGTGCAGGGGGAGAGCCGTCGGGTTCTCGGCGTCCTGCCGGACGGCGGCGATGGCGAGCCCGAGGTCGACCTGGGCGAGGCGGCCGTCGCGGCGGGCCTGGGTGAGCAGTTCGGGGACGGTGCCCTGGTCCGGCCTGGCCAGCGCTTCCTGAGCCACGACGCCTCCGGTGTGGAGGCTGTACAGCGGCTGGAAAGCGAAGCGGACCGCGCGGGGCGACGTCACGTCCCGATCGTCGCGGGTCCGGCGGCGAAACGAAACCGATGTCGACTGATGTTCACCACCGATACCCGAATCGGAGTAACGCAGCGTGACGCCCGCCACTTGTTCAGGGTTGACTTATATAAGTTGATACTTGTAGTTTGACCGGGTGCACGCGTTCGACGTCCTGGGTGATCCGGTCCGCCGCCGGATCCTCGAGCTGCTGGCCGACGGCGAGCGGGCGGCCGGGGCGGTGACCGAGGTGATCCGGGCCGAGTTCGGCATCTCGCAGCCCGCGGTGTCGCAGCACCTGAAAGTGCTGCGCGAGAACGGCTTCGCGGTCGTCCGCCAGGAAGGGACGCGGCGGCTGTACGCGGTCGGGCACGACCCGTTGCGCGACGTCGACGCCTGGCTCGACCGGTTCCGCCGGTTCTGGACCCCGCCACTCGACGCACTGGCCACCGAAATCGCCCGCGGCAAGCGCGCGCGGCGCCTCACCGAAGGAGAAGGTTCGTGATCGACGTCAGCCACCAGATCAGCGCGGTCCGCCGCACGCTCGGCGACCGGGTGCTCGAGGGCAAGGAAGCCCGCGTCCTGACCATCAGCCAGGTCTACGACACCGACGTCGACGACCTGTGGGACGCCTGCACGAACCCCGAGCGCATCCCGCGCTGGTTCCTGCCGGTCGGCGGGGAGCTGAAACTCGGCGGGAAGTACCAGCTGGAGGGCAACGCCGGCGGCACGGTCGAGCGCTGCGACCCGCCGAAGAGCTTCGCCGCGACGTGGGAGTTCGGCGGCAACGTCAGCTGGATCGAGGTCCGCTTGACCCCGGATGGCGGCGGCACCCGGTTCGAGCTGGAGCACGTCGCGCACATCGACGAACGCTGGGACGAGTTCGGTCCGGGCGCGGTCGGCATCGGCTGGGACGGCGCCCTGGTCGGCCTGGTCCTGCACCTGTCCGCACCGGGCACGGCCGTCGACCCGGAGGCCGCGATGGCCTGGATGATGTCGGCCGACGGCATCCGGTTCATGACGGCGTCGAACGAGGCCTGGTACGAGGCCGACGTCGCCGCGGGCGAGGACCCGGCCAAGGCCCGGGCGGCGGCCGACCGCACGCTGAAGGCGTACACGACCCCGCCGGAGGCCTAGCTGTATTGACCACGGAGGTTGGGTACGGGGCGACACGTGATCGGATGATCTTGGCGTGAGGGAGGGCCTCCGGGTTCGGTGTGGATTGCGACATCT
>NZ_JBFBBZ010000103.1:0-12169 GCF_040682935.1 Amycolatopsis sp. NPDC051061
TCGCAATCCACACCGAACCCGGAGGCCCTCCCTCACGCCAAGATCATCCGATCACGTGTCGCCCCGTACCCAACCTCCGTGGTCAATACAGCTAGCGGAAAAGCGACCTGGGCGTGCTCAGCCCAGCAGGGCCGCCAGCGCCGGCACGTCGATGCCGACCAGGGAGTCGCGGAACACGCGCCGCTCCCCCGGCTCGACCGGGACGTCGTTGGGGATGACCAGCACGGTGCAGCCCGCCGCGACCGCCGACGCCGTGCCCGGCGGGGAGTCTTCGACCGCGACGCAGCGCGCCGGGTCCACGCCGAGCAGCTCGGCGCCCTTGAGGTACGGGCGTGGGTGCGGCTTGTTGAGTCCCTCGACCTCGTCGCCGCACACGGTGACGTCGAAGAATTCGCGCCCGATCGTGTTCAGTGCCAGCTCGGTCAGGACGCGCTCGGTGGAGGTGACCAGCGCCGAGCGCACGCCTGCCTCGCGCACCGCAGTCAGCGCCTCGCGAGCGCCCGGGCGCCACGGCAGCTCGTCGTCGAACAGTCCGGCCGTGCGACGGCGGATCTCCTCGCCGGTCGAGGCGATCGCCTCGGGGGTCACCTCACGGCCGACGACCTCGAGCAGGTACGCGGACGTGTCGTCCATGTTGGATCCGACGAGCGTCATCCGCTGCTCTTCGGAAAGCTTGCCACCGAGCCATTCGGCCGTCTCGTAGAGGGCGATGTCCCACAGCTTCTCGGAATCGACGAGCGTGCCGTCCATGTCCCACAGCACGGCGACGAGACCGTCCACAGTGGATCTCCCTAGGTGTTGAAGTACTTCGCTTCCGGGTGGTGGCAGACGATCGCGTCGGTCGACTGCTCGGGGTGCAGCTGGTACTCCTCGGACAGCTTCACGCCGATGCGGCCCGGCTCGAGGAGCGCGACGATCTTCGCCCGGTCCTCGAGATCGGGACAGGCGCCATAGCCCAGGGAGAACCTCGCTCCACGGTAGCCGAGCTTGAAGAAGTCCTCGACGTCGTCGGGGTCCTCTGAGGCGACCGCCACACCGCCGGGGAAGGTCAGTTCGCCCCGGATGCGGCAGTGCCAGTACTCGGCCAGCGCCTCGGTGAGCTGGACGCCGAGGCCGTGGACCTCGAGGTAGTCGCGGTAGGCGTCGGCGGCGAACAGCTCGTTGGCGTAGTCGGCGATCGGCCGGCCCATCGTGACCACGGTGAACGGCACGACGTCCACTTCGCCGGACTCGCGCGGGCGGTAGAAGTCGGCCAGGCAGAGCCGCCGGTCGCGACGCTGCCGCGGGAAGGTGAAGCGCACCCGCTCCGGCGCGTCGAGCGACGGCTCGGTGAGCACGACCAGGTCGTCGCCCTCGGCGACGCACGGGAAGTAGCCGTAGACGACGGCCGCGTGGGCCAGCACGCCGTCGGCGGTCAGCCGGTCCAGCCAGTACCGCAGCCGCGGCCGGCCTTCGGACTCGACGAGCTCGTCGTAGGTCGGACCGGCGCCGCCGCGGGCGCCCTTGAGGCCCCACTGCCCCATGAAGGTCGCGCGCTCGTCGAGCATCGCGGCGTAGTCGGCGAGGGCGACGCCCTTGACCACGCGCGAACCCCAGAACGACGGGACCGGCAGCGGGACGTCGGTGGCGACGCCGGAGCGCGCGGGCGGCGGGCCTTCGAGGGCTTCCTCTTCCGCCTTGCGGGCTTTGCGCGCCTCGGCGATCCGCAGCGAGCGTTCGCGGCGTTCTTTGCGCTCCTGACGCTTCTTGTCCGCGTCGGCGTCCACCAGCGGCGACTCGCCGCGCTTGGCCGCCATGATCGCGTCCATCAGCCGCAGCCCCTCGAACGCGTCCCGCGCGTAGCGGACGTCGCCGGAGTAGAGCTCGCTCAGGTCGTTCTCCACATAGGACCGGGTCAGCGCCGCGCCGCCGAGCAAGACCGGCCAGCGCGCGGAAATGCCCCGGGAGTTCATCTCCTGGAGGTTCTCCTTCATGATCACCGTGGACTTCACCAGCAGCCCGGACATCCCGATCGCGTCGGCGCCCTGCTCGTCCGCCGCGTCGAGGATGGTCGTGATCGGCTGCTTGATGCCGAGGTTGACCACCTCGTAGCCGTTGTTGGACAGGATGATGTCGACGAGGTTCTTGCCGATGTCGTGCACGTCGCCGCGCACGGTGGCCAGCACGATCCGGCCCTTGCCGGCGTCGTCCTCCTTCTCCATGTGCGGCTCGAGGTGGGCGACGGCGGCCTTCATGACTTCGGCGGACTGCAGCACGAACGGCAGCTGCATCTGCCCGGACCCGAACAGCTCGCCGACGGTCTTCATGCCGGACAGCAGCGTGTCGTTGATGATCTGCAGGGCGGGGCGCTGCTCCATGGCCGCGTCGAGGTCGTCGGTGAGGCCGTTGCGCTCGCCGTCGACGATCCGGCGTTCCAGGCGTTCGAACAGCGGTAACGCGGCCAGCTCTTCGGCCCGCGACGCCCTGGTCGACGCCGCGCTCACGCCCTCGAACAGGGCCATCAGCTCCTGCAGCGGGTCGTAGCCGTCGCGACGACGGTCGTAGACGAGGTCCAGGGCCACCGCGCGCCGGTCGTCCGGGATCCGCGCCATCGGCAGGATCTTCGACGCGTGCACGATGGCGGTGTCGAGCCCGGCCTGGACGCACTCGTGCAGGAACACCGAGTTCAGCACCTGCCGCGCCGCGGGGTTGAGGCCGAAGGAGATGTTCGACAGGCCGAGCGTGGTCTGGACCTCGGGGTGGCGCCGCTTGATCTCGCGGATGGCTTCGATGGTCTCGACCCCGTCGCGGCGCGACTCCTCCTGGCCGGTGGCGATGGTGAAGGTGAGCGCGTCGATGATGATGTCGGACGTCCGCACGCCCCAGTTCCCGGTGATGTCCGCGATCAGCCGGGACGCGATGTCGGCCTTCTTCCGCGCGGTCCGCGCCTGGCCTTCCTCATCGATGGTCAGCGCGACGACGGCGGCGCCGTACTCGCTCACCAGCTCCATGACCTGGGTGAAGCGGGACTCCGGGCCGTCGCCGTCCTCGTAGTTGACGGAGTTGACCGCGCAGCGGCCGCCGAGCCGTTGCAGTCCGGCTCGCAGCACCGGGACCTCGGTGGAGTCGAGCATGATCGGCAGGGTCGACGCCGTGGCCAGGCGGCCGGCCAGCTCGGCCATGTCCGCGGTGCCGTCGCGGCCGACGTAGTCGACGCAGAGGTCGAGCAGGTGGGCGCCGTCGCGGGTCTGCTCGCGGGCGATCTCGACGCAGTCGTCCCAGCGGCCTTCGAGCATCGCGGTGCGGAACGCCTTGGAGCCGTTGGCGTTGGTCCGCTCGCCGATCATCAGCACGCTGGCGTCCTGCTTGAACGGCACCGCCTGGTACAGCGAGGACACGCCGGGCTCCGGCCGCGGCCGCCGCGGGACCGGAGCGGTGTCCGCCACGGCGGCGGCGAGCTGCCGGATGTGCTCGTCGGTGGTGCCGCAGCAGCCGCCGACCAGGCCGACGCCGAACTCGCGCACGAACCCGGCGAGCGCCTCGACCAGCGCTTCCGGGCCGAGCGGGTAGACCGCGCCGGCCGGCCCCAGCTCGGGCAGGCCGGCGTTCGGCATCACCGAAAGCGGCACCCGGGCGTGCTTGGCCAGCTGCCGCAGGTGCTCGCTCATCTCGGCCGGCCCGGTGGCGCAGTTGAGCCCGATCACGTCGATGCCGAGCGGCTCCAGCGCGGCCAGGGCGGCGCCGGCCTCGGTGCCGAGCAGCATGGTCCCGGTCGTTTCGACGGTGATCGAAGCGAGGATCGGCACGAACCGGCCTTCGGCGGCCATCGCCCGCTTCGCGCCGATGATCGATGCCTTGGTCTGGAGGATGTCCTGGGTGGTCTCGACGATCACCGCGTCGACGCCGCCGGCCAGCAAGCCGCGGACTTCCTCCTGGTAGGCGTCACGCAGCGTGGTGAACGGCGCGTGACCGAGCGTCGGCAGCTTCGTGCCCGGGCCGGCCGAGCCGAGCACGAACCGCGGGCGGTCCGGCGTCGCGAACTCGTCGGCGGCCTCCCGGGCCAGCCGCGCGCCGGCCTCGGCCAGCTCGAAGATCCGGCCGGTGATGTCGTACTCGGCGAAGTTCGCGAAATTGGCCCCGAAAGTGTTCGTTTCGACGGCGTCCGCGCCGGCGTCCAGGTAGCCCCGGTGGACCGAGCGGACCACGTCCGGCCGGGTGACGTTGAGGATCTCGTTGCAGCCTTCGAGACCGTCGAAGTCGGCCAGGCTCAGGTCGTGGGCCTGCAGCGCGGTGCCCATCGCCCCGTCGGCCACCAGGACGCGCGAGCGCAGGGCTTCGAGGAACGGCGGCGACACCCGGTCGGACATGCTGAACAGGGTAAGGCCGGTGGTCGTAGGCTGGTCCGGTGAGTGAGCCCGTCGACGAGACCCCGCGGCCGCCCGGCGACCGCACCGAACCCTCCCGGCCGCTGATGGTGGTCGCCTTCGAAGGCTGGAACGACGCAGGTGACGCGGCCAGCCGGGCGGTCGAGCACCTGCAGCTGAACTGGGACGCGACGCCACTGGCCGAACTGGAGCCCGACGACTACTACGACTTCCAGGTCAGCCGCCCCACCGTCCGGATGGTGGACGGCGTCACCCGCCGGGTCGACTGGCCGACGACAACGCTGTCGGTGTGCCGCCCCGACGGGTTCGACCGCGACGTGGTGCTCGTGCAGGGCCCCGAGCCGAACATGCGCTGGCGCGCCTTCTGCGCCGAGCTGCTGGAGCACATCAAGCAGCTGGACGTCGCGACCGTGGTGACGCTCGGCGCGCTGCTCGCCGACACCGCGCACACGCGGCCGGTCCCGGTGACCGGGACGGCGTACGACAAGGACACCGCGTCGCTCTACGGGCTCGAGATGAACAACTACCAGGGTCCGACCGGCATCGTCGGCATCCTGCAGGACTACTGCGTGCAGGCGGGCATCCCGGCCGTGTCGATCTGGGCCGCCGTGCCGCACTACGTGTCGCACCCGCCGTCCCCGAAGGCGACGCTGGCGCTGCTGCACAAGCTGGAGGACATCCTCGACGTCGAGATCCCGCTGGGCGCGCTGCCGGAGCAGTCCGAGGAGTGGCAGCGCACCGTCAGCGAGATGGCCGACGAGGACGAAGAGATCAGCGAGTACGTCCGCGGCCTCGAAGAGCGCGGGGACGCGCAGACCGAGGTCGCGGAGCAGGACGTCAGTGGCGACAAGATCGCCGCGGAGTTCGAGCGTTACCTGCGCCGCCGCGGCCGAGGCGGCGGCCAGGAAGGCTTCGGCCTGCGCTGAGGATCACTCCGGCCAGCTGGTGGCGAACGCCCGGGCGGGGTTCGCCACCAGCACGGCCGTGACGACGTCCCCGCCCAGCAGCTTCGTCAGCCGCGGCACCAGCGTCGTGAGCAGGGAGGCCGCGCCCGGCTGGTGGCGTGCCGCGGCGGTCGTCGTGTCGCCGCCCAGCAGGATCCGGCCACCGTGGCCCGCCTCGACGAGCGCTTCGAGCCCGTCGAAGAGCCGCCAGTCGGTGGCGTGGTTGGCCCGCGACGGGCCGTCGAAACCGAGGAACACGCCGGTCTCGGCGACCTCGCGCTGGATCTGTTGGTCCGGGTTGCGGTTCAGGTGCCCGAGAATCACCCGGTCGGGTGGCACATCGAGCTTCTCGCAGAGCAGCTCGGCCACTTCGAGGGCCGCGGTGCCGAGTTCGAGGTGGACGGCGATCGGCGCGCCGGTCTCCTGGTGCGCGACCGCGGCGGCGGTCAGCGTCAGCCGGGCGTGCGAGTCGATCGTGTGGAACGCGCCGGCCACCTTGATCAGCCCGGCGCGGGGGCCGGTCCGCGGCTCGTCCGGCCGGTCGGCGGGCTGGGTGCCCTCGGTCAGGTCGGCGACGAAGACGCGGACCAGGTCGTCGACGACCCGGCTCAGCGCGGCCGGCGCGTAGTGCTCGGCCCGGTGCAGGCCGGTGGCCGTGACGACGTGCACGCCCAGCTCTTCGGAGATCCGGGCGAGCTCCCGTGTGCGGCGGGCCAGCCCGAAGGGCGTCCACTGCACGAGTGCCGATCCCCCGGCCATCTTGAAGCGGGCGAGCACCTCCTTCGCCGCCGTCAGGTCGTCGAGCTCCTGGCCGGGCAGTAGCCGCGAGGCGAAGAACAGGTGGTCGTGCGCGTCCGTCACGCCCAGCTCGGCCGGATCGATGTCGCCCAGCACCGTCCGCACCCGCGGTTCCTCAGTCACGAGGGCGAGTGTAACGCCTCACCCGTTACGATGACGAGGTGCCGGAAGACTTCCGCCTCGACATGGGCGCGCCCTGGCTGAACCTGCTCGCCACCCGCGGCCGCCACTTCGGCCCGCGGCCGGTCGAGCGGCTGCCCACGCCCGAGCGGTTCCGGACCTGGCTCGCGCTCGCGGAGCTGACCCCGCTCGCCCGGGTCACCGACGAAGACCTCGGCGCGGCCCACCGGCTCCGCGAGACGTTGCGACCGCTGGCCCTGGACGCGGTCGACGGCGTGGCGCCGAACGCCTCCCAGGTTCGGGCGCTGACGACGTTCCTCGCGGCCGAGCCGGTGCACCTGGCCGCGCTCGACCGGCTGCACCGCAGTGCCCCGCCGACGACGGCCGCGGCCCTGGCGCGGCTGGCGCACCACGCGGCCGACTGGCTCACCGGGCCCCTGCGCGCCGACCTGCGTGCTTGTCCGGAACAGGATTGCCGGGGCGTGTTCGCCGACCCGGGTGGGCGACGACGCTGGTGCCCGTCCCCCGCCTGCGCGAGCCGGGGCCGGGTGCGCGCGCTCAGGGAACGGCGCCGCGCGGAGTCCTGACGGTAGTGCGGCGGCCGACGCTGGTCGTGAATGACTCATTCACCTCGTCAGACGACAGGAATGAGTCGTCGTCGGACGACCTGCCCGCCCCGGTCAGGACGGCCACAGGATCCGGCGCATCGGCACCGCGCCCCGCGCTCGCTTGCGCCACTCGCGCGGGTAGCCGAGCGACACCTCTTCGAACCGCACGCCATCCGCCTCGGTCGTGCGCGGGATGTGCAGGTGGCCGTAGACGGCGATTTCCGCGCGGTAGCGGACGTGCCAGTCCTCGGTCTTCGTCGTTCCGCACCACAACGCGAACTCCGGCCAATACAGCGGCGCCGTCGGGTGGCGGTGCAGCGGCCAGTGCGACATGAGAATCGTGCCGTGGTCCTCGGGGATCGCGTCGAGGCGCTCGGTGCTGATCTTGAGCCGGTCCGCGCACCACGCCTGCCGGCTCGGGTACGGGTCCGGGTGCAGGAAGTACTCGTCCGTGCAGACCACCCCGGCGGCCCGCGCCTGGCGCAGGGCCTCCTCCAGGGACTGCCCCTCGGCTTCCGGGGTCCGCCAGCTGTAGTCGTAGAGCAGGAAGAGCGGCGCGATCGTGAGCGGCCGCGCGCCGTGGCGCCAGACCGGGTACTCGTCTTCGGGCGTGAGCACGTCGATCTCGCGGCACTGCTCGACGAGGTACTCGTAGCGGGCTTGGCCCCGCAGCTGGCAGTCGTCGTTGTTCGTGGTCCACAGCTCGTGGTTGCCCGGCACCCAGACGACCTTCGCGAACCGCTCGCGCAGGGTCTTCAGGGTCCCGATGGTCGCCTCGGCCCGCTCGGCGACGTCCCCGGCGACGAGCAGCCAGTCACCGGGCGTCTCCGGGACGACGTCGTCGAGGATGGGGCCGTTGCCCTCGTGGGTCACGTGGAGGTCGCTGGTGGCGAAGAGGTGCGGCACCCCTCCACCGTAACCACCGGGGTCGCGGGATCCTCGCGAAACCTGCGGATCCCGGAGGTTTTCCGCACGGACCCGCGCATCGCGCCCGCTCAGGCAGCCGTCGTGGCGGGCACTTCGGCGGCCGGACCGACGGGCCGGCGTCGCCGCGCCAGCATGAGCACCCCGGCCAGCACGTACACGCCGGCCTGGACGTTCAGCAGCAGCGCCGGTCCGGTCGTCGCGACCAGGGTGCCCGCCAGCAGCGCCCCCACCGTCGTGAACGTCGCCACCGCGGCGAACGTCGTGCTCAGCACCCGGCCCGCCCGCTCGGGTGCCACCGCGCTCTGGATCTCCGACAGCACCCCCGCGCCCGCGGCCACGCCGGGCGCTCCCACCAGGACGAACAACCCGACGTACAGCCCCAGCGCGGTCGTCACCAGGTAGAGGTTCCAGATGACCGCCGAGACCAGGCCCAGCGCGATCGAACCCCAGCCGAGCAACGCCGCCGGCGCCACCCGCCGCGCCACCGTGGCCAGCGCGAACCCGGCCGCCAGCCCGCCGATCGCCTGCACGCCCCGCAGCAGGCCCGCGTCGGCTTCGCTGCCGCCCAGCACGTCCAGGACGTACACCACGAACAGCACCAGGAACATGCCCTGCGCCAGGGAGGTGAACACGAGCGCGAGCCCGGTGCGCCACAGTCGGCGGTTGTGCGTCAGCTCGCGGAGACCGTCCAGCCACGCGCGCACCACCGGTTCGGGCGCGGCGGCCGGAGCCGGCGCGCTCACGCGGCGGAACGGTTTGGCCAGCAACGCCGCCGCCACCGCCAAGACCGCCAGGTAGCCGGTGATGACGTCCGCGAGCCCGCCGAAGCCGAGCAGCGCGCCGCCGGCCCAGCCACCGGCCAGCCGCGCGACGCTGCCGTTCACGCTCATCAGCCCGTTCGCCCCGGTGACCTCTTCGATGCCGACCAGCTCCGGCACCAAGGCGTTGCGCGCCGGCTCGAACACCGACGCCAGCGCCGCCTGCCCGGCCATCACCGCGTACACCACGACGACGTCGGGCTCGGCCAGCAGCGGCAGCGCGACGACGGCCAGCCCGCAGCAGACGCCGAACAGCACCGCGCGCCGGTTCCAGCGGTCGGCCACGACACCGGCGACCGGGCTCAGCAGCACCGCGGGCAGCAGACCGAGCACGATGCTCAGCGCCGTCGTCGCGGCGGAACCGGTGCGCTGGAAGACGTACACCGGCAGCGCCACCTGCAACATCCATTCGGCCGTCTCGCCGAAGAACGCGGCCACCCACAACCGCGCGAACGCCGGCACCCCCAGCAGCTGCTTCATTCCTCCGCCTTTCCCGAGTGTTCGATGCGCGGGAACGCCCGCAGGCCGACGTGCACCGGGCGCGCGTCCGCCGGCGCGTCCGTCCGGATGGCTCCGACGTAGGGCCGGACCAGGGCGTCGATCGCGTCGGTCAGCCGGGTCAGCTCCTCCGGCGTGACGCGCAGCGAGTAGGAGACGAGCCCGGCCGCCGCCCGCCAGGCCGGGTCCAGGTCGTCCATCGAGTCGAGGTAGCGCTGGGTCAGCTCCTGTTCGTTGGCCAGCGTCGCGCCGACCACGCCGAGCTGGGCCGCCCGGCGGACCGGGTCGTCGTCGATGTCGCCCAGGTCGAGCCCGACCTGCCGGGCGCGCCACGGCCGCTCCCGGCCGTCGTCGCCCTCGGCCCGCTCGACCAGGCCGTACTGCGCGAGCTGGCGCAGGTGCCAGCTGCAGTTCGATGCCGTCGAGCCGACCGCCTCGGCGCACTCGCTCGCGGTGCGCGGGCCGACCGAGGTCAGGTGGTACAGCAGCGCCGAACGCAGCGGGTGGGACAGCGCGCGCAGCAGCTCCACGTCCTCGATCCGCTTGCGCGGCGGCAGCTCGGCCATCGATCGTCCTATCTGAAAGAGTCATTTCGAAACTTCTCTTTCATAGTTGGTCCCGCCTGCGGGTTTGTCAAGCGGCTCCGCTATCGTTCGCGGGGCAGTCACTGCGCAAGGCAGTGACTGCGTCGTCACCCGACCTTGGATGGACGTTGCCCGACCAGCGCGAACTCGCCACCGCCGCCGCCCTCGCCCTCCCCCGGTTCGTGGGCTCGACCGCGCTCTTCCACGCCGCGGTCGCCGAGCGGATGGCCGTCACCCCCACCGAGCTGCACTGCTTGCATCTGCTCCACGGCGGCGTCAGCGACTCCCCGACCGAGCTCGCGCGGCTGCTCGGGATCTCCACGGGTGCGTTCACGCGACTGCTCGACCGGATGGAGCGCCACCGCCTCGCCGAGCGCGCTCCGGATCCGGCCGACCGCCGCCGGCTCGTCCTCCGGCCCCTGCCGGACCGGATGGTCGAGCTCGCCGAGCTGTACGCGCCGATGGCCCGGTTCGTCGGCGAGCGCCTCGCGCGCCTGGACCGCCGCCAGCTGACCGCACTCGTCGGGTTCCTCACCGACGGCACCGCCGCCGCCGAACAGGCGTCGGGAAACCTGCCGGATGTGACCCAGGCCATAACCAGTTGACTAACTCTACTGGTGTTGCGTTAACCTGGCTCCACTATGAGGAACTGAACCGCGCCCATCCCGCTTCCGAGGCAGCACCCGGTCGAGCCTGACGCTCCCGCGTGCCACGACGCCCGGCGGGATTTCCGCTTCTTCTCATCCGGGCCCGGTGATCGCACATGTCTACCCTCTTTCCGTTGCAGGCCAAGGACGTCGTCTTCGGCTACGGCACCCGCGTCGTCCTCGACGGCGTCACGCTGACCGCGTCGGCCGGGCAGCGGCTCGGCCTGGTCGGCGAGAACGGCACCGGCAAGTCCACGCTGCTGCGACTGCTCGCCGGGCTCGAAGAGCCGCGCTCGGGCGAGGTCCGCCGCGGCCCGGACGTCGGGTTCCTGCTGCAGGAACTGCCGTTCGCGATGGACGCGACCTTCGCCGGCGTCCTCGACGACGCGCTCGCCGAGATCCGCTCGGCCGCCGCCCGGCTCGACGAGCTGACCGTGGCGATGACCGACCGGCCCGACGATCCGGCCGTCCTCGACGAGTACGGCCGGGTCCTGGAATGGGCGCAAGCCCACGACCTCTGGGACGCCGACCGCCGCGCGAAGCTCGTCTGCGACGGGCTCGGTCTCGGCGGCGTCGAACCCGGCCGGCGGCTCGGCACGCTGTCGGGCGGCCAGCGGTCCCGGCTCGGCCTGGCCGCGCTCCTGATCCGGCGGCCGGAAACCCTGCTGCTGGACGAACCGACCAACCACCTCGACGACGCCGCGATGGACTTCCTCGAACGCCACCTCACCGAGCTGACCGGGATCGTCGTGCTCTCGTCGCACGACCGGGTGTTCCTCGACGCCGTCTGCACCGACATCGTCGACCTCGACCCGGCCGCGGCCGACCGCCAGGCCGGCGGCGCGGTCCGCTACGGCGGCAGCTATTCGGACTACCTCGGGCACAAGAAGGCCGAGCGCGCACGGTGGGAGCAGCGCTTCGCCGAAGAACAGGAGGAGTTGAAGGAGCTGCGGGAAACTGTCGCGGTCACCGCGCGCAACGTCGCCTACGGCCGCGGCCCGCGCGACAACGACAAGTTCATCCACCACTTCAAGGGCGCCCGCGTCCAGAAGACGATCTCGCGGCGGGTCCGCGACGCCGAGCAGCGGCTCGAGAACCTCGAACGCGACCAGGTGCGCAAACCCCCGGCACCCCTGCGGTTCCGGGCGGAGCTCACCGGTCACGCGACCGGCGACGGGCCCGCGATCTCGGTGCGGGACCTGGAAGTCCCGGGGCGGCTTCGGTTGCCGCGGCTCGACGTCGACGCTTCGGCCCGGCTGCTCGTCACCGGCGGGAACGGCGCCGGGAAGTCGACGCTGCTGTCCGTGCTGGCCGGACAGCTCACGCCGGCGAGCGGGGCTGTCCACTTCGGACACGGGGTGCGGGTCGGCCTGCTGGAGCAGGACATCGTGTTCGCCGACCCGGAGCGGACCGCGGCCCGGGTGTACCGGGACGCGCTCGGTGAGAACGCGCCCCCGCTGAGCCACCTCGGCCTGCTGGCGTCCCGGGATCTGCGGCAGCCGGTGGGGGCGCTTTCGGTGGGCCAGCGCCGGCGGCTCGCCCTGGCGGTGCTGCTCGCCGAACCGCCGGACGTGCTCCTGCTCGACGAGCCGACCAACCACATTTCGCTGACCCTGGTGGAAGAACTGTTCACGGCGCTGGAAACGGCGCCGGGCGCGGTCGTCATCGCGTCCCACGACCGGTGGCTGCGCCGGGACTGGTCAGGCGACCACCTTGAGCTGGCCGCCGGCCACCCCGTGGCGGTATAGGCCGTTATACAGTGGCGGGGGGTTGAGGGCTAAGGAACCCCCCAGTTTGTGATTGGGGGGTTGCGGGGGGGGGGTGGACGGCGGGGCGGGTTAGGGGGGGTGGCGCCCGGGGC
>NZ_JBFBBZ010000104.1:0-11923 GCF_040682935.1 Amycolatopsis sp. NPDC051061
GTATTAGTCCACACAACCGACCATGATCAACTGGTGGCCGCACCTGTCTTCAGGCAGCCCACCAGCGGCATCACGAAGTCCGGCTGGAGTACTAGGACCGCTCCATAGGCGACAGAGAGGAAGCTGATTCGGTGAAGAACCTCGGTGTGCGACCGGATCGGGTGCTAGCGCCGAGTTCGGCGTCGTCGGCTGGGCCGACTCGGAGCCTGGTTCTGGTGGCTCGGTCCGCGGCGGCCGGCGGCGACGATGGCGCGGAGGTCGTCTTCGGTGAAGCGCAGGTGTTTGCCGACGAAGGTGCAGGGGATGAGGCGCTGGCCGGCTTTGCGGCGGAGCCACGACTCGCCGATGGTCAATCGCTCAGCTGCAGCCGCCGGCGTGTATAGGAGCTGGCTCGCGTCAGCAGGCCCAGGTTTGTGGGATCCCTCGTGAACAACGTTCTCCGGGCAGCTCTGCGTCGTGGGGCCGAGCTGTCGTGCAAGTTCGTGGTCGGTCTGCATGGTTGCCTCGAAGTGAGCGACGATCAGTTGTCGCTAACTCCGTTTAACGGAACTGCAGGAGACACGAAATGACATGGTTCGCGCTGAACGAGTGCGCACCCCTGGGCCGGGAGCGATCACGAACCGTGTGTTCGCTCCCGTGCATGAGCTTCCCGCGCTAGCCCTGTGGGCTGATCGTCATGGTGTCCCCGGTTCTCGCCGCAGAGAACCGGGGACACTGCAGTGCTACCGCTCGGCACGGGTCGTCTTGCCGGTCTCGTGGCCAGTGATGGTTACCGGTCCGGCGGTCAGGTCGGCGTTCAGTAGCCAGAGCATGCCGCTGATGATCGTGATGACGACCACGATGCCCACGACGGCCCGGACCGTGTTCGGAGTAGACGTGATGATCCTGTCCAGTAACTCCACGATGTTCGATGGTGCGGTGTTAGCGCGCTTCGGGAAGGTGAGTGGTTCGCTTTGCCGCACGCTTGCCACAACGGCGTTCGGATCCCGCTGGGTCACGAGCGCTCCTCGAAGAACCGGACTGCCTGCTCACGGATGCGCTTGAGTCGTTTGGAGACGGGGCTGTGGTTTTGGTAGCCGAGGATGTCGGCTACGTCGCCGAGTTTCGTGTGACCGCTGTTGAGCAGCACGACGATCTGTTTGCCGGTCGGGTCGAGCAGGGTGAGGAAGTCGGCGGTCACCATGTTGCCGATGATCTCGGTTTCCGGTCCTTGGACGGGGATGGTGTCGGGCAATTCGACGAAGCGGACCTTGACCTTCGATCGGGTGTGGTGGAGCTTGCGTTCGAAGTCGGCGCGAGCGTTCGACCAGCGGTCGGAGAAGTCGTCCTCGACGCGGTTGGTACGGACGGCCTCGATGATGCCCCGCAGCCGGCCGTCGGCATCGGCGGCGTCAACGGTCCATCCCACGGTCTCGGCTGCCTCGACTTCGCCGCGCCAAAGGTCCGATCCGATTCGAGGGTTCGCTGTGACGGCACCGTCCAGCACGCTGCCGTCCACGAGTCGGGGCGCTATCTCCTCGATGCCGTTGTCCACGGTTGGGAGTTCCCGCAGGAACTCCTGGATGATCTCGGTGACCGGTGGGATCCAGAAGTCGAGGTTGTGGGCGAGCAGTCGGATGGGGTCGTTGGTGGAGAAGGCGTTGATCGTCGAGCCGGAGTTGAGATGGCGCCACACGGTTGCGCCCCAAGCGCGTGCGAGGCGGGCCCCGAAGTCTGCGGGTAGGAGGGAGTCCACACGGGGGAAGTCTGCGATCGTGGGCCAGGTTCCTCGGTGCAGGAGTGGCAGGCCGTACCGCTTGAGGATCGCCTTGGGGATCAGGTGTACCAGCGGCAGGTACTCGTAGTAGCGGGAGCGGGTGCGCGGCACGAAGATCACGTTGTGGTCTCCGCGGTCCGCGACTGCGCGGATCTCCGGTGGAAGTTCGTCTTCGTCGAAGACGCACCGGCGGAACTGGGCGGCTTCCCAGAGCAGGTTCCATTGGGCGAGGGCGCCGACCATCTCCAGGTCGGTCTTCGAGCCCAAGAGGGGAAGGCTCACATACTCCGGGGGTAGCGGTTCACGTGCGCGGAGGATCGCGTTGTACATGAAGCCGGCTGACATGTTCCAGCACCGTAGGAAGTTCTCGGAACTTGCTTGCTCCGAGTTCTCATCCAGCAGGTGGTTGTGCTCGTCCCCGGTGGGCTCGTCGTGGCGCATGGTCACGTCTGCAGTGTCGGTGGTGCTCGTCATGTCTACCCCACGACACGACGCTCGCGTTTCGTTCCGGGTTGCTCAAAATTTTGCCTGTCGACTGGGCTGCGGTGCACCGGTCGTCGTCAGCCGCTGCCCGGCAGGCGTCTGGCTGCGAGATGACTCGAAGATCCACCTGTCCGGGGGACGCTGCTGGGGCACTTTTCGCGACCCCATTTCGCCGCCGTCCGGCCCGTGCCCCAGTTTTGCCCCAGCTACTAGCCGGTAGCTGAACTTCTCCTTGGCGAAACTCAAGATCCGGCACAACGAAAAAACCGCCCTACCTGGATCTTCGGATCCGGTGGGCGGTGTTTCGTCACGGTGGAGCTAAGGGGACTCGAACCCCTGACCCCCTCACTGCCAGTGAGGTGCGCTACCAGCTGCGCCATAGCCCCGGAGCGAAGGTGAACTCCGCATCTCGTGTGGCCATACGTTACACGAGCCCCGCACCACCCTCGCGAAGGGGGTGTCACAGCAACGGCCAACCCCCTGACCTGCGACTTCACACCTTATTTTTAGTCGTGTATTGACTCCCAGTGTGTCCGCCGTTACATTTTCGGCGGTTGTGACGTCGAGGTCCCCGCCCGTTACGCCGCGTCTACCCCTAGACCGGGCACGCCTCTGCCGTTTCCTGCTCTACGTACGCCGTGAAAGCGGCAGAGGAGGTTTCGATGAAGACGAGACGGCGGGTGATGGTGCTGCTCTCTGCGGCATCCGCCCTGGTCGCGGGCATGCTGACCACCGGTCAGGCGCAAGCGGCGGTCACCCCGGACGGCTGGTACACCGTGGCCTCCGTCAACAGCGGGAAGTGCGTTGATGCCCGGGCCGCCGGGACCGCCAACGGCACCGTCGTGCAGCAGTACTCCTGCAACCAGACCGCCTCGCAGGAGTGGCAGTTCCAGCCGACCAGCGACGGCTACTTCCGGGTGAACACCCGCGGCAACCCCGCCGCCGCCTGGGATGTCAGCGGCGTCTCCACTGCCGATGGGGGCCTCGTCCAGCTCTGGAGCTACTCGAACGGCGCCAACCAGCAGTGGCAGGCCGTCGACGAGGGCAGCGGACGCTACCACTTCGTCAGCCGCAACAGCGGGAAGTGCCTCGACGTCCCGGGTGCCTCCGCCGCCGACTCCGTCCAGCTCCAGCAGTACGCCTGCAACGGCACCACCGCCCAGTCGTTCATCCTGAACCCCGTGAACACGACGCAGCCCGGGCAGCCGGACCTCGGCCCGAACGTGGTGGTCTTCGACCCCTCGATGTCGAGCGCGACGATCCAGAGCCGGCTCAACAGCATTTTCAGCCAGCAGGAGCGCAACCAGTTCGGCGGCCAGCGCTACGCCGTGATGTTCAAGCCCGGCACCTACTCCAACGACGTCAACGTCGGTTTCTACACGCAGGTCCTCGGCCTCGGCCTGAGCCCTGACGCCGTGACGATCAACGGCGCCGTGCACGTCGAGGCCGACTGGTTCCCGCCGCAGAACGCGACGCAGAACTTCTGGCGAGGCGCCGAGAACCTGTCGGTGAACCCGACCGGTGGCACCGATCGGTGGGCCGTGTCACAGGCCGCGCCGTACCGCCGCATGCACGTCCGCGGCAACCTGCAGCTCGACGACGGCGGCTGGGCCAGCGGTGGCTGGATCTCCGACACGAAGGTCGACGGCCAGGTCCGCTCCGGCTCGCAGCAGCAGTGGATCTCGCGCAACTCGCAGTTCGGCAGCTGGTCCGGCTCGAACTGGAACATGGTCTTCGCGGGCGTCCAGGGCGCTCCATCGAACACCTTCCCGGCCCCGCCGTACACCACCGTCAACCAGACGCCGGTCGTGCGCGATAAGCCGTTCCTCTACATCGACAACGCCGGCAACTACCAGGTCTTCGTCCCCGGCGTGAAGACCAACGCGTCCGGCACGAGCTGGGCGAACGGCACCGCGCCCGGCAGCTCGATCCCGATCGACCAGTTCTACATCGCCAAGCCCGGCGCCACCGCCGCGGACATGAACGCCGCGCTCGCCGCGGGCAAGAACCTGCTGGTCACGCCGGGTGTCTACCACCTCAACCAGGCACTGCACGTCACCCGGCCGGACACCGTCGTGCTCGGCCTCGGCATCGCCACCATGGTGCCGGACGGCGGCGTCACCGCGATGAACGTCGACGACGTCGACGGCGTCAAGGTCGCCGGCCTGCTGATCGACGCCGGCACGACCAACTCGAACACCCTCATGCAGGTCGGCCAGGCCGGCTCGACCGCCGACCACGCGGCGAACCCGACGTCGCTGCACGACGTGTTCTTCCGGATCGGCGGCCCGGCCGTCGGCAAGGCGACGAACAGCCTGGTCGTCAACAGCAGCAACGTGATCGGCGACCACATGTGGATCTGGCGCGCCGACCACGCCGACAACGGCAACAACGTCGGCTGGGGCACCAACACCGCCGACACCGGGCTCACCGTCAACGGCAACAACGTGACGATGTACGGCCTGTTCGTCGAGCACTACCAGAAGACGCAGGTCGTCTGGAACGGCAACGGCGGCCGGACTTACTTCTTCCAGAACGAGATGCCCTACGACGTGCCGAACCAGGCGGGCTGGATGAACGGGTCGACGAAGGGCTACTCCGCCTACAAGGTCGGCGCGAACGTCACCAGCCACGAGGCGTGGGGGCTGGGCAGCTACTGCTACTTCAGCACCAACCCCTCGGTCGCCAGCGCCCACGCTTTCGAGGCGCCGAACACCCCGGGCGTGAAGTTCCACGACATGGTGACCGTGTCGCTCAACTATCAGGGCACGATCACGCACGTCATCAACACCACGGGTGACACGACCCCGACCGGCACCAAGCCGGTCAACCTGGTCAGCTACCCCTGAGCAACCGGCGTGCGCCGTGGTGGCGGCCGCGGCGCACGCCGGTCCTATGTGTACGGACACAGTGGACGATGTGGCCCGAACGGGTGGTGCATCGCGCCGGCCTGGCGTTTTGTCGCGATAATGGGTCTCCCGACACCCGAGGAGCGACTCATGACCTCCTTCGCAGCGTTCTCCATCGTCGAGCCCCGCAAGGCGTGGCCGATCGTCGCCGTCCGCGGTGTGGTCGCCGTGCTCTTCGGGCTCTTCGCGCTGATCTGGCCGGCCGCCACGGTGCTCGTCCTGGCGATCTTGTACGGCGTGTACGCGATCGTCGACGGCGTCGGCGGCCTGATGCAGGCCTTCCGTCCGGGCGACGCCGGACACCGCGCCGCCTACGGCGTCCTCGGCGCGCTCGGCATCATCGCCGGGATCCTGGTCCTGGTCTGGCCCGGGATCACGGTGCTGCTCCTGGCCCTGCTGGTCGGCCTGTGGGCGATCGTCACCGGCGTCGCGGAGATCGCCGCCGCGATCCGGCTGCGCAAGCAGATCAACGGCGAGGCGTTCCTCGTCGCCGCCGGCGCGCTCTCCGTGATCGCCGGTGTCCTCATCGTGATCAACCCGATCGCCGGCGCGTTCGGCATCGCGCTGCTCGTCGGCATCTACGCGCTGCTCTACGGGATCATGCTGCTGGTGCTGGCCTTCCGGCTGCGCAAACTCGGGGACACCGCCCCGGCCGCCTGAGTAGCGTGCGGGGGTGTCGACCCGCGAACTGGTGGTGCTGGGCACCGCGAGCCAGGTGCCCACGCGCCACCGCAACCAGAACGGCTACTTGCTGAGATGGGACGGCGAGGGCATCCTCTTCGACCCCGGCGAAGGCACCCAACGCCAGATGCTGCGCGCCGGCGTCGCGGCCACGGACGTCACGCGCCTCTGCATCACCCACTTCCACGGCGACCACAGCCTCGGCCTGCCCGGGGTGATCCAGCGGCTCTCGCTCGACAAGGTGCAGCACCCGGTCCACGCCCACTTCCCGGCGTCCGGCGCGCACTACTTCGAGCGCATGCGGCACGCGACGTCGTTCTACGAGCAGGCCGACCTGCGAGAACACCCGATCGCCGGGGACGGCCCCATCGCCACCGGGAAGTTCACCCTCGAGGCCCGGCGGCTGAGCCACCCCGTCGAGGCGTTCGGCTACCGCCTGGTCGAGCCGGACGGCCGCACCATGCTCCCCGGAAAGCTGAAGGAACACGGCATCGAAGGCCCGGACGTCGGCAAGCTCCGGCGGGAAGGCCGGCTCGGGACCACCAGCCTCGAAGACGTCAGCACCCCCAGGCCCGGCCAGCGGTTCGCGTTCGTCATGGACACCCGCCTCTGCGACGCGGTGTACGCGCTCAGCGAAAAAGCCGACGTGCTCGTGATCGAGTCGACCTTCCTCGCCGAGGACACCCACCTGGCCCGTGACTTCGGGCACCTGACCGCGCGGCAGGCGGCTCGCGTCGCCGCCGAGTCCGGCGTCCGGCAGCTCGTACTGACCCACTTCTCCCAGCGCTACCCCGACCCCGTGCGCTTCCTGGACGAAGCGAAAGCCGAGTTCGACGGCGAGATCGTGGTGGCCGAGGACCTGGAGCGGGTCCAGGTCCCGAAACGCCGGTCCTCCCCGGCGGACCACCGGGCGCCGTAGGCTGCATCTCGTGAGCCAGCCGATCCTGATGACCGTCGACGACGATCCCGCCGTGTCCCGCTCGGTCGCCCGTGACCTGCGCAGGCGCTACGGCAAGGACTACCGCATCATCCGCGCCGACTCCGGCGCGGACGCCCTCGACGCGCTGCGCGAGATCAAGCTGCGCGGTGACGCCGTCGCGGCGATCCTCGCCGACTACCGGATGCCGCAGATGGACGGGATCGCCTTCCTCGAGAAGGCGATGGACCTGTTCCCGCACGCCCGCCGCGCCCTGCTGACCGCCTACGCCGACACCGACGCCGCGATCCAGGCGATCAACGTCGTCGACGTCGACCACTACCTGCTCAAGCCGTGGGACCCGCCGGAGGAGAAGCTTTACCCGGTGATCGACGCGCTGGTCGAGACCTGGAAGGCGGCCGGCGACAAGCCGGTCGAAGAGGTCAAGCTCCTCGGCCACCGGTACTCGTCGCCGTCGTTCCACATGCGCGATTTCCTCGCGCGCAACGCCGTGCCCTACCGCTGGTACTCCGTCGAGGAGGACGAAGGCAAGCGCCTGCTCAAGGCCGCCGACGCCACCGAGGCGGACATCCCGGTGGTCGTCACCCCCGACGGCACCGTGCTCAAGCAGCCGACCGGCGGCGAGATCGCCGACGCGGTCGGTTTGTCGACCCGCCCGGCGCAGGAGTTCTACGACCTCGTCGTGATCGGCGGTGGCCCGGCCGGGCTCGGCGCCGCGGTGTACGGCGCGTCCGAGGGCCTGCGCACGGTCCTCGTCGAGAAGAAGGCCACCGGCGGCCAGGCCGGTACCAGTTCGCGCATCGAGAACTACCTCGGCTTCCCCGACGGCGTCTCCGGCGCACAGCTGACCGACCGGGCGCGGCGCCAGGCGCAGAAGTTCGGCGCCGAGGTGCTGACCGCTCGTGACGTCGTCGGCCTCGAAGCCCGCGGCTCGTCGCGGGTCGTCACCTTCGGCGACGGCAGCGAGATCGCCGCGCACTCGGTGATCCTCGCCAGCGGCGTCACCTACCGGGCCCTGCAGGCCGAGGGCATCGAGGAGCTGAGCGGCCGCGGCGTCTACTACGGCTCGGCCGCGACCGAGGCGCCCGAGTGCAAGGGCGAGCACGTCTACATCGTCGGCGGCGCCAACTCCGCCGGCCAGGCGGCGGTGTTCTTCTCCCGGCACGCCAGCGACGTCACGATCCTGGTGCGCGGCGAGTCCCTCGAGGCGTCGATGTCGCACTACCTGATCGAGCAGATCGCCGGCATCGAGAACATCCACGTCCGCACGCACACCACGGTCAAGCAGGCCCACGGCGACGAGCACCTCGAGCGGCTCACGCTGTGCGAGAACGGCGTCACCGAAACGGTCGAGAGCGGGCACCTGTTCATCTTCATCGGTGCCGCCCCGCGCACCGACTGGCTCGGCGAGGGCGTCCACCGCGACGAGTACGGCTTCGTGCGCACGGGCCCGGACCTCACGGCGAACGGGCAGCGCCCGGCCGGCTGGTCGCTCGACCGTGATCCGCACTACCTCGAATCGTCCGTCCCCGGCGTGTTCGTGGCCGGTGACGTGCGGTCGCAGTCGGTCAAGCGGGTGGCGTCCGCGGTCGGCGAGGGCGCGATGGCCGTGACGCTGGTACACCGGTACCTGGAGGAACAATGAGCGCACTGCCGCGGGAAGAGCTTCGCGGGCTCTTCCTTTTCGAACACCTTTCCGAAGACCAGCTCGACTGGGTGGCCGCCAACGCCGTGCTCGAGGAGTACGAAGGCGACTCGACCATCATCAGCGAGGGCGGCGAGGCGACCTGCTTCTACGTCCTGCTCGGGGGCGCGATCCGGATGACGCGCCTGGTCAGCGGCACCGAGGTGGAGACCAACCGGTCCGACCAGCGCGGCGCCTACTTCGGCGCGACGCAGTTCTTCGTGCATCAAGACGACGACCACCGCTACGGCGCTTCGGTGCGCGCGCTCTCCGACGTCACGCTGCTCTCGCTGCCGTCGAAGGAGTTCTCCGTCGAGTTCCGCCGGTGGTTCCCGATGGCGACGCACCTCCTGGAAGGCATGTACCTGGGGTGGCGCAACAGCGACACCGTGATCGGCTCGCGCCGCCGGCTGCTGGCGCTGGGCGAGCTGTCGGCCGGCCTCACGCACGAGCTGAACAACCCGGCCGCGGCCGCCGTCCGGGCGACGTCCGCCCTGCGCGAACGCGTCGCCGGGATGCGGCACAAGCTCGCCTTCCTCGCGAAGAAGGACATCGAGCCGGAGCTGCTCTACCAGCTCATCGACGTCCAGGAACGCCTGGTCAAGCAGGTCGCGCAGGCCGAGAAGCTGTCCGCGATGCAGCAGGCCGACCGTGAGGACGAGATCACCGACTGGTTCGAAGACCGCGGCATCGACCAGGGCTGGGACCTCGCCGACATCTACGTCCGCGCCGGCCTGACCACGGCCGACCTGGACAACGTCCTCGAGCAGGTCGGCGACACCTTCATCGACGGCGCCGTCCGCTGGCTCGCCTACGCGCTCGAGACCGAGATGCTGATGGGCGAGATCGAGGACTCCACCACGCGGATCTCCGCGCTGGTGGGCAAGGCCAAGCAGTACTCGCAGATGGACCGGGCGCCGCACCAGTGGGTCGACGTCCACGACGGCCTCGACTCCACGCTCGTCATGCTCGCCGGCAAGATCGGCGACGGCGTCCGCGTCGTCAAGGAGTACGACCGGAGCCTGCCGAAGATCCCGGCGTACCCGGCCGAGCTGAACCAGGTCTGGACGAACGTCATCGACAACGCCCTCGGCGCGATGAAGGGCGAGGGCACGCTGACGTTGCGCACGTGGGGCCAGAACGACCAGGTCCGCGTCGAGGTCGGCGACACCGGCCCGGGCATCCCGGCGGACATCAGGCAGCGGATCTTCGAGCCGTTCTTCACGACGAAACCGGTCGGCGAGGGCACCGGGCTCGGCCTGGACATCTCGTGGAAGATCGTCGTCGAACGCCACCAGGGCGACCTGCGCGTCGAGTCGGAGCCGGGGAACACCCGGTTCGAAATCTGCCTGCCGACGGTCGAGCAGGCCTCGCTCTGATGGCTTCCGTCCCGACGGTCACGACCGAGCTCGGGGCGCTGGTGGGGCTGGCGGGCGACGGCGTCCGCCGGTGGCGCGGGATCCCGTACGCCCGGCCGCCGGTCGGCGAGCTGCGGTGGAAGGCGCCGCGGCCGCCGTCGCTGTCCGGTGGCGTGCACGTCGCGACGGAGTACGGGCCGCACGCGATGCAGTCGCCGGATCCGATGAACCCGGCCGCCGTCTGCGACGAGGACTGCCTGTACCTCAACGTCTGCACGCCGGAAGGGCCCGTTCCCGAGCGCGGCTGGCCGGTGCTGTTCTGGCTGCACGGCGGCGGGTACCGCGTCGGCCACGGCGAGCAGCTGGGCGACGGCGAGGAGTTCGCGCGCGCCGGGATCGTCGTCGTCACCATCAACTACCGCCTCGGTTCGCTGGGCTTCCTGCACCTCGCCGGGATCTTCGGGGAGTCCGAAGCGGACGCCGGGGTGTGCGGGTTCCTCGACCAGGTGGAGGCCCTGAAGTGGGTGCGCCGCAACGTTTCCGCGTTCGGCGGTGATCCCGCTCGGATCACCGTCTACGGCGTCTCGGCGGGCGCGAAGAGCGTCGGGAACCTGATGGGCAGCCCGCTGGGCACGGGGTTGTTCGCCCAGGCGATCAGCAGCAGCGGCGGCGCGGACCACGTCGCGACGCCGGACGCCGGGACCGCGCTGGCCCGGCGGCTCCTGGACGAGGTCGGCTGCCACGACGTCGAGGCGTTGCGGGCGTTGCCGGCCAAGGAGTTCGTCGAGGCGCAGGAACGGATCCTCACCGGCTTCCAGGCGCTGTGGCTGTGGCGGCCGACGCTGCACCCCCGCGTGCTGCCGGAGATTCCGATCGAGCCGATCCGGCGGGGGAGCGCGGCCGGCGTCTCACTGCTCGTGGGCTGCAACAGCAACGAGGGCAGCACGTACGCGCTGATGCTCGGCGACGACGTCGCGACCGCTCCGGCGAGCTCGGTCTTGAACGGCATTCTCGGTGACGAAGGCGCTTCGCAGCTTCTCGAGACGTACCTTCGCCGCGTCCCCGACCTGAAGGCCGCGAAGATCGCCGCGATGGGCGACGAGCGCTACGGCATCCCGACGCAGCGCCTCGCCGACGCGCAGTCCGCCTACGCGGCCGTCTACCGCTACCGCATCGACATCGCGGCACCCGGTGTGCCCGAGCAGCTCGACGGCGGCCACGGCACCGAGACGACGATGGCGTGGAAGACTCCGCTGCCGCTCGCCCCGCAGGGCTCCGCCGTCAACCCGGCGCGCGAGCGCGCGGCGCTGCTCATCCACCGGTGCTGGGTGCGGTTCGTCCGGGACGGCGTCGCGGACGCCGACGGTCCCGAATGGCCGCCGTACGGCCCCGAATTGCGGCCGGTGCTCGTTTTCCGGGAAGACACGGATCTGGTGCTCGACCCACGCTCCGACGAGCGGAAAGCCTGGGGCGACACGGAATGGGCGCCCGGGACCTGGTTCCAGCCGTCCTGACCCCGTCAGTTCATCTTTCCTTCACTTCGAACTGGCTCGTTCGCGCGTCAAACGAGTCGAAGGCCGTAGAGGATTTGGCCGTCGAGGGGAGTGACAGTGAAACGCCAGGTGTCCATCGGGTTGGCCGTGGTGCTGCTGCTGGCCGTCGTCGCCGTGATCGTCTGGGGCCGCGGCGACGACTCCGCGCAGGGCGGCGACCTCACCGCCGTGCGCGGCGTGATCGGGGTCGGAGAAGCAGGCGTTCTTCACCGACCAGCGCGTCGTCGACGCCTTCGCCCGCCACGGCCTGAAGGTCGAGGTCGACACGGCCGGGTCGCGGCAGATCGCGACGACGGTCGACCTCGGGAAGTACGGGTTCGCGCACCGGGTGGCCGAGCGGTTCTACGCTTCCGACGTCGACCGGCAGGCCGATCACACGCGGTATCTGCGAGACCGGGACGTGTGAGTTTCGGTCTATACCCTTGTGAGTGATGACGTTCGAACACGCGTTCTAGTAGCTTGAATTCGTAACTGTTCAGGCCATTTCCGGGACTTGAGCGTGACTGTGGGATGATCTTGTTGTGGGAGAAGGTGTCCGTCCTTCGTATGATGAGCTGGCCGC
>NZ_JBFBBZ010000105.1:0-9879 GCF_040682935.1 Amycolatopsis sp. NPDC051061
CGTCCGAGGCATCCACATCAACTGGACACAAGTACTACCAACCGCCCAACGAGTCCCCCTACCCACCTACGCATTCCAACACCAACGCTACTGGCCCAAGCCCACCCACCCGACCAGCAATGCGGACACGGCCGACGGCGCGCTTTGGTCGGCGATCGACGAGGGTGACGCGGACACGCTGGCCGAGGATCTGGCCGTGGACAAGGACCTGCTGGAGCAGGTGCTACCCGCGCTGTCCTCGTGGCGTCGGCGCAGCCGCGCCAACGCCCAGCTGGACAGCTGGCGCTACCGGGTCACCTGGACACCCGTGCCCGGTGCCGAGCCGCGCACGTCCGGTCGGCTGCTCGTGGTCGTACCGGCTGTGCAGGCGGCCGAGGACCGGATGCGCTCGGTACTGGCCGGACTGGCCGCGCGGGGTGCGGACGTCGTGCCGGTCGAGGCCACCGACCTCACTCGGGACAGTCTGGCCGAGGTGCTCGACGGGTCCGAGAACGCGGACTGGGTTGTCTCCTTGCTGTCCTGGGAAGTCGAGGGCGAGCCCGCCGCCGGCACGACCGCGCTCGTCCAGGCGCTGGCCGACCGGGGCATCACCGCGCCACTGTGGTGCGTGACCTCGGGCGCGGTCAGCGTTGCGAATGAGGCCGCCGAACCGGAGCAGGCCGCCGTGTGGGGTCTGGGCGGGGTGTTGGCGCTGGACGGGCCGGACACCTTCGGCGGACTGGTCGACCTGCCCGCCGGCGAGCTGTCCGAGGACACGCTCGACCTGTTGACCGCTGCGCTCGGCGCCCCCGGCGGAGAGGACCAGCTGGCCGTCCGGGACGGGAAGCTGCACGCTCGACGCCTGGTTCGAGAGTCCTCGGGCGGCCGGGAGTGGATCCCGCGTGGAACGGTCCTGGTCACCGGAGGCACCGGTGGGCTGGGCACGCATGTGGCCCGTTGGCTGGCCGGAAACGGCGCTGCACACATCGTTCTGGCCAGCCGCAAGGGTCCGGACGCCTTGGGCGCGACCGAACTGGCCGCCGAGGTCGAGACGCTCGGCGCGCTGTGCACGATCGTGGCCTGCGACATCTCCGACACGGACGCGCTGGCGGCCGTCATCGCCGAGGCCGAGCGGAACGAGCCGCTGTCGGCCGTCGTGCACACCGCCGGGGCCGGGCTGGCCGCCACGCCGGTCACCGAACTGACCGTCGAGCAGTACTCGGCCGTGACCCGAGGCAAGGTCGAGGGCGCCCGAGTACTCGACCGGCTGCTGGGCGACCGGGAACTGGACGCGTTCGTGCTGTTCTCCTCCGGCGCGGCCGTATGGGGGAGCGGCGGGCAAGCCCCGTACGCGGCGGCCAACGCCCACCTGGACGGGCTGGCCGCGAACCGGCGGGCCCGCGGCCAGGTGGCCACCTCGGTGGCGTGGGGCGGCTGGGGCGGCGGCCACGGCATGATCGGTGACGGCGAGGACGAGCAGTGGCGGCGCATCGGCATCCGCCCGATGGACCCGGCGCTGGCCGTGCGCGGGATGGCACTGGCCGTCGGCACCGGGCGGACGACGACCGTGGTCGCGGACATCGACTGGGAGCGGTTCGTCCCCGGCTACACGATGACCCGCGAACGGCCGCTGCTGCGCGAACTGCCCGAGGTCACCGCGCTGCTGACCGAACCGGCCGAGGCCGCGACCGACAGCGGTGACGTCCGGGCGCAGCTGGTGGCCAGGCTGACCGGGCTGTCCCCGGCCGAGCAGGAGGAACTGCTGGCCGGGCTGGTGCAGGCCGAGACGGCGGCGGTGCTCGGGCACAGCAACGCCGAGGCGGTCGAGCGGGACCGGGCGTTCAAGGACACCGGGTTCGACTCGGTAACCGCCGTCGAGCTGCGCAACCGGTTGAACGCGCTGACCGGCCTGCGGCTGGCCCCGACCGTCGTGTTCGACCACCCGAAGCCCACCGTGCTGGCCCGCGCGCTGCGCGCCGAGCTCGCCCCGGCCACGGCGGTCACGGGTGGCACGGTGACCGCCGCCGAGGTGGCCGACTGGGAGGACGACATCCGCCGGGCGCTGGCCTCGGTGCCGCTGGCCAGGTTCGAGGAACTGGGTGTGCTGGACGTGCTGCTGAGCGTCGCGGGCCCGGCCGCCGAGCCGGAGCGCGGCGAAGTGGACGAGGAACTGAACGCCATCGCGGGGCTGGACCTCGCCGGACTGGTCCAGCGGGCGATGCGCGACACGAGCGACCGAAAAGACTGAAGTCCAGAATGCGGAGCGGAGCGGACATGAGCACGGGCACATCGCCGGAGAGCGTCGTCAACGCACTGCGGACCTCGTTGACGGACAACGAGAAGCTGCGGCGCGAGAACGAACGGCTCGTCGCCGAGTCCAGGGAGCCGGTGGGGATCGTGTCCATGGCGTGCCGGCTGCCCGGTGGGGTGAGCGATCCCGAGTCGCTGTGGGAGCTGGTGCGCGCGGGGCGGGACGCGATCGGTCCGTTCCCGGCCGACCGCGGTTGGGACCTGGCCACGCTGTTTGACGACGACCAGGACGCCACTGGCACCTCCTACGTCCGGGAGGCCGGTTTCCTGGCGGACGCCGGCGGGTTCGACGCCGGGTTCTTCGGGATCTCCCCGCGTGAGGCCCTGGCGATGGACCCGCAGCAGCGGCTGCTGCTGGAGGTCGCGTGGGAGACCTTCGAGCGCGCGGGCATCGACCCGAGGTCGTTGGAGGGTCGGGATGTCGCCGTGTTCGCAGGCAGCAACCCGCAGGGCTACGGCAGTGGGCCCGGTGACGCGCCGGAGGGCATGGAGGGCTTCCTTGGCGTCAACGCCTCCGCGTCCGTCATCTCCGGGCGGGTCTCGTACACGCTGGGCCTGACTGGTCCGGCGGTCACCGTCGACACCGCGTGCTCCTCCTCGCTGGTGGCGATTCACCTCGCGGTGCGGGCGCTGCGGGCGCGGGAGTGCTCAATGGCACTCGCGGGCGGGGTGACCGTGATGGGTCAGCCGACCGCGTTCGTGGAGTTCTCCCGGCAGCGAGGGTTGGCCCCGGACGGCCGGTGCAAGTCCTTCGGCGAGGGCGCTGACGGCACCGTGTGGTCCGAGGGCGCGGGTCTGCTTCTGCTGGAGCGGCTATCGGATGCGAAGGCGAACGGGCACGAAATCCTCGCGGTGATCCGGGGTTCGGCGGTGAACCAGGACGGCGCGTCCAACGGGCTGACCGCGCCGAACGGCCCGTCGCAGGAGCGGGTCATCCGGGCCGCACTGGCCAACGGTCGACTCGGCCTGGCCGACGTGGACGTGGTCGAGGCGCACGGCACCGGGACCAGGCTGGGTGACCCGATCGAGGCGAGCGCGCTTCTGGCCACCTACGGCCGCGAGCGGCCCACCGACCGGCCGCTGTGGCTGGGCTCGGTGAAGTCCAATCTCGGGCACGCCCAGTCGGCGTCCGGAGTGGCTGGGGTGATCAAGATGGTGCAGGCGATCCGGCACGGGGTGCTCCCCCGCACCCTGTACGCGGACACCCCAACGCCGAACGTGGACTGGGCCGCTGGTGCGGTCGAACTCCTTACCCAGGAACAGGTCTGGCCGGAGACCGGCCGGGCACGCCGGGCGGCGGTGTCCTCATTCGGGGTCAGTGGCACGAACGCGCACGTGATCGTCGAGCAGGCTCCTGGCGAGCCAGTTCCCGCACCGAGCGTGGACGACCGGCCGGCCACCGAGCCCGGACCCGTTGCCACGGGCGGAATCGTGCCACTGATGTTGTCCGCCCGCAGTGCAGCCGCGCTGGCCGAGCAGGCCGCCCGGCTGCGGGACCACCTGGCCGCCGGTGCTCCGCTGCTGGACACCGCGTGGTCGCTCGCCACGACCCGGTCCACACTGGAGCACCGCGCTGTAGTGCTGTCCGAGGATGCCCTGGCCGCTCTCGCCGAGGGTCGCACCGAGCGCACGGTCGTCACCGGCGAGGTACTGACCGGAAAGACGGCGGTGCTGTTCACCGGGCAGGGCAGTCAGCGCGCCGGGGCCGGTCGGGAACTGCACGCGCGGTTCCCGGTCTTCGCGCGGGCGTTCGACGCAGCCTGTGCCGCCGTCGGTGACCTGCCGACCGGTGACGGTTCGGCGATCGGCCTCGCCGAGGTGGCGTTGGGCGAACCAGGCGCGCTGCTGAACACCACCGCGTTCACCCAGCCGGCCCTGTTTGCTCTGGAAGTGGCGTTGTTCCGGCTGGTCGAGGCCTGGGGCGTGCGACCGGCTTTCCTTGCCGGGCACTCGATCGGTGAGATCGCCGCCGCGCACGTGTCCGGGGTGCTGTCGCTGGAGGACGCGGCCACGCTCGTGCGCGCTCGAGGCCATCTCATGCAGGCCCTGCCCACCGGTGGCGCGATGGTCGCGGTGGAAGCGACCGAGGACGAGGTCACCCCGCTGCTCGTCGGGCAGGAGGATCGGGTCGCGCTCGCGGCCGTCAACGGGCCGACTTCCGTTGTGCTGTCCGGCGATGAGGACGCGGTCACCGCCGTCGCCGAGCAGTTCGCGGCGCAGGGTCGACGCACCAAGCGCCTGACCGTCTCGCGCGCGTTCCACTCTCCCCGGATGGACCCAATTCTGGACGATTTCCGTGCTGTGGCAACGAACCTGACCTACTCCCCGGCCCGCATTCCGGTCCTGTCCACGCTGACCGGTGAGGTCGCGGACCTGGGTTCGGCCGACTACTGGGTGCGGCATGCCCGGGGCACGGTCCGGTTCCTCGACGGGCTGCGCGCGCTGGCTGCCTCCGGAGTGCGGACGTTCCTGGAACTGGGCCCGGAGGGTGTGCTCACCGCTGCGGGCGCGGATTGCCTGCCGGAAGCCGTGTTCGTGCCGACCCTGCGCGCGGACGTCCCCGAAGTGCAGGCCGTGCTTGCCGGTGTGGCGGGTCTGCACGTGCGCGGCGCGACCGTCGACTGGGGTCCGCTGTTCGCGGGTACCGGCGCGCGGCAGACCACTCTGCCGATGTACGCGTTCCAGCACGAGCACTACTGGCTCACTCGCGCGGCGAAGACCACCGACGTCGGCGCTGTCGGTCTGTACGAGGCGAAGCACCCGCTGCTGGGTGCAGTGGTCGCGCTGCCGGAGACCGGTGGGGTACAGCTGAGCGGGCGGTTGTCCGCGACCGCTCAGCCGTGGCTGACTCAGCACGTCGTGTCCGGGACCGCGCTCGTGCCGGGCACCGCGCTGGTCGAACTGGCCGTCCGGGCGGGCGACGAGACCGGTACGCCGGTCGTGGAGGAACTGGTCATCGGCCGTCCGATGCCGCTCCCCGAGGGCAGCGCGCTGAGCGTTCAGGTCGTGGTGGGCGCGGAGCTCGACGGCCGCCGATCGGTGCGCATCTACTCCCGTACCGACACCACGGCCGACTGGGTCGAGCACGCCACCGGCACTGTCGCCCCGCTCGCGCACACCCCGACCGCCGAGCTGCCCGCCGAGTGGCCGCCCGCTGGTGCCGAAGTGATCGACACTGACGGGTTCTACGGCCGGCTCGCCGCGGGCGGTTACGCCTACGGCCCGGTGTTCAGCGGCCTGCACACCGCGTGGAACCGCAACGGTGAGGTGTTCGCGGACGTCGCCCTGCCGGAGGGAACCGAGGCCGAACAGTTCGGCATCCACCCCGCGCTGCTCGACGCTGCCCTGCACGCGACCCACTTCTGTCAGCAGGACGGCCAGGAACGCCCGGCCGGGCTGCAGCCGTTCGCGTGGAACGGGGTGCGACTGCACGCCAGTGGCGCCAGCACGGTCCGCGTGCACGCCCGCGCCGCCGATGACGGCGTCACCGTGCGCCTGTTCGACACCGCCGGACACCCGGTCGCAGACGTCGACACGCTCACGTTCCGTGCCGCCGAGCCGATCGCCGCCGGCGTTCCGGACGGGCTGTGGACTGTCGAGTGGACCGAACACCTGCTGTCCGGGGAAAGCCCCGCCAGCCCGACCATTGTGGACACTCGCGGACTGGACGTTCCCGCTGACGGGCCGGAGCGCGCCCGCGCCCTGACCGCACACGTGCTCGCGGCGATCCAGGAGTCGGACGCCCAGCTGGCCGTCATCACGACCGGTGCCGTGGCCGTGCACACCGACGGTGAGGTCACCGATCCGGCAGCGGCCGCGGTGTGGGGCCTGGTGCGCACCGCGCAGTCGGAGAACCCAGGTCGGGTGCTGCTGGTCGACGCCGAACCCGGTGCCGACGTCCGTTCGGCGTTCACGTCCACCGAACCGCAGCTCGCGCTGCGCGCTGGTACCGCGTACGTGCCCAGGCTGACTCGGGCCCGCGCCGCGCTGTCCGTGCCGCGCACGTCGTCCTGGCAGCTGGGCAACGACCGGCCGGGCACGCTCGACGCGCTTGCGCTGACCCCGGACCAGTCCGGCACGGCCGCGCTGGAACCGGGTCAGGTTCGCATCGAGGTGCGGGCCGCCGGACTGAACTTCCGCGACGTGCTGGTAACTCTGGGCATGTACCCGGGTCGTGCGGTGATCGGCACCGAGGGTGCCGGTGTGGTCGTCGAGGTCGGGCCGGACGCGGGTGACCTGGCCGTTGGCGACCGGGTGATGGGCATGTTCCCTGGCGCGTACGGGCCGCTGGCGATCGCCGACCATCGAACGGTCGTCCGGATGCCAGAAGGCTGGTCGTTCGCCACGGGCGCCGGGGTGCCGATCGCGTTCCTCACCGCTCTGTACGGCCTCCAGGACCTCGGCCACCTCGCGACCGGGCAAACCGTGCTCGTGCACGCCGCCGCCGGTGGCGTCGGTATGGCGGCCGTGCAGCTCGCGCAGGCGTTCGGGGCCACGGTCCTGGGCACCGCGCACCCGAGCAAGCACGCCGTGCTGGAGCGTCTGGGCGTCCCGGCCGGACAGCTGTCCTCCAGCCGCGATCTGACCTACGCCAACACTTTCCGTGGTGTGGACGTCGTGCTTAACTCGCTGACTGGTGAGCACATCGACGCTTCGCTGAACCTGCTGGGCGACGGCGGCCGGTTCCTGGAGATGGGCAAGACCGACCTGCGTGAGCTGGACGAGGTCGCGTCCGCGCACCCCGGCGTCACCTACCGGGTGTTCGACCTGGGTGGGGAGGCATCCGCCGACCGGGTCCAGGAGTTGTTGGCCCAGCTGGTCGAGCTGTTCGAGGCGGGCACGATCCGTCCGCTGCCCACCTCGGCGTGGGAGATCACCCGCGCGCCCGAGGCGTTCGGCTGGATGAGCCGGGGTCGACACGTCGGCAAGATCGTGCTGACCGTTCCGCGTGCCCTCGACCCTGAGGGCACGGTCCTGGTCACCGGCGGCACGGGTTCGCTGGGAGCGCTGGCCGCCCGGCACCTGGTCGCCGCGCACGGTGCACAGCATCTGCTACTGGTCTCCCGCCGAGGCCAGGACGCGCCCGGTGCAGCGGAACTGGCCGCAGAGCTCGGGGTAGACGTGCGCATCGCGGCCTGCGACCTGGCGAACCGGGACGCCGTGGCCGGTCTGCTCGACTCGATCCCGGCCGAGCACCCGCTCACTGCTGTCGTGCACACCGCAGGCGCGCTGGACGACGGTTTGCTCAGCGCGCAGACCCCGGAGCGCCTGGACACGGTCTTCCGGCCCAAGATCGACGCGGTCACGCACCTGGACGCACTGACCCGCAACGACGACCTGGCGCTGTTCGCGGTGTACTCCTCGGCGGCCGGTGTGCTCGGTGGGGTCGGGCAGGCCAACTACGCCGCAGCGAACGCCTGGCTGGACGCACTGGCCCAGACCCGGCTCGCGGCCGGTCTGCCGGGCACGTCACTGGCCTGGGGCCTATGGGCGCAGGACGGCGGGATGACCGGCGCGCTGGGCAACGCCGACAACGACCGGATGCGCCGGGGCGGTATCTCCGCGCTAACCGCCGACGAGGGCATGGCCCTGTTCGACGCCGCCACGGCATCGGGTCGCGCGCTGCTCGTCCCAATGCGCATCGATCGCAGTGCACTGGACGCTGACGCACCCGTCCTGCTGCGCGGGCTGGCCAAACCGAGCCGACGGACCGCCACGGCCGCCCCCGTGGTCGGCGATGGCGGGCTCACCGCCCGGCTGACCACGCTCGACGGCCCAGGCCGGGAACGCCTGCTGGTCGAACTGATCCGAGAACAGGCCGCCGCCGTGCTGGGATTCGCGACCGTGGACGCGGTCTCCCCCGGCCGGGCGTTCCGCGACGCGGGTTTCGACTCGCTGACCGCCGTGGAACTGCGGAACCGGCTCGCCACGGCCACCGGCCTGCGACTGCCGGCCACCATGGTGTTCGACCACCCGACGCCGCTGGAGGCCGCCGCGCACCTACTGGCCGAACTGGGTGTCGGGGCGGCCCCGGCCGCCGCGCCGGTCGTGGTCGCCGCGCCGCTGGGCGAGGACCCGATCGTCGTGGTCGGCATGGGGTGCCGACTGCCCGGTGGCGTCACCTCCCCGGCGGACCTGTGGCGATTGGTCACCGAGGGCACCGACGCGATCGGGCCGTTCCCGAACGACCGAGGCTGGGACCTGGACTCGCTGTTCGACCCGGACCCCGACGCCGTGGGCAAGTCCTACGTCAGCGAGGGTGGGTTCCTGGCCGACGCCGGCGGGTTCGACGCGAAGTTCTTCGGGATCTCCCCGCTTGAGGCCCTGGCGATGGACCCGCAGCAGCGGCTGCTGCTGGAGGTCGCGTGGGAAACCTTCGAGCAGGCCGGGATCGACTCGGCGGGTCTGCGTGGCCTGGATGTCGGCGTGTTCGCCGGCGCGAGCGGCCAGAACTACGGCAGCGGCCCCGGTCCGGTGCCCGAGGGCCTGGAGGGCCACCTCGGCGTGGGCGGCGCGACCAGTGTCGTGTCCGGCCGCATCTCCTACACGCTCGGGCTCAACGGCCCGGCACTGACGGTGGACACCGCGTGCTCCTCGTCACTGGTGGCGATCCACCTCGGCGTTCGGGCGTTGCGCTCGGGCGAGTGCTCGATGGCGCTGGCCGGTGGTGTGGCCGTGATGGGTGAGCCCACGGCGTTCGTGGAGTTCTCCCGCCAGCGCGGGCTGGCCCCGGACGGGCGCTGCAAGTCCTTCGGCGCCGAGGCCGACGGCACCACCTGGTCCGAGGGTGTGGGTCTGGTGCTGTTGGAGCGGCTGTCGGACGCCCGCGCCCGTGGGCACGAGATCCTGGCTGTGCTGCGCGGATCGGCGGTGAACCAAGACGGCGCGTCCAACGGGCTGACCGCCCCGAACGGGCCGTCCCAGCAGCGGGTCATCCAGGCCGCGCTGGCCGACGCCGGACTGCGACCATCCGATGTGGACGCTGTCGAGGCGCACGGCACCGGCACCACACTCGGCGACCCAATCGAGGCCCAGGCCGTGCTCGCCACCTACGGCCAGGATCGTGACCGGCCGCTATGGCTGGGTTCGCTGAAGTCCAACATCGGGCACGCCCAGGCGGCGGCCGGGGTGGCCAGCGTGATCAAGACCGTTTTGGCGCTCCAGCACGGGGTGCTCCCCCGCTCGCTGTTCGCGGACAACCCCACCCCCAAGGTCGACTGGACGGCCGGAGCGGTGGAACTGCTTGCCCAGCAACAGGAGTGGCCGGACACCGGCGCGCCGCGACGGGTCGGTGTATCCTCCTTCGGGGTGAGCGGCACGAACGCGCACGTCATCCTCGAACAGGCTCCTGACTCGGTCGACGTCCTGAACGAGGCTCCCGACGGCCTCAGCCCGTGGCTGCTGTCCGCCCGCACGCCGGAGGCGTTGGCCGGTCAGGCTGCCAGGCTGGCTGAGTACATGGCGGAGTTCGCCGGCCGGAACGTCGACCTGGGCTGGTCGCTGGCGACCACGCGGGCCGCGTTGGAGCAGCGGGCCGTGGTCATGGCTCGGGACACCGCGCACGGCCTGTCCGCAGTCCGGGCCCTCGCT
>NZ_JBFBBZ010000106.1:0-8081 GCF_040682935.1 Amycolatopsis sp. NPDC051061
GCCCCAAGGTGGCCTTCGGTGCGTTGAACGCACCCAAGGGGCCCTTCGGTGCGTTCAACGCAACCAAGGCCACCTTGGGGCGCTGGAGACCTCAGCCCTCGCGGGCCGTCTGCTCCGCGAACACCCGCACCGCCTCGTTGACCGCCGCGCACCGGGCGGTCCGCACCGCCTCCGACAGCGGCCGCAGCGCCTGGGCCCGCAGCGACGAAGCCGAAGCCGACAGCGCTCCACCCGGGTCGTCGGACGACGCGATCGCCAGGATCGCCGCGATCTCCTCCGCCCGCTGCAGCACCCGCAACGCCCGCCCCGGCGTGCCCGCCGGCCAGTCGACGTCCGGGCGGGACCGCAGGTGCGCCGACAGTTCCGCGCGCACCCCCGGCCGGTCGGAAGCCACGTCCAGCGCCTGCAGCGCCCCCGCGCTGTTGCGGATCGCGTCCGTCAGCCCGTGCTCGGCTTCGCTGAGCCCGACGTACTCGGGCGCGGCCGCCGAGGGCAGCGAGAAGACCGTCCAGCGCACCAGACCCTCGGCGATCGGCTGCGGCACCAGCCCGAAACCGAGCTCCGGGAGGACCACCGCGTCGCCCGCGCGCAGCGCCGCCTCCGCGAACGGGCCGCCGCCGCCGAGGCCGCGGACGTCGCCCGGGACCGGGAGCAGCAGCCACATGCTTTTCGCTCCTTGCGAACGCAAGGCCATGAGCAGCTGGACCGGGGTGGCCGCGCGGTTGAAGGCCAGCGGCAGCGTGAACGCCTCCGCGGCGGCCGCATCGGCTGCCACGACGTCGTGGGCTTCACCCCACGCGAGCAGGGCGTCGAGGACATCGTCGGACGCGGCGGCTCCGTTCAGCCACGCGGCGGACCAGACGGCGAAGGTCGCACTGGGACGGCACACGACGCCCTATTTTACCGGCCCGCCCCCAACCGCGGCAGCGCGCCCACGCTGGAGTCGCTCCACATCGACGCACCGGCGATCCGGCAGTAGCGTCGAACGGGTGAACGCAGTTCCAGACGCTCTTCCCCGCACCGCCGGGGCCCTGCGCGCGGCCGGGTACGAGCCGCGGCCCATCGCGCAAGAGATCCACGACAACCTCCTCGACGCCCTCAGGACGGGCGAAGACGCCTGGCCCGGCATCGTCGGGTTCTCCCGCACCGTGCTGCCGCAGCTCGAACGCGCGCTGCTGGCCGGCCACGACGTCGTCCTGCTCGGCGAACGCGGCCAGGGCAAGACCCGCCTGCTCCGCACCCTCGCCGGCCTGCTCGACGAGTGGACGCCCGTCATCGAGGGCTCCGAGCTGGGCGAACACCCGTTGCAGCCGATCACGCCCGCGTCGATCCGGCGCGCCGCCGAGCTCGGTGACGAGCTGCCGGTCGCCTGGCGCCACCGCTCCGAGCGCTACACCGAAAAGCTCGCCACGCCGGACACCTCCGTCGGCGACCTGATCGGCGACGTCGACCCGGTGAAGGTCGCCGAAGGCCGCAGCCTGGGCGACCCCGAGACCATCCACTTCGGGCTGGTCCCGCGCGCCCACCGCGGCATCGTCGCCATCAACGAGCTGCCCGACCTCGCCGAACGCATCCAGGTCGCCCTGCTCAACGTGATGGAGGAGCGCGACATCCAGGTCCGCGGCTACACGCTGCGGCTGCCCCTGGACGTCCTGCTCGTCGCGACCGCGAACCCCGAGGACTACACCAACCGCGGCCGGATCATCACCCCGCTCAAGGACCGCTTCGGCGCCGAGATCCGCACCCATTACCCGCTCGACGTCGAGTCGGAGGTGGCCGTCGTCCGGCAGGAGGCGCACCTCGTCGCCGAGGTCGGCGAGCCGCTGCTGGAGATCATCGCCCGGTTCGTCCGGAACCTCCGGGAATCACCCGCCGTCGACCAGCGCTCCGGCGTGTCGGCGCGGTTCGCCGTCGCGGCGGCCGAGACCGTGGCGGCCGCGGCTCTGCGCCGCTCGGCGCTGACCGGCGAGGAACCCGCCGTGGCCCGGCCGGTCGACCTCGACGCCGTGCCGTCGGTGTTGCGCGGCAAGATCGAGTTCGAGGCGGGCGAGGAAGGCCGCGAAATCGAGCACCTCGTGCACCTGCTGCGCCGCGCGGTCGCCGAGACCGCCCGCGAGCGGTTCGCCGGGCTCGACCTGCGGCCGCTGGCCGACGCCGTCGCCGAGGGACACCTGGTCGCCACCGGCGAGCGCGTGCCGGGCGAGGACGTCCTCAAGGCGCTGCCGGAGCTTCCGGTGCTGCACGAGGTCGCCCGGCGGGCCGGCGTCTCTCCGGACGAACCGGCCGGCCGGATCGCGGCCGCCGTCGAACTCGCCCTCGAATCGCTGTTCCTGGCCCGAAGGCTGGCCAAGGACTCCGACGACGCGACGACCGTCTACGGCCGATGACCGCGGTCCCGCTTCCCGACGGCTACTCCTACGGCCCGTGGCACGACGGGCCGGACCCGCTCGCGCCGCCGGCCGACCTGCGTGACGCGCTCGACGAGATCGGCCGCGAGGTCATGGCCGGGTCGTCGCCGCGGTCCGCGCTGGAGGAGCTGCTCCGGCGCGGCACCGAACGCACGTCGGGCCTGGACGAGCTGACCCGGCGTCTCTGGCAGCGCCGGTCGCAGATCCAGCGGCGCAACAACCTCGACGGCACCCTGCAGGAGGTCCAGCGCCTGCTGAGCGAAGCGCTCGACGCCGAACGCCGGGAGCTGTTCCCGGACCCGGACGACGAGGCGCGCTTCCGCGAAGCCCAGCTGGACGCGCTGCCGTCGGGCACCGCCGCGGCCGTCAACGAGCTCTCCGAGTACGACTGGCGGTCGGAGCAGGGCCGGGAGAACTACCAGCAGATCCGCGACCTGCTCGGCCAGGAGCTGATGGAGTCGCGCTTCCAGGGCATGAAGCAGGCGCTGCAGAACGCCGGCCCGGAGGACGTCGAGCGGATCAACGAGATGCTCTCCGACCTCAACGATCTCCTGGCCGCGCACGCCCAGGGCGCCGAGGACATCCAGGAGCGGTTCGACGACTTCATGGCCAAGCACGGCGAGTTCTTCCCGGAGAACCCGCGCACCGTCGAAGAGCTGATCGACGCGCTCGCCGAACGGTCCGCCGCGGCCCAGCGGATGCTCAACTCGATGTCGGCCGAGCAGCGGGCCGAACTGGCCGAGCTGTCCCAGCAGGCGTTCGGCGACCCGCGTCTCGCGCAGCAGCTGTCCCAATTGGACAGTCAGCTGCGGGCCGCGCGGCCGGGCGAGGACTGGACGGGCTCGGAGCGCTTCCGCGGCAAGAACCCGCTGGGCATGGGCGAAGGGGCCCAGGCGATGGCGGATCTCGCCGAGCTGGACGCGCTGGCCGAGCAGCTCGGCCAGTCCTACCCCGGGGCGCGGCTGGAGGACATCGACCTGGAGTCGCTCGAACGCCAGCTCGGCAAGGACGCCGGCGTCGACGCGCGGCGACTGTCCGAACTGGAGCGTGAGCTGCGCCGCCAGGGCCTGTTCGAGCGGGCCGCCGACGGGACGCTCCGGTTGTCACCCAAGGCGTTGCGGCGCCTGGGCGAGACGGCGCTGTCGGACGTCGTGAACGCGTTGCGCGGCAAGACGGGTGATCGCGAGACCGAGTCGGCGGGCGCGGCCGGCGAGCCCACCGGCGCGTCGCGGCCGTGGCGGTTCGGGGACATGCAGCCCTGGGACGTGCCGCGGACGATCCGCAACGCCGTGCTGCGGTCGGTGTCGGTGGGGGAGAGCGCGGTCCGCCTCGACGTCGAGGACGTCGAAGTGGTCGAGACCGAGCACCGGTCCCGCGCGGCGGTGGCGCTGCTGGTCGACACGTCGTGGTCGATGGTCCAGGAGGGCCGCTGGCTGCCGATGAAGCGCACGGCGCTCGCGCTGCACCAGCTGATCAGCACGCGCTTCCGCAACGACGCGCTGCAGCTGATCACCTTCGGGCGCCACGCGATGTCCGTGGAGCTGCCGGAGCTGATCGGGCTGGAGGGCGCGTGGGAGCAGGGCACCAACGCCCACCACGCGCTGCTGCTGGCCGGGCAGCACCTACGCCGGCACCCGGACGCCCAGCCGGTGGTGCTGATGGTCACCGACGGCGAGCCGACGGCGCACCTGGAACCGGATGGTGAGGCGGTTTTCGACTACCCGCCGCAACCGAGGACCCTCCACAAGACACTGTCCGAAGTGGACCGCCTGGCCAAGCTGGGCGCCTCGGTGACGGTGTTCCGCCTCGGCGACGACCCACGGCTGACGGCGTTCGTGGACGTCATCGCCCGCCGCTCGGGTGGCCGGGTGGTCGCCCCGGACCTGGACGGTCTGGGTGCCGCGGTGGTCGGGGATTACCTGCGTACCCGGCGTCGCTGACCCGCGGCCGGCGGGTGCGGCGGGGGAACTTGCTCGCCCGCCCGGCGAAGGGTGTCGTGGTGGTTGGTCGGCCACCACCGCGCGTTCCGCGTCGCCGAACCCCGTCAGCCGGCCCGGCGAACCCGCTCGCCCGCCCGGTGAAGGCACCGCGCGGCGAGGGCGGTGTCCTCGTGCCCGGCGGGCAGGTACGCGTGGTGGTCCGCGAGCACCTCACGGCCGAGCGCGCGGGCCTGTGCGAACGCGCCCGCCTCGGCCAGCAGCTCGACCGAGCGGCGCCGCAGCCGCAGGATCCGGGCGAGCCGCGGGGCGAGCGCGGCCGACGGCAGCGCGCGGAAGTGGCGCCACAGCGCGGCGGAGTGGCCGACGAGGGCCACTGCCGGGTCGCCCGCCTCGACCACGTCGAACGCCCGGTCCAGGGCCGGCGCGAGCCGCTCCTCCGCGTGCAGCCGGCCGAGCACCGCCCGCTGGGTCAGCCGGTGCATCACGACCACGCCCCCGCGGACGTCGAACTCCGCGAGGGACGCTCCGGCGAGACCGGCGAGCGCCGCGTCGACCGCCACCGGGTCCGGTCCCACGCGGTGCACCAGCTCGCGGCGCGTGCCCCGCGAAGCGAGCACCGCGAGCAGTTCGGCGACGATCAGGGCCCGGCTGTCCCGGGCCGCCACCATCCGCAGCGCGGCGAGCGTCGTGTCCTCCACGCAGGCCGGGTGGACCTCGCCCGGGTCCCGTTCCAACGGGGGCGTGTGCGGCAGCCGGTCGAGGTAGCCCGCGAAGCCCTGCCGCCGGATCACCGCACCCGCCTGGGCCAGCGCGAACGGCAGGCAGACCAGCTCCCGCACGACGTCCGCGGTGGCGTCGTCGGTTCCCCGGCCCGCTCGCGCGCCGAGGAACCGGATCGCTTCGGCCTCGTCGAACCCGCCGACCGGGACCGTGCCGCCGAGGACCTCGAAGTCCGGCACGGTGGTCGTGACGAGCACCCGGGCGCGGGCGGGCAGCCAGCGGTTGAGCGCGTCCGGGTCGGTCGCGCCGTCGAAGACCACGACCGCGCCCTCGAGACTGTTCAACCACGCCAAGCCCGCGCGGGCGGCCGATTCGGCGTCGGGGCCGACCGGCCCGGCCAGCTCCGCGTACGCCAGGAGGGCGTTCGCCGGGTCTTCCGCCGCGACCCAGACCACGGGGGAGCGGCTGCCACGGGCGAACGCGGCGGCCAGGTGGGTCTTGCCGACGCCGCTTCCGCCGTGCAGGACGCAGAACCGGCCCGACTCGAAGGTCTCCTCGATCCGCGCCAGCAGCGCGCCGCGGTCCACAGCGGACAGTGGCTCCCGGGGAAGGTCGCGGGGCACCGTCCGGGGCTCGGGAACCGACCGTGCCCGGCGCGGGCGCAGGTACAGGACGAGCGCCGTGACCAGGGCGATCACCGCACCCGCGATGCCCACCGCGACCTCCGTGCTCATCGGGCCAGGCTAACCGCGCTCGCCGCGGCGCGACGGCTACGGAAGGGTGACGCTTGACCCTGACGTCGCGTGAGGTACCACCGTGGTCACCGCAAGGGCCGCACGGCCGGAGAGGAAAGGGGGAACCGATGGGGCATCCCGTGGGCAAGGTCGCCGCACTGGCCAGGATCACCGTCCGGACGCTGCACCACTACGACGAGATCGGCCTGCTCAGCCCGAGCGGGCGGACGAGCTCGGGCTACCGCAGCTACGACGACGACGATCTCGACCGGCTGCAGCGCATCCTGTTCTACCGGGAGCTCGGGTTCCCCCTCGAGACGATCGCGACCCTCGTCGACGACCCGGGCACCGACGCCGGCGCGCACCTGAAGAGGCAGCGGGAGCTGCTGGTGGCGCGCATCGGCGAGCTCGGGCGGATGGTCGCGGCCGTCGATCGCGCGATGGAGGCGAGAGCCATGGGCAACGCATTGACGTCCGAGGAGAAGTTCGAAGTGTTCGGCGGGTTCCGCGAGCCGGACGGCTACGCGGAAGAGGCCGCGCGGCGGTGGGGCGACACGCCCGAGTGGCAGGGCGCGACCCCACCGTCCAAGGAGGACCTGGCGGCCGGGGAAGCGGCCCGCCGGGAGTGGGTGCGCCGGCTGACCGCGCTGCGGGACGCGGGCGGCGCGCCGGACGGCACCGAGGCGATGGACCTCGCCGAGGAGCACCGGGCGATGCTCGCCAAGGTCATGGGCGAGTGCTCGGACGAGACGCAGCGGCGGATCGGCGAGCTGTACGTCACCGAGCCGGTGCAGCTCGGGTTCCTCGTCCGGGAGGACGAGCAGCGGCCGGGCGTCGGGGCGTTCGTCCGCGACGCCATCGTGGCGAACGTCGCACGCCGGCAGTAACCGCTGCTCCACGTGGGGGAGCAGTCCCACCGGGCGGGAGGGTGGCGGGGGCAGCGCTTACAGTCGAGGGTATGCAGACTTGGTCATCGGTCGACGTGCCCCGCATCCCCGGCACCCCCCGCCCGCTGCGGCTCCACGACACCGCCACCGGGCAGATCCGCCCGACCGCACCCGGCGCCACCGCCCGGATGTACGTCTGCGGCATCACGCCCTACGACGCGACGCATCTGGGGCACGCCGCGACGTACCTGGCCTTCGACCTGGTGAACCGCGTGTGGCGGGACAACGGGCACGACGTCCACTACGTGCAGAACGTGACGGACATCGACGAGCCGCTGCTCGAGCGCGCCCAGCGGGATCAGGACGACTGGGTCGTGCTGGGCATGCGCGAGACCGCGCTGTTCCGCGAGGACATGACCGCGCTGCGCGTCCTCCCGCCGAAGCAGTTCGTCGGTGCGGTGGAGAGTATCCCCGAGATCGTCGAGGTCATCGCGAAGCTGCTCGCGGGCGGCGCCGCCTACCGGGCGGACGACCCGGAGTTCCCGGACATCTACTTCGATCACACGGCGACCGGCAAGTTCGGCTACGAGTCGAACTACGACGAGCCGACCATGACCAAGTTCTTCGCCGAGCGCGGTGGTGACCCCGACCGCGCCGGCAAGCGCCACCCGCTGGACGCGCTGCTGTGGCGCGTGGCCCGAGAGGGCGAGCCGTCGTGGGAGTCGGAGCTGGGCGCGGGCCGCCCGGGCTGGCACATCGAGTGCAGCGCGATCGCGGTCAACCGCCTCGGCCTCGGGTTCGACCTCCAGGGCGGCGGCTCCGACCTGATCTTCCCGCACCACGAGTACAGCGCGGCGCACGCTGAGGCCGTCGCCAAGGACGGGCCGTTCGCCCGCCACTACGTGCACGCCGGGATGATCGGCCTCGACGGCGAGAAGATGTCGAAGTCGCGCGGAAACTTGGTGTTCGTCTCGCGGCTGCGCGCCGACCAGGTCGACCCGGGCGCGATCCGGCTGGCGCTGTTCGCGGGCCACTACCGCGAGGACCGGCCGTGGTCGGCCGATCTGCTGACCGGGGCGGAGAGCCGCCTGGCCCGCTGGCGGGAAGCCGTCGCACTGCCCACCGGCCCGTCCGCGGAGGACACGATCTCCCGGCTGCGCGACCACCTCTCCGACGACCTCGACACACCGAAGGCCCTGGCGGCGATCGACGCGTGGGCGAGCGAGGCCCTGCGCCGCGACGGCACGGACCCGGCGGCACCCGGCCTGATCCGCATCGCCGTCGACGCCCTCCTCGGCATCACCCTCTGACATACAGTGGCGGAGCTTTCACGTGAAATCTCCGCCACCGTATAAAGGCCGATAAAGCCCCGGGGGGGGGGGGGGGCCGCAC
>NZ_JBFBBZ010000107.1:0-7785 GCF_040682935.1 Amycolatopsis sp. NPDC051061
TTGTTTTCCAGTTGGGGCTCCACCCCCGGGCCGGGGGGGGGGGGGGGCCCCGGCGGGGTCCGTTAATACATATTGCGCGACCCCCCCGCCCCCAATTTTTAAATCCCCGACGCGGCCACCCGGGGCAGGGCGGTCAGTCGCGGTCGAGCCACTCCGCGAGCAGGGCGCGCTCGGCGCCGGTGAGCTTCGACAGCTCCGGAGGGGTGGCGGCCGGCCGCGGCGCGTCGGTGAGGATCCGGGCCAGCACGGCCTCGTACATCGTCTCGGCGAGGCCCGGATCCCGGTCCGCCGGGGCCCGCGCCAGCAGGGTGAGCACGGCGCCGGTGCCGGCGGCGTGGACCAGTTCGACCGCGAGGGGTTCGGGGACGCGCAGCCGGCCGGCCTCCGCGATGCGGTGCACCCGGGCGCGCAGGACCGCCAGCCCCGCCTCGGCCGCCGGGGACGTCCGGCCCGGCGTCACGAGCAGGGCGAACAGGGAAGCGTTGGCCAGGCCGAAGCCGAGGTGCGCGTCCCAGCCGGCGCGCAGGTCCGCGACGGGATCACCTGGTGCGACCGCCTTTCCGGCGACGTAGGTGGCGAAGACGTGCTCGGCGACGGCGTCGAGCAGCGCGTCCTTGTCCTCGAAGAACCGGTACAGCGCCGGCGCCTGCAGGCCGGCCGCCCCGGCGACCGCGCGGATGGTGAGCGCGGCCGCGCCTTCGTCGTCGAGGAGCCGCGCGGCGGTCTCGAGGATGTGCGCCTGCGTTTCGCTCCGGCTCTTCACCATGGTTCCGATGATAACTCACTCTTGCTAGCGGCGGTGCTAACGTGGTTAGTATCGACGTTAGTCAGTGTTGGTCATCGAGAGGATCCATCATGATCGTGATCACCGGGGGAACCGGCAAGCTCGGCTCCCAGGTCGTTGAGCAGCTGCTTCGGCGGGTCCCGGCCGAGCAGGTCGGCGTCAGCGTCCGCGAGCCCGGGAAGGCGGCCGGCCTCGGCGAGCGCGGGGTGCGCGTGCGACGCGGCGACTTCGCCGACCCGGACTCGCTCGCCTCCGCGTTCGAAGGCGCGACGCAGGTCCTCGTCGTCTCGACGGACGCCACGGGCGAAACGGCGCTGCGGCACCACGTCGCGGCGATCGATGGCGCACGCGCCGCCGGAGTCAAGCGGGTGCTCTACACGAGCCACCAGGCCGCGGCCGACGACTCGCTCTTCGCGCCGATGCCCGACCATGCCGCGACCGAGCGTCATCTGGCGACGACAGGGGCGTTCACCGTGCTGCGCAACGGGTTCTACGCCAGTACGGTTCCGCTGCTGCTCGGTCAAGCGCGCGAAACCGGCGAACTGGTCGCGCCCGCCGACGGGCCGGTGTCGTGGACGGCGCACGCCGACCTCGCCGAAGCCGCGGCGGTGATCCTCGTCGACGAGGGTCGCTTCGACGGGCCGACGCCGCCCCTGACCGCCCCGGTCGCGCTCGACCTCGAGGACGTCGCCGGTCTCCTTTCCGGGCTCACCGGACGCACGATCCGCCGGGTGGTCGCCGACGACGACGAGTGGGTGGCGGGCCTGACCGGGCACGGCGTCCCCGCCGCGCAGGCCGCGATGCTGCTCGGCATGTTCCGCGCCGCTCGCCGGGGCGAGTTCGCCACCACCGGCGCCGACCTCGAAGAACTGCTCGGCCGACCGGCCACGCCTCTGGCGGCGCTCCTCGGCTGAGCACTATGAACGGGGTGTATAAACTCCGGCTATACACACCGTGTACAGTCTCGCGCATGTCGATCGGACACACCCTGCTCGGCCTGTTGGAAAACGGCCCTCGGCACGGCTACGACCTCAAACGCGCCTACGACGACCGGTTCGGGCACGACCGCCGCGTCCACTACGGCCAGGTCTATTCGACCCTGGCCCGGCTGCTCAAGCAGGGACTCGTCGAGGCCGACGGCATCGAAGCCGGCGGCGGTCCGGAGCGGAAGCGCTACGCGATCACCGAGGCCGGGGTCGCCGACATCGGCACCTGGCTGGCGACCCCGGAGAAGCCGGAGGCCTACCTGCAGAACACGCTCTACACCAAGGTGGTGCTCGCGCTGCTCTCCGGCCGCGCGGCCACCGACGTCCTCGACGTCCAGCGCTCGGCCCACCTCGACGCCATGCGGGAGCTGACCCGCCGCAAGACCCGGGGCGACCTCGTCGACCAGCTGGTCTGCGACCACGCGCTGTTCCACCTGGAGGCCGACCTCCGCTGGCTGGAGCTGACCGCGGCCCGGCTCGGCCAGCTGGCGAAGGAGATCGCGTGAGCAGCACCGAGCACGTCCTGCTGGAGGCCGCCGAGGTCCGGAAGGCGTACGGGCCCACCGACGCGCTGACCTCGGCGAGCCTGCGGGTGCGCGCGGGGGAGGTCGTGGCCCTGATGGGCCCGTCCGGGGCGGGGAAGTCGACGCTGCTGCACTGCCTGGCCGGGATCGTCCGGCCGGACGACGGCGCCGTCCGCTACCGGGGTGCCGACCTCGCCCGGCTGACCGACCGCGCCCGCTCGGCGTTGCGCCGCACCGACTTCGGCTTCGTCTTCCAGTTTGGCCGGCTCGTCCCGGAGCTCACCTGCCTGGAGAACGTCGCCCTGCCGCTGCGGCTGAACGGCGAGCGCGGCCGGGTGGCGGCGCGGCGGGCCCGCGAAATGCTGGCGGAGCTCGACCTCGCCGACGTGGCCGGCAAGCGGCCGGGCGAGGTGTCGGGCGGGCAGGGCCAGCGGGTGGCGGTGGCCCGCGCGCTCGTGACCGGCCCGCGCGTCGTCTTCGCCGACGAGCCGACCGGCGCCCTGGACTCGCTCAACGGCGAGCAGGTGATGCAGCTGCTGACGACCGCGGCCCGGGAGCGGGACGCGGCGGTGGTCCTGGTGACGCACGAACCCCGCGTCGCGGCGTACTCCGACCGCGAGGTCGTCGTGCGCGACGGCCGGACGCGGGAGCTCGAGGTGACCCGGTGATCCGGCGCTGGGCCGCCGACTTCGCGCTCGGGATGCGCCTCGCGCTGGGCGGCGGCGGGGCGCGCACCGCGCTGGTGCGGCTCACGCTGACGGCGGTCGGGGTCGGCCTCGGCGTCGCCGTCCTGCTCACCGCGTCGTCGGTGCCGAACCTGCTGGGAGCCCGCGACGATCGGGCGAGCGCGCGCGCCCTCGTCCCCGGGGCGCCCGCCGAGGGCGTCGACCCGGTCCACGCGATCACCCGGAACGACGAGTTCCGCGGCCACGGACTGCAGGGCTACCTCGTGCAGCTCACCGGGCCGCGCCCGCCCGCCGCGCCGGGCGTGGACCGGCTGCCGGAGCCCGGGGAGGTGGTGCTGTCCCCGGCGCTGGCGGGCTTGCTGCGGTCACCCGAGGGCGAGCTGTTGCGCCCGCGGTTCGCCGGGCGGGTGCTCGGCACCATCGGCGACGCCGGGTTGACCGGCCCGAACGAGCTGCGTTTCTACGTCGGCTCCGACACCGTCGCGCAGCAGCCGGACGCCGCCCTGGTGAGCCGGTTCGGGTACGAAACCTCCCGCCGCCCCCTGTCCTCGCTCGAGCTGCTGCTGGTCGTGATGGGGGCGACGACGTGCCTGGTGCCGGTGTTCGTCTTCGTCGTCACCAGCACCCGGCTCGCGGCGGCCGCCCGGGACCGGCGGCTCGCCGCGCTGCGCCTGGTCGGCGCGGACCGCGGCCAAGTGCACCGGATCGCGGCCGGCGAGGCACTGCTCGGGGCGTTCGCCGGCCTGCTCGCCGGCCTGGCGCTGTTCCAGCTCATCCGCGTGCTCGTTCCGAGGATCACCGTGGACGCCTTCCGCGGCGGCCTCTTCGGGACCGACGTCGTTCCCGACTGGCGGCTGGGTGTTCCGGCCCTGCTGGCGTTGCCGGTGCTGGCGTGCGCGGCGGCCGTGTTCGCGCTGCGGCAGGTCGTCATCGAGCCGCTGGGCGTCGAGCGGCGGGGAACGCGGACCCGGCGGAAGCTGGCGTGGCGCCTGTTCCCCGCGGTCGTGGGCGGGGCACTGCTGCTCACCGGCCTGGGCGGCGACGGCGCCGACCACCCCTCCGTGATCGTCGGCGTGGTCTTCGTCCTCACGGCCGTGCCCCTGGTGCTGCCGTGGGTGGTCGAGCGGGTCGCCGGCCTGCTCGGCGGCGGGTCGCCGGCCTGGCTGCTGGCCGTCCGCCGGCTCCAGCTCGACAGCGCGACGGCGGCGCGCCTGGTCAGCGGCGTCGCCGTGGTACTGACCGGATCCATTGCGCTGCAAGGGGTCTACCACCGCACCGAGAGCGAACGGCCCGCGCCGCAGGAGATCCGGGTGCTCGCGAGCTACTACGCCACCAGCGTCGCCGACGGCGAGGCGTTCACCGCCGCCTTCCACGCGCTGCCCGGGCTGGGCGACGTGCCGGTGCGGACCAGGGCCCTGATCGAGACCGCGTCGGGAGAACGCACCTCGATGGTCGTCGAGGACTGCGCGCGGCTGCGGGCCGGCGCCGGCATCGCGGACTGCCGCGACGGCGACGTCTACGCCGCGACGACCCGCGGCAGCTCCGTGCCCGAGCCGGGGGACCACGTGTGGTTCGCCGAGGTCCGCCGGGCCGCCCGGACCGCCGTTCCCCAGTGGACGGTGCCGGCGGTGCACCGCGTGCCGGCGTACGGGGAGGACGCGTCGGAGCTGATCGTCACCCCGGCCGCGCTGGCGACGGCGTCCGGCGTCGGGCTGACGGTGTCCGCGACCCTGCCGGACGCCGACCCGGACCTGGTGGAGCGCGTCCGGAACGTGGTGGGGTGGAACGGGTCCGTGGACTCGCTCGGCACCGGGCAGGACGGCACCTCCGCGCTGATCACGCGCGTGCTGTCGGTCGGTTCGGTGCTGGTGCTGCTGTTCGTCGCGGGCAGCCTGCTGGTCGCCGCTTGGGAGCAACTGCGGGAACGGCGGCGCAGCCTCGCCGCGCTGGCGGCGAACGGGGTCGGGCGCGGCGTGCTCGCCCGGTCGCTGGTGTGGCAGCTGGTCGTCCCGGTGGCGGTGGCGGTGCTCGTCGCCGTGCCGGCCGGGCTCGCCCTCGACTGGCTGGTGCTCACGTTCGTCGTGCACCGCCCGATGTCGGCCGACGTGCCCGCGATCGCGCTCCTGACGGCGACCGCGATCGCCGCGGTACTGTTCGTCACCGCCATGACACTGCCCGCGTTGTGGCGGACGACGAACCTGGAGAATTTGCGCGAAGAATGACCCGGGCGGGCGGCGGGTCCGGTTCTTTCCGGGCCCGCCGCCGCGCGTGAAGCCTTTTCGGCCGCCTCGCTTTCGCCCGAAAAGGCGCCCTTTTCGCCGTTGTGGCGTTATCCTCTTTCCGCGATCGTGAATACGTCGATATCCGCCGCCCCACGATTTCGAGGCAAGCCGATGCGCACCATGTACGACGCCGTCACCCCGCGGAACATCCTGAAGAAGGACAGCCGGCCCGCACTGGTGGCCGGCTACATCGACCAGATCAAGCTCGCGCCGTGGACCGCCGCCGACTGGGCGCTCTTCCCGGCCGCCTTGAAGGTGCGAATAGTCAAGAAAGCGTCGACCGACGACGGGCACGTCCTCGACGTCGAGCCGGGCGACGCCGGGCCGGAGGAGGCGCCGGGCTGGGCCCGGCGGCGGCGTGCGTCGGGGTTCGCCTACCCGGTCATCTACTGCAACCGGTCGACCTGGCCGAAGGTGAAGGCCGCGTTCAAGGCCCAGCACGTCGAGCCGCCGTTGTACTGGATCGCCACGGCCACCGGCAAACCCGAAATACCCGAAGGCGCGATCGCCGCGCAGTACCTGCTGGACGTCGCGCCCGGCATCGACATCTCGGTCGTGGCCGACTTCTGGCCCGGCGTCGATTCGCCGGGATCCCTGTCCGTCGAACCGGAAGTGGAGCTCATGGAACGCATCACCGTCACCCCGCCCAACGCCGGGCAGAACACGGTCCGGCTCAACCTGTCCGGCAGTGCCGGTGCCGCCCTCGTCGTCCGGCCGCGGATCAACGGCCAAGGCGTGTCGAAGCCGATGTGGGTCGGCAACATCTTCGCGTGGGGCTCCGACAAGACGGGCGTCGGCAACAACCCCAAGTCCGACCCGCACTACGACGACCGGCTGACGTCCCATCGCCGCTTCGCCCTGCCGGGCGCGGTGTGGGCCGACGTCGAGTACAGCGCGGCGGAACCGTTCGAGGTCGACGTCGTCGGCTGAGCGGCGCTCAGGCGGACAGCCACCCCGTGCACCACCACGCGTTCTGCTTCTGGCACGCGCGGAAGATGGTCACGGGGTTGGCCGCCGTGCCCGGGGTGATCGAGCTGCAGCCGGAGCTGCTGCCGTTGGCGTCGTCCACACCGCCGCCCCCGCCGCTGCGAAGCCGGTATTCCGTGCGGAAACCGTAGCCGTCGCTCGCGGTGTCGCAGGAATAGACGCGGGTGTGGCTGTTGGTCACGCCGCCGTAGCCGCAGCGGAACTGGCCCTGGTACCCACAGCCGTAAACCTCGCCGAGGGTGTCGTGTGCCGATGCCGCGGGCGCGAAGCCGACGGTTCCGGCGAGGGCGAGGAACGCCGCGGCGGCGACGGTGGGCAATGTGCGGTTCGGCACGGTTCCTCCTGGTGGCTCCGGGGTGTGCGGTCCGTTCACTCCGGAGGTGCGGAACCGGTTGACGCCGACCCGGGGACGTCACCCGGTCGGCGCAGTGCCGCTCAGGCTGCCGGCGCGAGGTGGTTGCGGAGGAAGGCGATCCCGGCGTCGGTGACGTGCTGGAGCTTGCGTTCGCCGTAGAAGTGTCCGGCGCCGTCGAGGCGGATCAGGTCGGCGTCGGCGCCGGCCCGCCAGTAGGCCGCGACCAGTGCTTCGCTGTGCGCGATCGGGATCCCGGCGTCGTCGGTGCCGTGGGCCAGCAGCAGCGGGGCCGCGGTCGCCGACGCGTGGAGCAGCGGGCTCGCCGTCGGGCCGGGGAGCCAGTCGTGCGGGTCGTGGCCGCTGCTGTGCAACGGAGAATCCGCGGGCGGCGGCGGGATGCGCGTGAAGTCCGTCGGCGGGCTCCAGGCGACCGCCGCCCCGACGTGGCTCGGCGGGCCGGTGATCCCGAGGTCGCCTTCGAAGGCGTCGTCGTCGGCCGTCACCGCGAGCATCGCGGCCAGGTAGCCACCGGCCGAGTGTCCCCACGCCGCGACGCGGCGGGCGTCGAGCTCCAGGTCCCCGGCGTGGTGGCGCACCCAGCGGACCGCGGCCTTCACGTCGTGGACCTGCGCGGGGAAAGCGGCTTCGCGCCCATGCCGGTACTGGGCGCGCGCGACGGCGAACCCGGCCGCCACCAACCGGTCGGTCACCCGATCGCCCAGCAGGCTGTGCTTGTGCGACCCGCCCGCCGGCGCGCCACCGTAGAGGTAGACCACCACCGGGTGGCCACCGCCGGGCGCGCGCCCGCCCGGGACGACGAGGTCCAGCAGCAGCGGCCGGTAGCCGGCGAGAGTCGCGACGAGTGCGTCCCGATAGGACACTCGCGTCCCGGCCCGTTCGGCCCGGGGCAGGGTGAGCGGGGCACGGGAAGTGAGCACGCGACCACTATCGGGGCATACCGGTCACGGCGGCCAGCCGTACCAGGATGCGGGAGCGGTCCGGCCGACCGGGCGGCGCCGGAACGTCATGAACGACTCGTTCATGTCCTCTGGCCTGGATCCACCGGTGAATATGCTGGTGAGTGGTATGTCGTAGACACGCAGATGCCCTCTGACCTGGGATAATTGTTCTTGTCTAGGGAACAACAATCCTTGAGTGAGAGGGCATCTGCTGGATGCAAG
>NZ_JBFBBZ010000108.1:0-7143 GCF_040682935.1 Amycolatopsis sp. NPDC051061
CAGGCAAGCGCCCCAAGGTGGCCTTCGGTGCGTTCAACGCACCGAAGGCCGCCTTGGGTGCGTCAGACGCAACCAAGGCCACATTGGAACGGCTCACTTTTCCTAGTACCCCCGCTGACCGGGTTCCTCCTGGCTCGCCAGGAGTTCGTCGACCTCCGCGCGGGACGGGCTCGTCGCCGGGCCGTACCGCCCGACCGCGATCGCCGCGGCGGCGTTCGCGCGTCCGGCCGCGACGAGCAGCGGTTGCCCGCGCAACAGTTCCGCCGCCAGCACGCCGGAGTGGGCGTCGCCCGCGCCGTTCGTGTCCACCGGGTCGACCGGGAACCCTGGGACGCGCACGGTCACCCCGTTCTCCACGACATCGCAGCCCTGAGCGCCAAAGCGCGTGACCCGCACCGGGACGGCCTCGACGCCGTCCACAGTGGACATCGTCAAAGCCTCGGCGGCGTTGCACGAAAGGATGTCGACGTACGGCAGCAGGGCACCCCAGACGTCGGGGGCCACGTCTGCCGCGAGCGGACCGGGGTCCAGCAGCACCCGGTGCTCCCCCATCGACGGCAGCCACTCGAGCAGCGCGTCGCGGTTCGACTTCCGGAGGAGGCTGTACCCGGTGACGTACACCAGGTCACCGGCCCGCGGCCGCACCCGGCGCAGGTGCTCGGCCGTGAGCGTGCCCTCGGCGCCGGTCTCGGTGATGAACGTCCGTTCGCCCGCCGCGTCGACCAGGACGACGCACACCCCGGTGTCCGAACCGGCCGGCGGCTGGACGAGCTCGACACCTTCGGCCGCCAGGGCTTCGCGGACCAGGTCGCCGAAGCGCCCGGTGCCGTGCTCCCCCGCGTAGACGACCTCCGCCCCGGCTCGGGCCGCGGCGGCCATCACGTTGAAGCCGCCGCCCGCGGTGAAGCGGACGTCCGAGGCGAGCACGTCACCGCCCGGGGGCGGCAGCGCCTCGACCCGCATCACGAGGTCGACGATGGCCTGTCCGGTGTGGACGAGCCGGCCGGTCATCGACGGATCCTCGCACCACCGAGCGCGGCGTACAACCCGGCGCCCACGGCGAACGTGACGATCCAGCCGAGTCCGTTGGCGCCGAGCCAGGTGCCGGCCAGCGGTCCGGTGAACCAGGCGTCGTCGCCGGTGCCGGCCGTCGTGAACAGGTAGCCGGCGACGATGGCCGCGGCCCAGGCCAGCAGGGCGCGTGGTTCGCAGCCCGCGCGGTACCAGTACGCGCTCGTGCGGTGGACGTTCATCAGCGCCGCCGGGTCGTAGTCCCGCCGGCGCACCATGTCGACGACGAACACCCCGACCCACGCCGTGATCGGCACCGCCAGCAGGCTGATGAACGCGATGAACGGGCCGTAGAACCCGTCGGCCACGAGCATGAAGTACAGCGAACCGAGGAACGTCACGACGATGTCGACCACCACGGCGTAGACCCGCTTGAGCCGGATGCCCAGGGTCAGCGTGGTGAGGCCGGCGGAGTACACGGACAGGTGGTTCGAGAGCAGCAGCCCGCCGAACGCGGCGATCAGGTACGGCACCGCCATCCAGCTCGGCAGCAGCTCGCGGATGGCCGCGACCGGGTCACCCGCCGAGGCGAGCGAGGGATCGTCGGCCGAGACCAGGCTGCCCAGCGAGATGAGCAGCACCAACGGGATGCCCGCGCCCGCCGCGGCGGAGGCGACGAGCGACCCCGCCCGCACGGTGGGCGACTGGTAACGCGACATGTCGGCGGAGGCGTTGGCCCAGCCGATGCCCGTCCCGGCGGCGATGGTGCCGACGCCGGCGATCATCGCGCCGACCGGCGCCGGCGAAGCGGCGAACACCTGGCCCCAGTGGATGCGGGTGAGCAGGCTGACCGCGACGACGACGTTGAGCGCGCCGAAGATCCACGTCGACCAGCGCTGCACGGCGACCAGCACCGCATGGCCGAGACCGGAGACCGTCACCGTGAGCAGGACGAACACCGCCACGCCCGCGATCGTCAGCACCGGAGACGCCTTCGCGTCCGCGTTCGCGCCGAACAGGATCGCGCAGAGGGAGAGGAACGCGAACGCGGCGGTCGTCGTGTTGACCGTCTCCCAGCCGAGCCGGGACACGAGCGACACGATGGTCGGCCCGATGTTGCCCCGGACGCCGAACACCGCCCGCGAGAGCGTGAGCCCGGGCGCGCCACCGCGGCGACCGGCGATCGAGACCACGCCGACGATCGCGAACGACCCGGCGGCGCCGAGCACCGCGACGATGGCCGCCTGCCAGAACGCCAGGTGCTGCACCGCGACCAGCGTCGCGCCGAGCGGGAGCCCGAGGATGCTGATGTTCGCGGCGAACCACACCCAGAACAGCTGCATCGGGTGCCCGTGGCGCTCGCCCGCGGGCACAGGTTCGATGCCGCGGGTTTCCAGCGCTCCCGACCGCTGCGGGCTAGCCACCGTGTCCGCGGCGCCCGTGCCGGGGACCTGAGCTGATTCGACCATCGTTACCTCGCACCTGCAGGAGGCCGTCCACGATGACGGCCAAGTCGAGCCGGTTGACCGCGCGCACCTTATCGACCAGGTGGGCGGGCAGTCCGGAAATCCCGTGGTGTGCGCCGAGGATCGCTCCGCACACGGCTGCCACGGTGTCGGTGTCGCCGCCGATCTCGGCGGCGAGGGTCAGGGCCGCGGCCGGGTCGTCGCCGAGGGTTTCGGCGAGCGCGAAGGCGGCGACCACGGATTCTTGCGCGGCGACCGACGTCCCGATGACCCGGGTGAGCGCGTCGGCCAGGCCGGCGCGGCCCAGGCCCCGCACCCAGCCGCGCGCCCAGGCGATGCGGGCCGCGATGTCCCCGCCGGCGACCCAGTGCCCGCGCAGCGCGCCTTCGGCGGCAGCCTGCTCGGCTTCGTCCAGGGAGGTCTTGAGGTCGGCACCGGCCACGCCGGAGGAAACGGCGGCGGCCACCGCGGCGGCCGCGGCGATCCCGAGCCCGGTGTTGTGGGTGACGCGGCTGGCCGCGACGACGGCGTCGAGGAACCCCTCGCCCAGCGGAGTGGCGATGCCGACGGGAGTGATCCGCATGGCGGCGCCGTTGGTGGCCCCGTCCCGGCCGGCTTCCTCGGCGTCGGCGCCCGCGTCGAGCCGGTCGAGGGCACGCCGGGTCGAGGGGCCGAGCAGGTCGAGCGACCCGCGGCGGATCATGTCCGCCTCCCACTCACGCAGGGCCTCGGCGAAGTCGTGGGCATCGATCCGGCCGTCGCCGTCGATGGCGAGCCGGGCCACGAGCACGGCCTGTTCGGTGTCGTCGGTGATCGACCCGGCGGGCATCCCGGGGGCGATCGGCTGCTCGGCGACGGCGTCGACGAAGCCGCGGATGGGCCCGTAGGCGGCGGCGATGGCCGCGCGCGACATCGACTGCGTCGGCATGCCGAGGGCGTCGCCGATCGCGAGACCGTAGAACGCGCCGAGCGCACGCTCTCGCATCGGCGACCGTCGAGTGAACATGTACAAACATGTACAGCGGCGGTGGCGGGCATGTCAAGCCCAAGGCCGGGTGAGCACGACTCAGCGCGTTCTGCCCAGCTCCGCACCCCGCTCGCCGGCGAAGTACACCCAGGACATCCCGGCCGCGACGCCGAGCATCGTGACCACGCCCCGCGGCCAGAAGATGTGACTGTCCAGAAAGGACACACTCGCGAGCAGGAGCACCACCCCGCCCGGCACCGCCCACCACCCCGCGCGCAGGTTCGCCGCGACGACGATCACCGCGCTGGCCACGAGGAAGCAGGCCGCGCCGATGTGCCCGACCAGGTCGCCGGCCGTGAACACCGCCCCGACGACCGGAGTCGCGCCGTGCTGGGCGTGGACCACCGTGCCCCCGGCGATCCCCGCGACGGCGTCGAGCCCGCCGTAGAACGCCGCGTACCCGAACGCCGCCACCCACCCTGGCCACCGCAACCACGGCGGCGCCTCCCTGAGCAGGTACCACTGCGCGACCGCGAGCAGCGGGAAAACCGGCAGCAGGATGATGTGCAGCGTCGTCCACCAGGGCGCCGTCGCCGCGTCGAGCTGCGCGGGGTGCACCGCGCCGAACCCGGCCAGCAGCAGCCCGGGAACGGCGACGAGGAAGGCCCGCAGTGATTTGGACACCCGGGCGACCCTAGCCCCGGCCGGCCGCCGAACCGGCGAATCAAGGATTAGGAACCCCTTACGGGCCGGGGCGCCGCCGCCCCGGCCCGGCGGGACTCACCGCACCAGCGCGTCGTGGCCGAGGAGGTCGCCGAAGACCGAGACCGCGCGGTCCACCGCGTCGTCGTCGACGCCCGCGTGGGTCACCGCGCGGACGCGGTCGGTGCCCAGCTCCTCCACCCGGACGCCGCGGCGGCGGGCCGCCTCGATCAGCGTCCGGGTCGTGTAGCGGTCGTCGCGGACCTTGAAGAACACCATGTTCGTCAGCGGCGGCCCCGGGTCCAGCCGGACGCCCGGGATGCGCGACAGACCCCGGGCCAGGCGCGCCGCGCGGGCGTGGTCGTCGGCCAGGCGCTCGGTCATGTCCGTCAGCGCCACGATCCCGCACGCCGCGATCATCCCCGCCTGGCGCATGCCGCCGCCGAGCATCTTGCGCATCCGGCGCGCCGCCGCGATCGTCACCCGGTCGCCCACCAGCACCGAGCCGATCGGCGCGCACAGCCCCTTCGACAGGCAGATCTGCACCGTGTCCGCGTGCTTGGCGACCTCCGCCGCGCTGACCCCGAGCGCGACGGCCGCGTTGAACAGCCGGGCGCCGTCGAGGTGCAGGGCGACGCCGTGCGAGCGGATCAGCCGGGACACCTCGCTGAGGTAGTCCAGCTGCAGGGGCAGCCCGCCGCACCGGTTCTGCGGCGTCTCCAGGCTCAGCACCGCCGGCGGCGCGATCTGCGGGTCGCTGCGGTCGACCGCGCACGCCTCGGCGATCGCCGCCGGGTCGATCGTGCCGTCCGGCAGGTTCGGCAGCGGGTCGTAGACGATGCCGCCGCACAGCGACGCGCCACCCGCTTCGTAGACGTACACATCGGACTCGTGCCCGACGATCGCCTTGCCGCCGCGCGGACAGTGCGCCAGCAGCGCGGTCAGGTTCGCCATGGTGCCGCTCGGCATCAGGCAGCCGGCCTGCTTGCCGAGCAGCTCGGCGGCGAGCTGCTCCAGGCGGTCCACGGTCGGGTCCTCGCCGTAGACGTCGTCGCCGAGCGGGGCGCGCGCGGCGGCCTCCAGCATCGTGGGCGTCGGCAGGGTGAAGGTGTCGCTGCGCAGCTCGACGTAGGTGTCCTGGGTGGACGCGGGCTCCGGGCGGAGGGTCGCGAGGTCGTCGGCGAAAGTGGTCACAACAGGCTCCTGGGGGTCAGCGGGTGGCCATGCGTTCACGGAGGCTCCGCGGGCGCATGTCGGTCCAGACGGTGTCGATGTGCGCGAGGCACTCCTCGCGGCTGCCGGTGACGCCGGCGCTCAGCCAGCCCGGCGGCAGGGCGCGGCCGGCGGGCCAGATCGAGTACTGGTCTTCGTCGTTGCGGACGACGGTGAAGGTCACGGGAGGCTCCGGGGGTCGAGGAGGGATCGGACGGCGTCGTCGAGACCGACCTCGGCCTGGCTCCAGCGCCAGCGGCGTTCCTCGGCCGCGGCGCGGATCCGGGCGAACGTCGTCTCGGCTTCGGTGATGGCGGCGAGCACGGACTCCCTCGCCGGGCCCCCGCCGTGCGCCGCGTGCTGGGCGACCTCGGCCGGGTCGAGCGCGGCGAGGACGTGCTCGGGCTGCCCGGCCAGCCGGACGCGGGCGACGTCGTGCAGTGGCAGGTCGTGGTCGAGGGCTTCCTTGGCGATGGCGCCGACTTCGTGGTGGGCCTGCCGGAACGGGACGCCGGCGTCGACCAGCCGTTCGGCGAGGTGGGTGGCCGCGGTCTGGCCGTCGACGGCGCGTTCGTACATCCGCTCCGGCACCGGCTCGGCGCCCTCGACGACGAGCCGCAGCAGCACGACGGCGTCGGTCGCGGCTTCGAGCGCCGACCACGCCGGGGCCACCGCTTCGGTGCCGACGGCGATGGCGTTGGTGAAGCGGGCCGTCGCCATCGCGCTCGCCGACGCGGTGAACGCGCCGAGCGGGGCCAGCGCGCGGCCCTGGACGTGCTCCAGCAGGAACGGGTTCCGCTTCTGCGGCATCATCGAGCTGGACCCGACGACGTCGTCGGCCAGCCGCAGCAGCCCGGCCTCGGCGCTGGTCCACGCCTGGAAGTCGTGGGAGACGCGGCACAGCAGCACGCCGAGGACAGTGGCCGCGGAAAGCTGGCGCAGCACCAAGTCCCGCGACGCCACAGCGTGCAGCGAGTTCGGGATCGGGGTGGTGAAGCCGAGCAGCGCGGTGGTGCGGTCCTGGTCGACCGGCAGCGACGTGCCGCCGGCCGCGCCCGCGCCGAGCGGGTTCTGGTCGAGCTCGGCGCCGGCCTGCCAGAGGCCTTCGACGTCGCGGACGAGCGCGCTCGCGACGCCGGCGAGGTAGTGGCCGTAGGTGATCGGGACGGCGGGCTGGTGGTGGGTGTAGGCGGGCATGGTGACGCCGGCCCAGCGCCGGGCCCGCTCGAGCAGGGCGCGGCCGAGGGCGTCGGACTCGGCGAGCAGGCGTTCGTGCGGTTCGCGCAGCCGCAGCCGGACGACGGTGGCGTTGAGGTCGTTGCGCGATCGTCCACTGTGGAGGATCCCGCCGACCTCGGCGCCGAGGGTGTCGATGAGGTGGGATTCGTAGGCGAGGTAGCGGCCGCGGGGCGCGGGGACGTCGTGCAGCGGCGCGAAGCCTTGTTTCCGCAGGCTTTCGATGCCGTGGAGGAGCTGGCCGGCCCGGGCGCGGTCGACGATGCCGCGTTCGGCGAGCATGACGACGTGGGCGCGGTCGACCTGGCTGATGAGGCCGAGCTCGGCGGCGACGGGATCGGGGGCGGGGGCGGTGTCGCGGTCGAAGAGGATCTCCCTGGCCGCGGCGGAGACGGTGCTGGTGAGCCGGCCGGTTCCGCCTGGGGCGATGGTCATCGGGGTGCTCCTTCCGGGGTGTCCGGGTGGGCTACGGGGGCTCGCCCGGAGGTCGCGAATGACTCATTCGCGACCACCGGCGCCCCGAATGAGTCATTCGCGACGTGGGCGCGG
>NZ_JBFBBZ010000109.1:0-6619 GCF_040682935.1 Amycolatopsis sp. NPDC051061
GTGCTCTTCCGATCTTTTGGGACAGGGGATTACAGGCGCCTTATCTTTGATCGGCTTTGTCTTTGGATTAGAGTTGATAAAGCAAAATATTTTAGATATCTTGAACAATGTCTTCAACAATATTTTCAATAATAAAAATGATGGAATTTATTATCAATCATTTTTTGTCCGATTTGATACCTATTCACATTGGCTGATATTAGATGGATTTGTTATACTAACTACTTTTCTCTTCTATTTTTCTGCTCAATATTTCTATCAAAGATTAAGTTTAGAGGAGAAAGGAAACTATCTATTATTTCCTAAGTTTCGCTTACCAATTTCTTTGGTTGCAGGGATTTTCACAGCTTATAGTATTTGTGGAAACATTGGACTTGGGAGTAGCTCAATTAATTTACTCATAAGATATAATATACTTCCAGGTATTTTAGTGTTTGTAATCACATTTTGCTTCTTCATGGTACTAAATAATTATAAAAAGATTTATGAAAAAATTGGAATGATAGTTGTAAAAACCAATAAATAACTTAGTAAAAAATAGCTTCTAATTTAATAATAAAAGCTCCTTTATGAAACTAAAGGAGCTTTTAAATATTTACAACGATTAAAAGAACGGTTAATCAATACTAGGCTTCTAGTAAGGGATAAGGAGATTGAGAAAATTTTCATTTATTTATATACCTATAAATCGTTGTTCTTGACACTCCCCAAGAATCCGCAATCGACTTAATCGGCGTACCACTTTCTACCAAGGTTTTAAGAAGCATTATGTCTTTCTCTGAAAATTTCTCAGGTCTTCCTCCAAGCCTTCCTCTTGCACGTGCGGCTTCTCTACCAGCGGCAGAACGTTCTAAAATAAGGTTTCGCTCAAATTCCGCAAAGGCCGCAAATAAATGAAACATCAATTGTCCAGTCGAACTTAATTTATCCATTGTAATATTTTCTTGTAGACTATGAAAACTTACCCCCTTATTATTAAAAGAATTAACAATATTAATGAGGTCCTCCATATTTCTACCTAATCGATCTAACCGCCAAACAACGATCGTGTCTCCAGGACGAGAAAATTCGATGGCGGATTTTAATCCAGGTCTTTCTCTTTTACTTCCTGACATATGGTCAGTAAATATTTTTTCACAGTTATATTTTTTGAGACTATCTTTTTGTAAATCTAAATTTTGAAGTCCAGTTGAAACTCGTGCGTATCCTATATTCATTTTTTTCTCCTTCATTTTAATTTATTGTATTGTATCATAACTTAGAAAGATATGTATAAATGAACATAGAATAAATCACGGGTTTATGAACAATAAATATAAATGTTTTTGAGAATTTTAATAAGAAAAGAAGAGTGTCCATAAAATGACCATTTTATGAACATTCAAACATTCACTTGAATATAGATGGATGTTCTGATATAATACATTCAAACAAACATTTGAATGTAAAGGAATGATCGTATGAATAATGAAATTTGTGAAATAACTTGTATTCATGAAGACAAAGTTAATCGTGCTAAATCTAAACTAGCAAACTTTGATACTCCGTCAGTAAGTGGTTTCTTTAAAATATTGTCAGATGAAAATCGACTTAAAATTGTACATGCTTTAGTTCATGAAGATGAGCTATGTGTTTGTGATATTGCTAATATCATTGATGCTTCGGTCGCAACAACTTCACACCATCTGAACTCCTTAAAAAAATTGGGAGTAGTTGATAGTCACAAGGATGGTAAGTTAGTCTACTATTTTATTAAAAATATCAAAATCTTAAATCTTATGGAGCTTGGCGTAAATTTTAAAGAAGAGGTGCTAGCATGAGTGAGAAAATGACCGAAAAAACCTATCGAATAGAAGGATTAAGCTGTACAAATTGTGCAGGTAAATTTGAAAAAAATGTAAAGCAGTTGCCAGGAGTTACGAGTGCAACAGTAAACTTTGGTGCAAGTAAGATTTCAGTAGAAGGCCAAACAACAATTGAAGAACTCGAAGAAGCGGGAGCCTTCGAAAATCTTATCATTCGTGATGATCAAGAAAATGATGAACAAGTTAGATCAAAAGAGTCTTTTATTAAACGGAATATCGCTTTAATCATCTCTCTTGGTTTTATACTTGTTGCTGTGATTTCCCAACTATCATTGGGCGAAGATCATTTATTAACGAAAGCTCTTTATATATTGGCAATAATAATTGGTGGATTTGATTTATTTAAAGAAGGGTTCTCTGATTTGATCAAATTGGACTTCTCCATGGAATCTTTAATGACTATTGCAATTATTGGGGCCGCATTTATTGGAGAATGGGCCGAAGGTTCTATTGTAGTAATACTATTTGCTATTAGCGAAGCTTTGGAACGATTTTCAATGGATAAAGCAAGACAGTCGATTCGTTCTCTTATGGATATAGCTCCCAAAGAAGCTCTTATCAGGAGAAACAATGTAGAGCAATTAGTCAGTGTCGATAAAATCGATATCGACGATATTATGATCATTAAACCCGGACAAAAAATAGCCATGGATGGGCTTGTTATCAACGGTCATTCTTCAGTAAATCAAGCAGCAATAACAGGAGAATCGGTTCCTGTTGAAAAACAGTTAGATGATGAAGTGTTTGCAGGAACACTAAATGAAGAAGGTGTTCTTGAAGTCAAAGTAACAAAAAAAGTAACGGATACAACGATTGCCAAAATCATTCACTTAGTTGAAGAAGCGCAAGGAGAACGAGCTCCTGCACAAGCCTTTGTAGATAAATTTGCAAAATACTATACGCCATTCATAATTATTATGGCCCTTTTGATAGTGGTTGTTCCTCCGCTATTCTTTGGTGGTGACTGGAATAAATGGCTTTACCAAGGGTTATCCATTTTAGTTGTCGGATGTCCTTGTTCATTAGTGATCTCAACACCTGTTTCAATTGTTTCGGCTATTGGTAATGCAGCAAAAAATGGTGTTTTAGTAAAAGGCGGAGTCTATCTGGAAGAAATTGGTCATTTGAGAGCAATTGCTTTCGATAAGACTGGAACCTTAACAAAAGGAAAGCCTGTCGTAACGGATTTCATTGCAACCAGTTCTGAAACTGATATAAATTATCTATCGATTATTTCATCGTTGGAATCTCTTTCTCAACACCCATTAGCTTCTGCTATTTTAAACGAAGCGGATAAAACTAATGTGGATTACAAGTCAATACAAATCGAGGATTTCCAATCTATCACAGGTAAAGGACTTACAGGTATACATCAAAACATACGTTACTATATTGGAAGCCCTAAACTGTTTTCTGCATCAGTAATCGAAGAAACAGCGGTCAAAGTACAATACAGACAATTTCAAGAACAAGGGAAAACCGCCATGTATTTCGGTACTGACGAACAAATTTTAGGAGTAATTGCTGTCGCGGATGAAGTAAGAGATTCAAGTGCTGCCGTTATTTCTGAACTCCACAAGTTGTCAATTGAACACACTATTATGCTTACTGGTGATAATACTAAAACCGCTGAATCTATTGGTAAGCAATTAGGTGTGACTGAAATAAAAGGAGATCTAATGCCTCAAGAAAAATTAGATTCGATTAAAGCGTTGCGGACAACTTATAATAAAGTAGCAATGGTTGGCGACGGCATTAATGATGCACCAGCATTAGCTGCATCGACGGTTGGTATTGCAATGGGCGGTGCAGGGACAGATACGGCTCTCGAAACTGCTGATGTTGCTCTAATGGGCGACGATTTACAAAAATTACCATTCATTGTTAGACTTAGCCGTCAAACTCTAAAAGTAATTAAGCAAAATATCACCTTCTCATTAGGTATAAAACTATTAGCTCTACTACTAGTCATACCAGGTTGGCTAACACTATGGATTGCTATTGTAGCAGATATGGGAGCAACGCTTTTAGTAACATTAAACGGATTACGATTGATGAAAGTTAAATAACACAACAAATAAAAGAAGGCATGTTTATAAGCGTGCCTTCTTTTTATGATACTTTTTAGTTTTTTTGAACGCTAGTTATGAAGCAAACTATGCGCCATTTAAATATTAAAATGACAGTCTAACCTTATTAAGTAGGTGTTCCCATTAATACTTTGATTTCCTTAGATAATAGGGTTCTGTTGCAAAGTTTTAAATAAAGAATAAAATCCCTTACGGTATCTATGATTTAGGCTGTTATTCCCATTAATACCTTGATTTCAGTAGACACCGAAAAGCCGAAGAGAGTGCCTTCTTTTCGGGTTTTCTTATATAATCCTCGAATGGCTTCCATGCCTTTAATCGTGGGTGAGGCAGTGCGTAAACTTCGATAGAATTTATTGCGTCTCTTTACTGGACGATGGTCTTGTTCAATCAAATTATTCAGGTATTTAATGGTACGATGTTCTGTCCCTTGATAAAAGCCGTATTCTTTTAGTTTCTTAAAGGCACTTGTAATAGAGGGGGCTTTATCTGTGACTACAACCTTCGGTTCATCAAACTGCTTCACTAACCGCTTAAGAAAAGCATAGGCTGCTTGTGTGTCCCGTTTTTTACGTAACCAAATATCCAAGGTTAAACCATCTGCATCGATGGCTCGATACAAATAATGCCATTTTCCTTTGATTTTGATGTACGTTTCATCCATTTTCCATGAATAAAAGGATTTTTTATTTTTCTTTTTCCAAATTTGATAGAGTAGTTTGCCATATTCTTGTACCCAACGATAAATCGTCGTATGAGAAACGTTAATGCCACGATCATATAAGATTTCTTGAACTTCACGATAGCTAAGGTTATAACGAAGATAGTAGCCCACGGCTACAATAATCACATCCTGCTGAAATTGCTTTTCTTTAAAATGATTCATCGTCATTCCTCCTGCTATCTTTTTCTATTATTCTACCTTATTTGATAGTAGATTTAAAACTTTGCAACAGAACCCTATATTCGTTACAATGGTTATGGGAAGTTTTTCAAAAGGTTAAGAAAAGCTTACGGGGGTTTTTGAAATCAAAAAGTAGTAGGGGACGATAAAATGAAACATACACACAAAATCATATTGGCTGTCACTTCTGTATGCACTGTTATTATTCTAGGTGTAAGTATCTTTTTTGTTACACAAGCAGTAACAAACAATAAATTAGAAAACACTAGTCAAACAACTCAACACTCAAGCAGCAGCTCAAAACCTGTTGAAGATAAACAAACGACGAAACAGCTTGATCAAGCAAAACAGCTTGCTGCAAGTTATCATTATGATGAAGCCATCGCCTTACTTGAAAAAGACGACGCCAAAGAAGCGCAACAATTGTTAGCAACTTTGAAAAAAGAAAAAGAATCCTTGGTAAAATGGGAAGACCCGACCAAAATCTCACACGTCTTCTTTCATAGTCTGATTGTTGATCCAGCTAAGGCTTTTCATACCCAGCAAGCACAAGGGTATAAAGATTATATGGTCACTATTTCCGAATTCAATAAAACCATTGATCAGTTATATAAAAATAACTATGTTCTTGTTAATCTAAATGGATTAGTCAAAAAAGGAACAGATGGAAAACTGACCTTTACAGGTGTTTCTCTTCCAGAAGGAAAGAAACCGTTAATTCTTTCGCAAGACGATGTCAGCTATTATGAATACATGGACAATTCAGGATTTCCAAGTAAGTTGATTGTCGATAAACAGAACCAAATCAAGAATATTTATATCGACAATAAGAAGGAAACTGTTGGTGACTATGATATGGTTCCATTGATCGATTCATTCATTAAAAAACATCCCGATTTTTCTTATCAAGGCGCCAAAGGAACATTAGCTTTAACAGGCTATAATGGTGTATTAGGTTACCGTACATCAAAATCAGAATATGGTGATAACGAAAAAACAAACAAAGAAATCGAAGCAGCCAAAAAAGTTGCTGATCAATTAAAGAAAGATGGTTGGAGTTTTGCTTCTCATACTTGGGGACACTTGAATATGACACAAGCTTCTTTAGCCGATATCCAACAAGATAATGAACGTTGGCAAAATGAAGTTGCACCTATTTTAGGCAAAACAAATATTTTGATCTACCCATTTGGCGCTGACATCAGCGATTGGCAACCTTATTCTGAAGCAAATCAAAAATTTGCTTACTTGAAACAACAAGGATTTGATATCTTCTGCAATGTCGATGCCTCAACTCCTGCATGGGGACAACTAGGAACTGACTACTACCGTAACGCCAGAATCAATATTGACGGTATCCGTTTCGAAGCTGACCTAAAAGGAGAAAATCCAATACTTGATCAATTTATCAACGTCAAAGAAGTGTATGACCAAAAAGATCGAGGATAGAGGTTGTGAAAGAAGCGTCCAGCTCCGCCGACAATAAGTAGGAATTAACTATCTAGGAACGCATACCATGCGTAAAACAGGCGCTTATAAGGTCTATACCCAGTCAAACTATAATATTGGTTTAGTGATGCATTTATTAAACCATTCAAGTGAAGCTATGACCTTAACGTATCTTGGATTAGATCAAGCTAGTCGAGAAACGATGTTAGACCAAATTGATTTTGGGTAATGAATGTTTAGAACTTAGTAGTCGTCCAAAAACGACTACTTTTTTTGTTGAATCGTCCAAGGACGATTCGATGCTTTTGACT
>NZ_JBFBBZ010000110.1:0-6030 GCF_040682935.1 Amycolatopsis sp. NPDC051061
ATGAAATAAAGCGAATACAGGAGAGGGAAAAAGCGAACGTAAGATAAAAAAAGGTATAAAAGTCACAGTTAATTCTTGACAAGTTTAGTTAGGTTTGATAGAATATAATAGTTGTCGCAAGAGACGAGGGTCTTGAAGCGATAAGCTAGACCATTGAAAACTGAATAAAGAAGAATGACTCATGTGATGTAGTAAGATACATCAAAAATCTGTCAATCAATAATGAAAGACAAGCCAGTCACTAAGGTGACTTAAATACTTTATTTGAGAGTTTGATCCTGGCTCAGGACGAACGCTGGCGGCGTGCCTAATACATGCAAGTTGAGCGCTGAAGGTTGGTACTTGTACCGACTGGATGAGCAGCGAACGGGTGAGTAACGCGTGGGGAATCTGCCTTTGAGCGGGGGACAACATTTGGAAACGAATGCTAATACCGCATAAAAACTTTAAACACAAGTTTTAAGTTTGAAAGATGCAATTGCATCACTCAAAGATGATCCCGCGTTGTATTAGCTAGTTGGTGAGGTAAAGGCTCACCAAGGCGATGATACATAGCCGACCTGAGAGGGTGATCGGCCACATTGGGACTGAGACACGGCCCAAACTCCTACGGGAGGCAGCAGTAGGGAATCTTCGGCAATGGACGAAAGTCTGACCGAGCAACGCCGCGTGAGTGAAGAAGGTTTTCGGATCGTAAAACTCTGTTGGTAGAGAAGAACGTTGGTGAGAGTGGAAAGCTCATCAAGTGACGGTAACTACCCAGAAAGGGACGGCTAACTACGTGCCAGCAGCCGCGGTAATACGTAGGTCCCGAGCGTTGTCCGGATTTATTGGGCGTAAAGCGAGCGCAGGTGGTTTATTAAGTCTGGTGTAAAAGGCAGTGGCTCAACCATTGTATGCATTGGAAACTGGTAGACTTGAGTGCAGGAGAGGAGAGTGGAATTCCATGTGTAGCGGTGAAATGCGTAGATATATGGAGGAACACCGGTGGCGAAAGCGGCTCTCTGGCCTGTAACTGACACTGAGGCTCGAAAGCGTGGGGAGCAAACAGGATTAGATACCCTGGTAGTCCACGCCGTAAACGATGAGTGCTAGATGTAGGGAGCTATAAGTTCTCTGTATCGCAGCTAACGCAATAAGCACTCCGCCTGGGGAGTACGACCGCAAGGTTGAAACTCAAAGGAATTGACGGGGGCCCGCACAAGCGGTGGAGCATGTGGTTTAATTCGAAGCAACGCGAAGAACCTTACCAGGTCTTGACATACTCGTGCTATTCCTAGAGATAGGAAGTTCCTTCGGGACACGGGATACAGGTGGTGCATGGTTGTCGTCAGCTCGTGTCGTGAGATGTTGGGTTAAGTCCCGCAACGAGCGCAACCCCTATTGTTAGTTGCCATCATTAAGTTGGGCACTCTAACGAGACTGCCGGTGATAAACCGGAGGAAGGTGGGGATGACGTCAAATCATCATGCCCCTTATGACCTGGGCTACACACGTGCTACAATGGATGGTACAACGAGTCGCGAGACAGTGATGTTTAGCTAATCTCTTAAAACCATTCTCAGTTCGGATTGTAGGCTGCAACTCGCCTACATGAAGTCGGAATCGCTAGTAATCGCGGATCAGCACGCCGCGGTGAATACGTTCCCGGGCCTTGTACACACCGCCCGTCACACCACGGGAGTTGGGAGTACCCGAAGTAGGTTGCCTAACCGCAAGGAGGGCGCTTCCTAAGGTAAGACCGATGACTGGGGTGAAGTCGTAACAAGGTAGCCGTATCGGAAGGTGCGGCTGGATCACCTCCTTTCTAAGGAATATATACAAAGACGTGAGCATTCAACTTTATTCAGTTTTGAGGGGTTTAGTGATAAACCTAAGCAAGAATCAAATTCTTGATTGTGGGGCCTTAGCTCAGCTGGGAGAGCGCCTGCTTTGCACGCAGGAGGTCAGCGGTTCGATCCCGCTAGGCTCCATTGTCAGACAAGACGTTAAAATCACTTGAACATTGAAAACTAAATAACAATATCTAATAACGATAAATAAACCAAAAGCTGTGAATTTTAAAGAATTTACAAACTTATACTTGAAAAACGATGATTATAAATCATCATGGCAAAGTTAATAAGGGCGCACGGTGGATGCCTTGGCACTAAGAGCCGATGAAGGACGTGACTAACGACGATATTCTAGGGGGAGCAGTAAGTACGCATTGATCCCTAGGTCTCCGAATGGGGAAACCCAGCTGCTACTAGCAGTTATTCATGAGTGAATACATAGCTCATGTAAAGGTAACGCAGAGAACTGAAACATCTAAGTACCTGCAGGAAGAGAAAGTAAAAACGATTTCGTAAGTAGCGGCGAGCGAACGCGAAGAAGGGCAAACCAAGAAGCTTGCTTCTTGGGGTTGTAGGACTGCAACGTGGACTTAAGCATTATAGTCGAATAACCTGGGAAGGTTAATCAAAGAGGGTAATAATCCCGTAGACGAAATAGCGCTTATACCTAGCAGTATCCTGAGTAGGGCTGGACACGCGAAATCCAGTTTGAATCCGGGAGGACCATCTCCCAACCCTAAATACTCCTTAGTGACCGATAGTGAACCAGTACCGTGAGGGAAAGGTGAAAAGAACCCCGAGAGGGGAGTGAAATAGCACCTGAAACCGTGTGCCTACAAGAAGTTCGAGCCCGTTAATGGGTGAGAGCGTGCCTTTTGTAGAATGAACCGGCGAGTTACGTTATGATGCGAGGTTAAGTTGAAGAGACGGAGCCGTAGGGAAACCGAGTCTGAATAGGGCGACTTAGTATCATGATGTAGACCCGAAACCTAGTGACCTATCCATGAGCAGGGTGAAGGTGTGGTAAGACGCACTGGAGGCCCGAACCAGGACACGTTGAAAAGTGTTTGGATGACTTGTGGATAGCGGAGAAATTCCAAACGAACTGGGAGATAGCTGGTTCTCTCCGAAATAGCTTTAGGGCTAGCGTCGAAATGTAAGTGTATTGGAGGTAGAGCACTGTTTGGGTGAGGGGTCCGTCTAGGATTACCAATCTCAGATAAACTCCGAATGCTAATACACATGTTCGGCAGTCAGACTGCGAGTGCTAAGATCCGTAGTCGAAAGGGAAACAGCCCAGACCAACAGCTAAGGTCCCAAAATATATGTTAAGTGGAAAAGGATGTGGGGTTGCACAGACAACTAGGATGTTAGCTCAGAAGCAGCTATCATTCAAAGAGTGCGTAATAGCTCACTAGTCGAGTGACCCTGCGCCGAAAATGTACCGGGGCTAAACATATTACCGAAGCTTTGGATTGATATTTTATCAATGGTAGGAGAGCGTTCTTAACCGCGATGAAGGTATACCGTGAGGAGTGCTGGAGCGTTAAGAAGTGAGAATGCCGGTATGAGTAGCGCAAGATAAGTGAGAATCTTATCCACCGTAAGACTAAGGTTTCCAGGGGAAGGCTCGTCCGTCCTGGGTTAGTCGGGACCTAAGGCGAGGCCGAAAGGCGTAGTCGATGGACAACTGGTTGATATTCCAGTACTAGATATGATCGTGATGGAGGGACGCAGTAGGCTAAGAGATGCCAGTTAATGGATTCTGGTCTAAGCAGTGAGGTGTGAGATGTGTCAAATGCATTTCTCTTTAACATTGAGCTGTGATGGGGAAGCAACTACGGTTGCGAACTCTCTGATGTCACACTGCCAAGAAAAGCTTCTAGCGTAAAGTCATATCTACCCGTACCGCAAACCGACACAGGTAGTCGAGGCGAGTAGCCTCAGGTGATCGAGAGAACTCTCGTTAAGGAACTCGGCAAAATAGCCCCGTAACTTCGGGAGAAGGGGTGCTGGTGTAAAAGCCAGCCGCAGTGAATAGGCCCAAGCAACTGTTTATCAAAAACACAGCTCTCTGCTAAACCGCAAGGTGATGTATAGGGGGTGACGCCTGCCCGGTGCTGGAAGGTTAAGAGGAGTGCTTAGACGTAAGTCGAAGGTATGAATTGAAGCCCCAGTAAACGGCGGCCGTAACTATAACGGTCCTAAGGTAGCGAAATTCCTTGTCGGGTAAGTTCCGACCCGCACGAAAGGCGTAATGATTTGGGCACTGTCTCAACGAGAGACTCGGTGAAATTTTAGTACCTGTGAAGATGCAGGTTACCCGCGACAGGACGGAAAGACCCCATGGAGCTTTACTGTAGTTTGATATTGAGTACCTGTAAGTCATGTACAGGATAGGTAGGAGCCATTGAAATAGGGACGCTAGTTTCTATTGAGGCGTTGTTGGGATACTACCCTTGACTTATGGTTACTCTAACCCGCTGGCATAATCGGCCAGGGAGACAGTGTCTGACGGACAGTTTGACTGGGGCGGTCGCCTCCTAAAGAGTAACGGAGGCGCTCAAAGGTTGGCTCAGATTGGTTGGAAATCAATCGTAGAGTGTAAAGGTAAAAGCCAGCTTGACTGCGAGAGCTACAACTCGAGCAGGTAGGAAACTAGGACTTAGTGATCCGGTGGTACCGCATGGAAGGGCCATCGCTCAACGGATAAAAGCTACCCTGGGGATAACAGGCTTATCTCCCCCAAGAGTTCACATCGACGGGGAGGTTTGGCACCTCGATGTCGGCTCGTCGCATCCTGGGGCTGTAGTCGGTCCCAAGGGTTGGGCTGTTCGCCCATTAAAGCGGCACGCGAGCTGGGTTCAGAACGTCGTGAGACAGTTCGGTCCCTATCCGTCGCGGGCGTAGGTAATTTGAGAGGATCTGTCCTTAGTACGAGAGGACCGGGATGGACTTACCGCTGGTGTACCAGTTGTTCCGCCAGGAGCACGGCTGGATAGCTATGTAGGGAAGGGATAAGCGCTGAAAGCATCTAAGTGCGAAGCCCACCTCAAGATGAGATTACCCATTCGTAAGAATTAAGAGCCCAGAGAGATGATCTGGTAGATAGGCTGGAAGTGGAAGAGTTGCGAGACTTGGAGCGGACCAGTACTAATCGCTCGAGGACTTTACCAAAAGAGTCAAATATAATATGCTTATGGTTTAAAAGTTAGAAGAATTGTTATTTAGTTTTGAATGTTCAAGGTAACATTTAATGATTTGGTCATCATTGCGATGGAGATACACCTGTTCCCATGTCGAACACAGAAGTTAAGTCCATCTACGGCGGAAGTACTTGGGGGTTGCCCCCTGGGAGATAGGCGAGTGGCCAAGTTTTGGGAGTTTAGCTCAGCTGGGAGAGCATCTGCCTTACAAGCAGAGGGTCAGCGGTTCGATCCCGTTAACTCCCATTGGTTGTTTCAGCCATTAAGTGAATAAAGGTTCTGTAGTGTAGCGGTTATCACGTCGCCCTGTCACGGCGAAGATCGCGGGTTCGATTCCCGTCAGAACCGTTAGTAGAAATACTAATGACTCGTTAGCTCAGTTGGTAGAGCATTTGACTTTTAATCAAAGGGTCGCTGGTTCGAGCCCAGCACGGGTCATAATCCTAGCGGATGTGGCAGAATTGGCAGACGCACTAGATTTAGGATCTAGCGCTTAACGGCGTGGGGGTTCAAGTCCCTTCATCCGCATACTAGGTATTAGCCGACTTAGCTCAGTTGGTAGAGCATCTGATTTGTAATCAGAGGGTCGCGTGTTCGAATCATGTAGTCGGCATTGTCGTAAGACACAAAGTTTAAGTGCGAACGTAGTTCAGGGGTAGAACACAACCTTGCCATGGTTGGGGTCGCGAGTTCGAATCTCGTCGTTCGCTTACTAGTATCCTTACTAGTTGTTTATATAATGTTATTTGCAGGCGTGGCTCAACTGGATAGAGTACCTGACTACGAATCAGGCGGTTGTAGGTTCGAATCCTACCGCTTGCATATAACGGGAAGTAGCTCAGCTTGGTAGAGTACTTGGTTTGGGACCAAGGTGTCGCAGGTTCGAATCCTGTCTTCCCGATTGATGTTTTTACATCAATTTGACTTATGTCAAAAATGGCGGTGTAGCTCAGCTGGCTAGAGCGTTCGGTTCATACCCGAGAGGTCGG
>NZ_JBFBBZ010000111.1:0-5818 GCF_040682935.1 Amycolatopsis sp. NPDC051061
GGAGCTCCGGCGAATTAACCGCTTTGTGCTTTAAGGGAAGACCTAATGTTAAATTTTTGGGTTCTGATTCAGCAGGTTATACTTCTGCTAATCAAACCGTCTATTTATATGATGGCTCAACATTACAAATAACTTCTGCTTTTGTAAAAGACAGAACAAATAATATTTATAAAAATTTTCCTATTAGTCCGGACATTCAAACAAATAATGCTAAAAGTTCTGCAATAAAATGGATAAAATCTCAAATAAAGTAAAGCAAAAAGACTTGCCAAGAAAAACATATGGTAAGTCTTTTTTGCTAGTCAAAACTTAACAGTTTTGACCTATTTTTAGCATGCAGATGAATAGTGCTTTTAGAGGAGGTCATAAGTCATGGTTAAAAGTAAAACGATTGAAAGCGTTTTAAGTTTCGTTTAAAAAAAGAGCTTTAAAATAGTCTTATCTCAATAACAATCGGTTGAATATCAGAAAAGCACTTAAACAGGAGTGCTTTTTTGTGTTCTTGCACAATTGCTTACAGAAATACCATGATTTGCGCTTTTAGCGTTTGGACGATAAATAATGCCAAAACAATTTTAAAACGGCTTAGAAAGCAAAATATGAGCCTATAGGACTATTCAAAGTCTTGTCCTCTCTCAAAGTAACCACGACCGCAAGGGAGTTCTTTTTATTAGCAGGTATGTGTCCAGTTAAAAAGGAGAGTGTACAAGCGGAGCGAAAAGAGCAAACAGGGAGTTAAAAATCAGAACACCAATTCAATGGTTTTGACTTTTTCTTTTGACCTTGATTTTTAATTTTTGAAAAAAATAAAAAAAGGCGAAGCCTATATTAATTTATCATATATATTTTAATCTTTTCTTCTTTTGCGTCAAAAAAAAGTGAGTGTTTTCAAGGGGTTAAAGAATAATATGTGGAGAAAAAACTGTTTATATATGGAGAAAAAACTGTTTATATATGGAGAAAAAACTGTTTATACATGGAGAATGTCTATTATCTTCTCCATGTATTATGGTATAATAAAAGCATGAAGAAACACTTTTCGTCGAGAGAATCTTCATGCGTATCTAAAAACACTCAAAGGAGCGTATTTCTATGTCTAGTATACCAAAAAATGAACAAAATCAGAAGCAGGTGCAAATCTTGAACGAATTATCAAAACGAAAAGTAGTGGAGCATAATTCTTTAATTACCAGCATTGCCAAAATGGATAAAACCCCACTCAAAATGTTTGAGTTAGCCGTATCGTGCATTGATACCGAAGAACCGCCTAAAGATCATACAGTCTATCTCTCAAAAGAAGAACTTTTTACGTTTTTTAAAGTTTCTGACAATGACAAACATAGTCGTTTCAAGCAGGCAGTTGAGAATATGCAGAAACAAGCTTTTTTCAAAATTAAAGAAAAAAAAGAACATGGGTTTGAGTTTGAAAATATCGTCCCTATTCCCTATGTAAAGTGGACCGATTATCATGATGAAGTTACTATTCGATTTAGTCCTGAAATCATGCCTTATCTAATCAATCTTAAAAAGAATTTCACACAACATGCCTTGTCCGATATTTCAGAACTCAATAGTAAACATTCTATCATCTTGTATCGTTGGTTATCCATGAATTATAACCAATACGAGCATTATAGTTATAAGGGTGGACGGAGAGAAGAACAAGTGGAAGCCTACCGCAATCCTTCAATTTCAATCCGAGAATTACGAGAAATGACGGATATAGTCAATGAATATAAACTTTTTGCAGATTTAGAAAAATGGATATTAAAAAAACCTTTGGAAGAAATCAATGATCATACTTCTTTTACCGTGACGTATGACAAAGTCAAAAAGGGGCGCTCGATTGATTCTATCGTCTTTCATATTACGAAAAAACGTCGAGCAGACGATAACAGCTACAAGTTGGAAGATAAAGTCTACCAAGAAGATAAAGCACGTAAAGCAGAAACCGAAGACATGCTGACGGTACAAGCCCTAAAAAGTCCGTATACCAAGCTGCTTATGGAACATTTCTTATTGTCTTATCTAGACTTGACGGATACTAAAATTCTTTCAGGCTTACAAGCACACGTGTACCCTCTCTATGACGAACTGAAAGACTTACGAGGTTTGAATGGGGTCAAAGACCACTTGTCTTATGTGAGAGCCAAGCGAGAAGACTACTCAAAGAAAAATATCACTAAGTATCTCAAAAAAGCAATCGAGCAATACCTACCCACGGTTAAAAGGCAGGACTTATGATGAGTGAAAAGTTAAAGACAATCAAAGAGCTTGCGGATGAAATAGGTGTTTCAAAGCAAGCTGTATGGCAAAAAATAAAAAAAGAATCGTCAATAGATTTACGTCAATTTACGTCAAAAAAAGGAAATACCGTTTACGTTGACGTTGATGGTCAAAAAGTTATTAAGAATGCTTTTTTTAACAAAACGTCAACTAAAAAACGTCAACAAAAAGTTTTTGTTGACGACAACGTGGATAATTCAGTTGATGACAATCCAGAGGGGAATGAAGAGATTTTATTTTTAAGGAATCTAGTGTCCGAACTCCAATCAGAAAAAAAAGATCTTCATAAGCTATTAGACCAGCAACAACGTCTAGCCTTACAGGATAAAAAAGTACTAGAAGAGTATAAATCAGAAATCAATGAATTGAAAGCTCTTAAAATGCCTCAGGAGGATATGAAAGATGGCTCGTCGATAAGGGGTGAGGCGCAGGAAGAAATCAATGAATTGAAAGCTCAATTGAGGTTATCAGAAAAAGAACGAAACAAGGCAAAAGAAAAAGAGCCGGTAAAAACAGAATCTAAAAAATGGTGGAAACTATGGAAATGAGGGGGATCAAATGAGTCATTCGGAACAAATGATTGAAAACCAGTTCATACAGATCTTAAGTGAGAAAGAAAATCAGTGGACTTATCGTCCGGACTTGAAGTCGGAAGAAGCACTTTGGCAAAACTTTAGAGGCCATTTGAACCGAATAAATTTAGCAGTATTGGAAGAGCAACTATTAACGGACAAAGAATTTAAGCAAGTCAAAGTCGAGTTTTCACGTTTGACCGGAACGCCTTTTTTAGCTTCTCAATGGCTTAGAGGAGAAAACGGGGTGGCTCAAGTTTTATTAGAGCGAGAAAATGGGAAAAAAGTGACTTTAGAAGCCTTTAGAAATAAGGATATCTCAGGAGGAACTTCTTCTTATGAGGTGGTTCACCAAGTGGTCCCAGATTCCTCTAGAGTAGATCGTAGAGATGTGAGCTTGCTGATTAATGGGCTCCCAATCATTCATATTGAGCTCAAAAAAGAGTCCGCTAAAGACGGTTTTATGCAAGCTTATTATCAAATTCAGCGTTATGCAGAAGATGGATTTTTTAAAGGGATTTACGCAACCACTCAAATCATGGTGATTTCCAATAAAGTTGATACCCGATACTTTGCAAGACCTAGTGAAGATACCGCTGAAGCCTATGCTCGGATGAAGAAGTTTTTATTTAATTGGCGGACTGAAGACAATCAAACGGTTTCCGATTTGTTTGATTTTACTCGTACAGTTTTGCGGATACCCGATGCCCATGAATTGATTAGCCAATATACCATTCTCGTCGATGATCAAAAAAATCAAAAATTCCTCATGGCTTTAAGACCTTACCAAATTCATGCTATTCGTAAGATTCGTCAAAAAGCTGCACAGCATGAAGGAGGATTTATTTGGCATGCGACAGGTTCAGGAAAGACCATTACCAGTTTTGTCGCAACGAAATTATTAGCACAAAATGCGATCGGTGTCGATCGTACGGTCATGGTTGTTGATAGAACAGACTTAGATGCTCAAACGCAGGATGAGTTTACGAAGTTTGCCTCGGAATATCATACCGGACAAACGACCGGAAATTCGGTAGCCAATACTTTGATTGTTGGGATCAAAAATCAAAAACAGTTGGCTCGAAACCTCCTTTCATCAAAAAATAATAATACGATTTTAGTGACCACGATTCAAAAACTCTCTGCGGCTATGCGAAGTGCCCAACAAGAGAGTGAAGAAAAAGGCTCGAATCAATTTGAGAAGCTACGGCAAGAACATATTGTTTTTATTGTTGATGAGGCTCATCGTGCGGTTAGTGATGAGGAAATGAAGCGAATTAAGAAAATATTACCCAATTCAACCTGGTTTGGATTAACGGGGACGCCTATTTTTGAACAAAATAAAAAGCAAGAAAATGGAACCTTTGCCAGAACGACGAGCCAGCAATACGGGCCACTCCTTCACTCCTATACAACCAAAAACGCTATGGATGATGGCGCTGTTTTAGGCTTTCAAGTCGAGTATCATTCACTGATTTCAGAAGAGGATCAAGAGGTAATTGTCACCCAACTCAATAAAGGAAAGTTACCAGACGATGTCTTACAACAAGAAAAATTGTTGCCTACGGAACTTTATGAAACAGATGAACATATTCGTACCATGTTACAAAAAATCTTTAATCGGAGAAGTGTGGTCAAAAAGTTCAAGGTACAGAATGGTTTTCCTACGATGTCAGCCATTCTTACCACTCACTCGATTGCCCAAGCCAAACATATTTACCGGATTTTAAAGGAAATGAAAGATAATGGGACACTCTTGAATGGGCGACAATTTGATGAACGTCATCAACTGATTGATAAAGATTTCCCAAGAGTAGCTATTACCTTCTCAACCAATCCGGATCAATTAGAAAAAAATGAACAAGACGATGAATTAGTAGAGATCATGAAAGAGTATGCGAAACAGTTTGATGCTTCTCCTTATCAAGATGAGAAACTCTACAATCAAAATATTAATAAACGGTTGGCCCGTAAGGAAAAGCAATATCAATCGGATGGTCAGTGGCTAGATTTTGTCATTGTTGTCGATCGTTTATTGACAGGCTTTGATTCTCCAACGATTCAAACCTTATATATTGATCGAGAAATGAACTATCAAAAGCTCCTTCAAGCGTTCTCAAGAACGAATCGTATTTATACAGGAAAAGATTCTGGGTTGATTGTCTCTTTTAGAAAGCCCTTCACCATGAAAGAAAATGTGCAAAACACGTTTCGTCTATTCTCAAATGAAAATCAAAACTTTGATCAACTGATTCCAAGAGAATATGAAGAAGTCAAAAAAGAATTTATCGAATGTTCAACACTTTATAAACAAAGCGAAGCCGACCTATCGGATAAACCCAATGATCTTAAAACGATGATTGCGCAAGTGAGTGCTTATCAAAAGCTAGAAAAGAGTTATAAAGCGCTCCGAAGCTATGATCAATACGAAGAGGACTTTGAAGCATTTTCAGAAGTAGTGGAGCAGATGCCACAATATCAAGGTAAAACGGAAAATGTTAAAACAAAGATTAAAGAAATGATCGAGGATGAGGAGCATCCTGAGGAAGACTTCGAGAAGCTTTTACAAGAGATTGCTTTTTCTTCGCAGCTCAATGCGACACATAAAGACATCGTGGATAGTTTTTATATTAATCAACTTTTGAAAGCGATTCAATTAAACGAAGCAGGGGCCGTTGAAAAATTTGAAAAAGAAATCCAACAAAAGGATCCTCAAATCCAAAAGATGTATCACACCTTGAAAGATCAACTCGTCAATACTACTGAAGAGATCGATGTGGCTCAATTAAAAGAGACTTCGATTCAAAATGAAATTCAAAGACAACTTCAAAAAGAAGCCGAAGAATTTGGATTATCCTTCGACTTTTTACAGTCTGCAATGAATGAATATCAAGGCGATAAGAAAACGATCCCTTATTTAACTCATATACTGGATTCGATGACCCTTAGTAAAGAAGAGT
>NZ_JBFBBZ010000112.1:0-5368 GCF_040682935.1 Amycolatopsis sp. NPDC051061
GTACGACCGGCGCTTGCGAGCAGGCATGAGGACATCCTTTCAACAGGACGACTGGTCCTGCTAACTCGGTGTCCACTACCCGGGGTGAACCTCAGTACTGGTGATGGACAACCTCAATACCCACGGCATCGCCTCGCTCTACGAGGCCTTCGGACCCGGCGAAGCCTTCGCGCTGGCCCAGCGTCTCGAGAAGTCAAGGCATGCGGTCCACCATACGCGCTTGCCACGATAGACGAGACCGTCGGTGGCCAGCTGCTGTTACTCTGACTGGCCGCGATGCGCGTCTCTATGGGATAATTGAGTGTCCGAGGACGATCTTGCTCACTATCTACACGGCTACATCTTGACGTCATCGCGAAAGTCGATGATCAGGCGTCTGTGCTCGCGACAATGTGCGTAGCCTGTCCCTCCAATTACAGCGCGCCCTCGCAACAGGACGGTGGAGCAAGGTCTCGAAATGGCAACGATGACGGATTATGCGTAACAAGTGGCCGCCCGGAGGCGAGCTAGTTGCCATGGATCATCACAGCAGCGACAGCTGCCCGCCACCAAAGACACCCACTGAATGCATTTGAGAGGTCAAATCTTGAGCGCCAACTCGACCGAACTCACGTTCTCAAACGTCGCCAAGATGTTGAAGTCCAGATACCCAGGAAAAGAAGTAAGCGCCGCTGTCGATGCTTTATCTGGGGCACTCATCGTACTATCACCACTAATACTAGGAATCAACCCGGCGCCCGTACTGGCCTTCATAGGAGCAAAAAACGAGATACTGAAGGCCGGGAATCTTATAGTTAGAAAGCTCGCAAGATCGAGCATAAATTCAGACTTAACGCGCCACGAATTACTCTCCAGTGCATACTGCACAATCTGCTTTACCGCTTTCTTTGAAGCTATCGATAATTTTCTTCCAGGACTAAGGAAGCAACTAGGGTTACTACCTAGCGATACGCTCACCCTGACCTACAAAGCAGCTCGCGAGATCGCCCCGCAAGCGAGCAACAAAGAGCCGGCCGAACTTTTCTCACTCTCCGATTGGAATATCGCACTTCCCCACCCAACTGACACACTCGAGCAGAATGGTGATATTCTCGAACGTCTTTACGGTTCAATGGCGAAAGAATTTAGTAAGCTAATTCAACAATTATCCTATTGGGAGGATATAGACGAGACCGCCAAGGAGAAAGTGGCTGCATCGATCCGCGAACTGCCAAAAGTCGCACGAAATATGTACAAAGGCCAATACTTGGCTCTTTGCACAAAGTTTAGCGAATTCGAGATTTGGGCAAACCTACATGAACACACCGTAACCAGGCAGCGCTTCGACGCGTTAGCCACCGACACGAAGATTGCACTTGAACTTGCACTTAAGCAGCAAGAACGCAATGCAACAATCGACGTCGGCCTTAAAAGTATCGAAGATGCATTGACAGAAGTAGTCCACATTTCTTCGAGCAACCTTGATGGAATCCTGGACGGTCTCAGTACGTCATATAAGTCCGAGGTCGAACTCCCGGTAATTGATGATACGTACTCCAGCATTGACGGAGTCGACCTAAAATATCCACGTAAGTCTGAGATATTTGTACCTCAAGCTTTTCGCGCAATCCGCTATCGCAAAGAAGTCGGCCAACTCGAAAATGAATCCCTTTGGCAACAAAATGAAGTAGTTGAAGACATTGGTCGTTACATACTTAATAACCTATCAAGTCCGTATAGCATCGAATCACCGCTTATAATACTCGGCCAACCCGGATCAGGAAAATCCCTCTTGACCGAAATGCTTGCAGCAAGGCTCGCGTCGCCTGAATATAACCCGATCCGCGTTGAATTACGTGACATCAACCCCGATTCGGATATTCAGACACAAATTGAGGAACAGATCCGTGCCGAAACTGGACGAGAAGCCAATTGGGCCGAACTTGTAGGCCACTGCTCAGGACGTCCACCTCTTGTTATCCTTGACGGTTATGATGAGTTGCTTCAAGCTAGCGGTAAAGTCTTCAGCACGTATCTTATGAGCGTTGCGAATTTTCAGCGCCGTGAACGAGTCCAAGGAAGGCCAGTTCGAATTATTGTCACCAGTCGAGTGACGTTAATCGACAAGGCGGAGATTCCGTTCGGTGCCACCATAATTCGCCTTGAAGAATTTGATGACAAACGAATGCGACTCTGGACAAGCATTTGGAATAGAGTAAACTCTCCGTACTTTCTATCGCGCGACGTAAGCCCCTTCAGTCTGCCTGCAGATGAAAACCTTTTGAGCCTGGCAAGTCAGCCACTCTTGCTACTGATGCTAGCGCTTTACGACTCTGAATCCAACAGATTATCAAAAAGTGGGGCGATCGACCAGACAGTACTTTATTACAGCTTACTCAATAGGTTCATTCTCCGAGAGCGAATGAAGGGTGACGACGGTGCTGAATTCCGCGCATTACCGGAAGCCGAACGCGATTTAGTAGTCAGCGCCGACCTCAAACGACTGGGCGTGGCCGCTATCGGTATGCTAAACCGGCGGTCTCTTAATATTACGAAGTCGGCGCTAGACAATGACCTCAAGTACTTCGATCTACTCAAGTCCGTAAAACCGACATCCGGCGTTCAGCTCGGCCAAGCCGAACTACTGCTTGGAAGCTTCTTTTTCGTTCACGAGTCACGCTCAAAGATTTTGACCGAGCCACGGGCGAAAGATTCGGTCCTGTCGGCATTTGAATTTCTCCACAACACATTCGGTGAGTTTCTTGCTGCCGAATGGATAGTTTCCACCGTGATCGGCGAGACGGAGGTGATCAGGCATCTGAGAAGTGAGCCATCCCTTGCAACCGTTTTACACCAACGACTAGAGAACAAAGATGGCCTACCCAACAGCTGGTTCGCCACCCTAATGGCAACACCACTTTTCGGTCGCCCCGTTGTCCTTAGCATGATCCGTGAATGGATTGTTCATCGTCTACGATATATTGGGCGAACTCTAGACGAATTTACGATTGATCTGGAAACCATATTCTATTCGCAAGCGAGACGCATACTATCGAGCAGCAACCTTCCTGAAATGCTTCTCGGAGGCGAAGAAACTCCTTTTCCGCGGGGATCGGTCTTAGCTAATTTAGCAACATATACACTGAACCTCGTCTTACTACGATGCACCATTGGCAGCCCCTTCTCTGTTGACCTGAATCGCCTTTCTTCGGACAACTTTCCAAAACCCTGGGCCAACATCATCGACCTTTGGCGCGCCGGTCTCGGGCAAGATGCACTTATGGGGATAAGTGCGATTATTTCCAGCCATGTGGACAGCAGTGGGATAACCTTGTCGTCTCGAGTCATTTTCGGCTCGACGGCGTCACAGGATCAGCTCTCTGGACTCTACGACCTGGCAACCTCGGTTGGCGACGACCTATTAGCAACGCTTACCGGCTGGGCACTGCAAGATGTTAAACCATTAGACCCCCCTAATCTCAATACCTTGGCCGAAATGCCAGCATTCTTGAATACTGCGTTCAATGTCGAAATTAGCGCCAGGCGAGACCTCCGAGCACACTACTCAAACGGCTACCCGAAAGCGGCGCCGATCCAAGATGGGCCGCATGATCAAACAGCCAGCTCATACCGTCTACGAGTTCTTGATGGTCGCATAAGTCGCGACCGATCGGAAGAGTTAGATCAGAGGATCCTGCTTGGCGAAAATACGGAACTTGCAATGGATCTTATCTGCTCTTATCCGGTATTCCACAGCTTTGACCTTTCCGAAGATGAATACGATATGGTCGTGTTAGAACGCACGCTCGTTGCCGCCGAAGCTATCGCGAGATTTTACGATTACGAGAGATGTCAATTTAGACCATACGTCGACTCAGGAATAAATCACTTCTCAAAGGCGGTCACTGCCGCGGCTGTGCGACTAGCCAAAACAGAAATTAAATCCTTCCCTCCAGAGGTCGGGTACGAACTTATCGCCTCCGACCTCCTGGATGACACAGGACTTGAGAAACACAAAAGCTCGCTACTCGGAACCGCGGCGCCGATCTGGGCAATAGCAAGTCGTCGTTACCCGACAATTCTCAGGCTACTTAATCGGTCCGAGCGCGACGGCCGCCTTGACTGGGTTCATCAGGTCATTCGTGGGTTCTCTGAAATTGATGGGCCATCCTTGGTTACTTCCCTCGGGGCAGCCAGTACGATAGCCCTGCTTCGCTACGGCAGAGCTGAAGATTTAGCTAGATCAGAGGTGCAATCTCGACCGGATGGGAGCATTCAAGAACCCGCCGGGGGCGTTCAAGGAATCGTCGCATGGACTATGAAGTTAGCAAACCCTTATGAGTTACATTTTGCTATTGCAGAGCTCGTTAAACTACTCGAAGCATCTAATCGCTCGTGGTTAAGACACCTGGGCATGGCCGACCTGGATACCCGCGAGTACTTGCAAGGGATAGCCCAATCCTTCAGCAGCTCGCTACCCGCCTCGATCTTAGCATCAATAGATTCTCTTCTTAGCGGCGATAAATTGCCCCGCCGACGACCTAATAACCAAGCAAAGTAGTTTACCGCGAACCGTTGTAACTCTTGCCATCCACACGACAGGTCAGCGTCATCGTGACGGTGCACCTCACGGACCTCGCCACTGCCGCCAGCCAGCTCTGTCACACTCGCTACGACAGCCACCCAGGCGGTTGACCTGCCAGTTGTTATTCGTGACGGCTGTGACGGGCTCTTCGAGCCCGTCACAGCCGTCACGTACCGGTTCTCAGCGCCGGATTCAAGTCCAAGGCCCGCCGCGTCACATCGGGCGATCCAAGGGCCGAGCTGACCGGTGCGAGCCGTCTGCCGCAGCGGGCGGTTAATGATGCCGCAGCGGGCGGTTAATGAACTCAAGGACGACCTATCCGGTCTCGCTCCCGCCCATTGATCCTCGACTCGACTAAGCTTCGCCGATTTAGTTGGGCGAGCAGCTACAGATGGCGCTCGAGGATCTCAGATAGTTTTTGCAACCGGCGAAGAGGAGGGCTCCCTACATGAAATGCTCGATGTGCTGCCACATAAACTTATTTCGCAACCGCGTCGCGCAAAGTTGCTGCGGCAAATAAGGAAAGCGTTAAGAGTCTGCGGATAGATTCGACTACTGCGCAGCGAAAGCACCTAAGTTGCGGGTCGGCCATCTCTTCGCGGATTGCGGATCTTCCACCACTCGTCCCGCAAGGGGTCGGCAGGAGGCCAGTAGCTCAGTTCTGCGGCTTCCGCAGCGGCGCGGAAGCGGCCGTTGAGTAGCAGGCCGACTAGTACTCCAGTCGTAGTTCGTGATGGTCATGGTTCGTGGGCCGATTGTCGCTGGTAGTGGCCTTGCTGGGCGCGATATTGGTGGCGTCTGCGC
>NZ_JBFBBZ010000113.1:0-5065 GCF_040682935.1 Amycolatopsis sp. NPDC051061
GTGCGGCCCGGGCGAACCCGAGCCGCACCCTCCCGGCGTCAGCGGCGGGCGCGCACCGCCTTGCCGGTGGCCCAGCCGGCCAAGCCGAGCGCGAGCAGCGCCCCACCGGCGACGAACGGCCAGGATCCGGTGCCCGGCGCCACGGCCGGAGCCGGCGTCAGAGCGAGGTCGTACCCGCCGAGCTTGCCCTCCGCCCGGTAAGCCGAGCCGGGCAGCTTGTCGCCGTACAGCCGGTGCACCAGCTGCTGGTACGCCGCCACCGTCACGCCGGCGCCGACCCGTTGGCGAGCCGGGTCGTTGAGCGCCAGCACGCGACCGTCGCGCACCCGGTACCACGCGTTGACCTGCGGTTCGGTGAACACGAGGTCGCTACCGGCCTGCGCCGGGTACGTCAGTTCCTCGGTGCCCGTCGTGAAGTTGGTCGCGGCCCAGCCGGTCGCTTCCGGCGTCACCCACACGGTCGCCTGACGACCCGTCGACGCCGAAGCACGCACGGCGTAGAACGCGAACGACGCCGGCGCGGCACCCGGCGTCCCGGCGACGAAAGCCGGGTCCAGCGAATACACCCGCTGAGGCGCGCCGGCCGCTTCGGGCGCCTGCGCGACATCGGCGCGGGCGACGCCCGCCCGCCGGTCGAGCTGGCCGAAGAACGCCGAAAGCTGCGGGTCCGCCGCTTTGACCGCGGCGGCGACCTCGTCGGACGAAGGCGGCGAAGCCGAGGCCGTGCCACCGAAACCGACCACCAGGGCCGTACCCGCGACCAGGACCGCGAGTCCACGGAAGAAGTTCATGGTCACGCCCCGATCCGGTAGAGGGACTGCGCCCACTGGAACTGCCCGTTGCGGACGTAGCTCGAGTGCGCCATCGCGCTGTAGCGCTGGCTGCTCGGCCACGGGTCGCCGTAGTAGACGAGCCCGCTCGCGTCGTAGCCGTAGATCACCTGCGCGTGCCCGCCGCCGGCGGTCCAGTAGATGCCCGTCTCGACCGGGCGCCGCGCACCGATCTCGGTCTGCACCGAAGCCAGGCTGAGCGCGCCGGTCACCGTGCCGGGCCGCAGGCCGAGCGCCTGGTACCCGCGCTGGACGTACGTCAGCTCGCCGGCCTGGTTGGGACACTGCGAACCGGCCGGGTAGCCGCGCGAGTAGTCGCAGAAGGTGTTCTGGCTGACGTTCGTTCCGTAGCCGAGGAACCGGGCGATGGTCAGGCCACTCGCGGCCCAGCACCACTGGTTCTGTTCCTGGACCAGCTGACTGATCGACAGCGTGGTCGCTTCGGTCGTCGCGCTCGCGGGCGGGGAGAGCAGACCGGTGAGGGCCGCGCACAACGCGCCGAGCGCCATTGCTCGTCTGAGGTGCATTCGTTGCTCCTTGTCGGCAACAGGTGGGGACTTCGTGAGCTTCTCCCGTTGCCGCGCCGGGCAGTAATCCCAGCGGGGATAACACCGGCGTTATGCCGCCTATCGGGCCGACGCGCTTTCCGAATACTCGCGGCACCAGCGCGCGAAATGCGGATTCCGCTGTCGCGACGCCGCGTAAGCGACTTCCGCGCACCGGAACACCCGGTCGGTCGTCGACGTGCGGGCGTCTTCCTCGCGGGTCGCGAACAGCAACGTCGTCCACAGGGGGTCGCCCGCGAGCGGCAGCGCGACGAGGCCCGGCGGCGGCGCCGAAGCGGCCTGCGCGAGGCAGACCGCGCCTTGCGCGATGAGCGTCCCCGCGGTGCCCGCCTCCGACGTGAAGTGCCGGACGCGCGGGCTGAACCCGGCGGCCGCGCAAGCCTGCAGGAACCGGACGCGCACGCAGTTTTCGTGCGGTGGCGGGAGGATCCAGGCGCAGCCGGCCAGGTCGGCGAGGTCGACGACGCCGTCGCGGATCGCCGGGTGCCCCTGGGCGATGCCGACGAAGATCGGCTCGGTGGCGAGCGTCCGGACGGTCAAGCCGGCGAAGTGGTGCGCCTCGGTGCCGTCGAACCGTTCGAGCAGCGCGACGTCGACGCGGCCGGTCGAAAGCAGCTTCAGCAAGGTGAGCGACGCCGGTTCGGCGTAGGTCTGGACGTCGACGTCCGGCTCACCCAGCTCCTCGATGAACCGGCCGATGATGAGCAGCGGTACGTACCCGATGCGCAGGGTCTCCGGCCCGTCTTCGCCGTGGCGCCGGGCGGAGGCGACGAGGGCCTGCATGTCGGACAGGAGCGCGTCGGCGCGGGCGAGCACGAACCGGCCGAGCTCGGTCGGGCGCACGCCGCTGGGGCCGCGGACGAACAGGTCGCCGCCGAGGATCCGCTCGATCCGCTTGAGCTGCGCGGTGAGCGCGGGCTGGCTGACGCCGAGGACGGTCGCGGCACGGCTCACGCTGCCGCCGTCCGCGACGGCGCGGACGGCCCTGAGATGCCGCAGCTCCAGCTCGGCCACGCCCAGCAGGCTAACGCCGTCTTCCCGGGCGGCACGACCTGCGAAAGTCGGGCTTACTACATTCGGCGGTATGAGTCTCGCGGATCTTCCCCGGCCGATCGGGTTCGTCCTCGGCGGGGGCGGCAGCCTCGGCGCGATGCAGGTCGGCATGCTGCGCGCGCTCACCGAGGCCGGCGTGACGCCGGACCTGGTGGCGGGCACGTCGGTCGGTTCGCTCAACGCGGCGGTGCTGGCGCTGCCCGGCGACGACGTTTTGGCGCGCCTGCACGGGATCTGGGCGCACATGACGCGCGCCGAGGCGTTCCCCGGCGGCGTGCTGAGCCGCGTCCGGATGCTGACGCAGAGCAAGACGCACCTGTTCCCCAACAGCGGCTTGACGACGATCATCGCCGACCACCTCGGCGCCGAGACCCGCTTCGAGGACCTGGCGCTGCCGCTCGGCGTCGTCACGACCCAGGTCGACACGGCCGAGCCGCTGCTGATCCGGTCCGGACGGCTGCTCGAGCCGTTGCTGGCCAGCTGCGCGATCCCGGGGATCTTCCCGCCGGTGGAGCACGAAGGACGGCTGCTCTACGACGGCGGGCTCGTCGCGAACGTGCCGATGCGGCAGGCGCTGGCGATGGGCGCGAAGTCGTTGGTGGTGCTCGACTGCGCGTTCCCGGGGAAACTGCCGGAGGCGCCGCGGACGTTCGCCGAGGTGATGATGTTCACCGCGATGATCTCCATGCGGAACCAGGCCGTGCTGGAAGCGCCGGTGGCGGCCGCGCACGTGCCGGTGGTGTACCTGCCGGGGCCGGCGCCGGTACGTGTGAACCCGCTCGATTTCGGGCACACCGAAGCACTGGCGGAAGAGGCGTACTCGGCCGCGCGGGAGTTCCTCGACGGGATCTCGGTGAGCGGGCCGGGACTTTACGGGGCTCCGGGCCTCGTCGTCACGTGATCCGCGTCACGCCGATGCACCGATCCGCCCGGAAGAACGTCATCGCTATCGCGTAGGTTTTGATGACGAATGCCCGCCGACCCCAATTCCCCAAAAAGAGACAATATGCCCCCCAAGAAGATTTTACTTTCGGTGGCCGGAATCCTCGCCGGAGCACTGCTGGTTTCCGCCTGCTCGTCCGGTGACGACGGCGGCTCACCCGGCGGCGGGGCGCCCCTGTCCGGTTCCGCGTCGGCGTCGGCGACCCCGGTCGCCGTGTCGTTCGAACCAGCGGGCGGCACGGGGGTGAGCCCGGCGACGCCCGTCGTCGTCAAGGCCGCCAACGGGAAGCTCCTCGACGTCACGGTGACCAACACCGCGAAGGGGACCAAGGTCGGCGGCAAGCTCGCGGCCGACGGAGCCAGCTGGACGTCGACCGAGCCGCTCGGCTACGGGGCGACGTACAAGATCGTCGCGCACGCCCAGGGCGCCGACGGGAAGCCGGTCGAGCAGGACAACCAGATCAGCACGATCGCGCCGAAGAAGCAGGCGAACGCCAACCTGATCCCGGCGCCGTCCGCGGTGGCGAGCTCGGGCGTCGGCGTCGGGCAGCCGATCGTGTTCAGCTTCGGGAAGATCGCCGTGAAGAACAAGGCGGCGGTGGAGAAGGCCCTGACGGTGGAGTCGACGCCGAAGCAGGAGGGCAGCTGGTACTGGATCGACGACTCGAACGTCCACTACCGGCCGAAGGAGTACTGGAAGGCCGGCACGACGCTCAAGGTGTCGGCCAAGATCTACGGCGTCGATTTCGGCAACGGCGTCTTCGGCGCGGAGGACCGCACGGAGACGTACAAGGTGCACGATTCCTGGATCGCGAAGGCGGACGGGAACACCGAGCAGATGCAGGTCTTCCACAACGGCGCCATGGTGAAGTCCATGCCGATCTCGATGGGCAAGGACGCGACCCCGACCCACCTTGGCGCGCACGTCATTTCGGACAAGCAGGCGAACTACACGATGGACTCGTGCACGTACGGCGTCTGCCCGCCGGACCCGAAGGCGTACCGCTCCGTCGAGAAATGGTCGGAGCGCATTTCCAACGACGGCGAGTTCGTCCACGAGAACCCGAACAGCGTGGGGCAGCAGGGAAGTTCGAACGTGTCCCACGGGTGCATCAACCTGAACGGCGCGAACGCCCAGTGGTTCTTCCAGAACATGGGCCTCGGCGACGTCGTGGAGATCACGAACTCCGGGGGCCCGCAGCTCCCGGTGTGGGACCTGTACGGCGACTGGTCCAAGTCCTGGGCCGACTGGCAGGCCGGCTCGGCCCTGAAGTAACCCTTGATCTTGCCTCCCACGGGGGCCAGGAGCTGCGCTCCTGGCCCCTTCTTCGTGCTCCGACCCTCCAGGCACGCGAGTCGACCCTCCAGGCACGCGAGTCGACTCTTCAATCACGCGTGATGCCCTCTCAATCACGCGAGATGCCCGCCCAGTCACGCGAGTTCCGGCCCGAGTCACGTCGGCGCGGTGTGCGGGAAGGGTCGAGACACGTGATGGAGGAGTCGACTCGCGTGATGGGAGGGTCGACACGCGTACCCAGGCGGTCGGCTCGCGTGCCTGGAGGGTCGGGCAGAGTGGATGCGGGCATGAAAAAGGGCCCGGGCCGGGAGACTCGCGTCTCAACCGGGCCCAGACCCTTCCCCAAAATAAGTTCGGCGGTGTCCTACTCTCCCACA
>NZ_JBFBBZ010000114.1:0-4785 GCF_040682935.1 Amycolatopsis sp. NPDC051061
CCCGCGCTGCGCTATTCACTCATTCGCGGCCTCCGACGCCCCGAATGAGTCATTCGCGACCACCGCGGCGGGCCGTGACTCAGCGGCGCGGGCCGTACGCCTCGCCGTGGTACGGGATCCACCGGTAGCCCGGGGCGAAGTCGCTGAACGCGGCGCGCTTCCCGGTCGCGGTCCAGATGTCTTCGCTGACCACGAGACCGGGAAAGCGCGTCAGGTCCTTTTCGGCCATCAGCTCGTCGTACTTGCGGAACGCCGCCCCGGTCTCGACCCCCGCCAGCGCGTAGCGGTACACCGGCGGCGCCGTGCGGAGCAGCCAGTAGAGCCGGCGCCCGGCGGCGGTCGTCGCCGTCGCGTCTTCGGCGGATTCGATCCGCTTCTCGCCGAGGTCCTCGGGCGCGACTCCGCACCACCAGCCGCCGCCGCCGTCGGAGAAGACGCGGGACGGGAAGCCTTCGAAGTGGCGCGCGAGGTCCCGGGCGTGGGTCTCCCGCCCACCGCATTCGGCGTTGAGGGCGAAGCTCCAGGCCATGGCGGCGGACTCCCTGCTCGTGGGCTCAGCCGGTGATGGTGAGATAGACCAGCACCAGGTTGAGCGCGATGATCACCACCGCGATCAGTGCTGCCGCGATGGTCGTCAGCCTGCGGTTGGCGTCCGCCCCCATCAGATCACGGTCGGCCGTCAGCCGGATCAGCGGCACCAGTGCGAACGGGATCCCGAACGACAGGACCACCTGCGAGACGACCAGCGCGGCACTCGGGTCGGCGCCGAGGGCGAGCACCACGATGGCCGGGGTGAGCGTCACCAGCCGCCGCAGGACCAGCGGGATCCGCTTGTGCAGCAACCCTTGCATGATCATCGCGCCCGCGTACGCGCCCACCGACGTCGACGCCAGGCCCGACGCCAGCAGGCCGATCGCGAACATCAGCGCGATACCCGGGCCGAGGGCCACCGCGACCGCGGCGTGCGCGCCCTCGATGCTGTCGACACCCGCCTGGCCCTGCAGGTTCGTCGCGGCGAGCAGCAGCATGCCGAGGTTGACCGCGCCGGCCAGCAGCATCGCCAGGCCGACGTCGGCGCGGGTGGCGCGCAGCAGCCGGCGGCGGGTGGTGACGTCCGGGAGGCCGTGGCGGTCGCGGACCAGGCCGGAGTGCAGGTAGACGGCGTGCGGCATGACCGTCGCGCCCAGCATCGCGGCGGCGATCAGGACGCTGCCGGAACCGTCGAACTTCGGCACCAGCCCGCCGAGCGTGCCGGCTGCCGACGGCGGCTCGACGAACAGGCTGGCCAGGAAGCCGACCGCGATGACCAGCAGCAGGCCGGTGACGACGCGTTCGAACGTCCGCTGACCGCCGCGGTCCTGGACCGCCAGCAGCGTCAGCGAGACCGCGCCGGTGATCAGGCCGCCGATGACCAGCGGCAGGTCGAAGAGCAAGTAGAGCGCGATGGCACCGCCGACGACCTCGGCGAGGTCGGTGGCGATGGCGACGACCTCGGCCTGCAGCCAGTAGGCCAGCCGCGCGGGCCGCGACAGCCGGGCGCGCAGGGCCTCCGGCAGCGACATCCCGCTGACCAGGCCGAGCTTCGCCGAGAGGTACTGCACGAGCACGGCCATCAGGTTCGCCGCGACGATCACCCAGACCAGCAGGTAGCCGTAGCGGGCGCCGGCGCTGATGTTGGACGCGACGTTCCCCGGGTCGACGTAGGCGATCGCGGCGACGAACGCCGGGCCCAGCAGGGCCGACCCGGTGCGCAGGCGCGACGCGAGTCTCGGCCGGACAGCCTCGGTGACCGCCATGGCGCCTGCCTCTCAACCGGTGTCGGGGATCCCAAATCGAAGTTTAGGCGTGCCGAACTTTCGATTTCAAGGGTGATGGCTCCCACCCTCGTGCTGGGAGTACCCGTGAATCACCCACCGAAGCGTCAGGGGTGGGCGACCTCGTGGCCGGACTCGCGCAGCGCCTTCACCGCGTGCCCGAGGTCGGTGGCGCGGACCAGGATGTGGTCGGTGTCGAAAGTGGACATCGAGAACAGCGCGACCCCGGCCGCGGCCAGCTCCGAGGCCAGCGCGGCGATGATGCCGGTGAGCGTGAACTCCAGCGGCCCGCGGACCGAGAGCAGCCGCCAGCCGTCCTCGGACGCCGTGCCGCCGGACGGTTCCCGCCCGGCCGGGCAGATCACGGACAGTTCTTCGGGCGTCCGGGTCACCGAGACGAACGCGGGCTCGCCGGGGGCGAGGAGCTCGGCGGGCACCGGCGCGTCGGCGGGCAGCCGCACGACGGCGTACTCACCGGGGCGGACGTCGATCGCAAGACGCTTCATCAGCCTTCGAACACCTTCGGGCTCGTAGCGATCTCGGTGCCGTCCGGCAGCGTCGAGATGGTGAAGTCGGCGAACACGTTCGCCGCGGCCTTCTGCAGGTGCCGCAGGCACTCCACGGCCAGTTCGCGGATCTCGACGTCGGCGTGCTCGGTGGCGCGCATCGCGACGAAGTGGCGCCAGGCCCGGTAGTTCCCGGTGACGACGATCCGCGTCTCCGTCGCGTTCGGCAGCACGGCCCGCGCGGCCTGGCGGGCCTGCTTCCGGCGCAGCGTCGCGCTCGGGACGTCGGCGAACTTCTCCTCGAGGCCGGTCAGGAGCTCGGTGTAGGCGTCGACGCTCGCCTGGGCCGCGGCGAGGAACTTCTCGTGCAGCACGGGATCGTTCGCGATGACGTCCGGCTCGACGATCTCGGCGTCGCGCTCGGGCACGTACCGCTGGGAGAGCTGCGAGTAGGAGAAGTGGCGGTGCCGGATCAGTTCGTGGGTCAGGGAGCGCGAGATGCCGGTGATGTAGAAGGTCACCGAACCGTGCTCCAGCACGGAAAGGTGGCCGACGTCGATGATGTGCTCGAGGTAGCCGGCGTTGGTCGCGGTGGCGGGGTTCGGCTTCTTCCAGGACTGGTAGCAGGCGCGGCCGGCGAACTCCGCGAGCGCCTCGCCGCCGTCCGCGTCGGTCGACCACGGGACGTCGGCGGGTGGGAAGAACTCCGTCTTCGCGATCAGCTGCACCCTCGGTGACACGGTTTCGGCCACGTCCGCACTTCCTTCCGCAGGCTCCCCCGGCAGCCTAACCGCGCGCGGGCCCCCACTCCCGGGGGACACGTGACATCACCGCTTCCTTGACTGACGCCAGCGATGACGTCATAGTGGTGTCATGGACCTGACGCCGTACATCGCCAACCTTCGCGAGGACCTCGCGAACACGGCTGCCGCCGCGGACGAGCACACCCGGCGGGCGGCCGCGCTGCTGTCCTCCGCGCTCGAACCCGCCGTCCGCCTGACGCTGATGAACGCCCTCGCCGACCTCGCCGCCGAGGTCACGGCCGCTTTACCCGGCCAGGTGGTCGACGTGCGGCTGGACGGCCGGGACGTCCGCGTGGTCGTTTCCGGGGCCGCCGAAGAGGCGCCGCCGCGGGCGACACCACGTGACGCCACGCCGCCACCACCGATCGACGGCGGTGACATCTCGCGCATCACGCTGCGCCTGGTCGAGCAGATCAAGGGCCAGGCGGAGCGCGCGGCGCAGGCACAGGGTGTCTCGCTGAACACGTTCGTCTCCCAGGCCGTCCAGGGGGCGCTGGGGCACGGCGCGCTCGGCGGCGGCCCCAAGCACCACGGCAAGGGCCAGCGGCCCGGGTCGCACCTGCACGGCTGGGTCGAAGGCTGAGGGGATCGAAGATGAGCGACGAAGAAACGACACCGGCCGAGGAAACTCCCGAGGAGTCCGGCGGCGAGCTGGTCCGGGTCGACGAGTTCGAGACCGACGTCCCGCTGGAGCTCGACGTCGGCGTGACGATCGGGCGCGTCGAGGTCGTGCTCGAAGGCGACTCCGGCGCCCGCGTCGAGCTGCGGCACGACCGGGGCGAGCAGCAGCCGTGGGTCGCGGGGGTCAACAGCCTGCTGTCCTGGGTCGGCGAACGCTTCGGCGACCAGCTGGGCGTAGATCCGTCGGGGGCCGACCCCGCCGAAGCGGTGCGGCAGAGCCGGATCGAGAAGCTCGGCAACCGCCTGGTCGTCCAGGCGCCGAAGGCGTGGCAACTGCGCAACGTCGCGCTCTCGGTGACCGTGCGCGCCCCGGCGGGGTCGCACGTCGAGGTGCGGGCCGGCGCGGCGGACGTCACGGTGACCGGCTCGGCCGGACGCGTCGACCTGCTGACCGGCTCCGGCGAGGTCAAGCTCGACCGCGCCGACGGCTCGGCGACGATCCGCACGGGCAGCGGCGGCATCAAGCTGGGCCCGACGCTCGGCGGGCTGCAGCTGCGCAGCGGCAGCGGCCACGTCGAGGCGTCGTCGATCGCGGGATCCGCGACGCTGGCCACGGGCACCGGCGACGTCTGGCTGGGCGCGGTGTCGGGCGAGGTGATGGCCCGCACGGGCAGCGGCGACCTGTCGGTGGCCGACGCGGCCTCGGGCTCGCTCGACCTGATCACCGGCTCCGGCGAGGTCCGCATCGGCATCCGCGGCGGCACGGCGGCGGAGGTCGACCTGACCTCCAGCGGCGGCAAGGTGTCCAGCGAGCTGGACGTGGCCGACAACGCCCCTTCGGGTGGCGTGAAGCTGAAGGTGCGGGCCCGCACGGGCTCCGGCGACGCCGTAGTGACGCGCGCGGCCGGCTGAGTAAGGGGGAAGGCGGGTCGTTCCCGGTGGGGGCCGGGAACGACCCCCCCTAGGAAAAAGCCCCCCGTCGCCCGCCCGGGCCCCAGCCCTCCCCCCCCCACAACAGTATATAAAAACGCTTATAACAAC
>NZ_JBFBBZ010000115.1:0-4708 GCF_040682935.1 Amycolatopsis sp. NPDC051061
TTGCCTTTAAAATGATTCATTACTCTGTCCTCTCTGTCTTTTTTCTCAATTTTACACTAAAATAGATTTTTTGGAAAACTTTGCAACAGAACCTATTGGAGAATTCAAGGAAATCACAAAGAATTACGTCGATTGGTTTAACAATCGACGAATATCACAGAAAACAAAAGGCATGACTCCCTGCGAATACAGGGAACATGCCTTAGCAGTTTAAAAATATTCAATTTTGTCTTGCACTTTACGGCTCATGCTGTTTTAGACTCTTTTTTATGCAATTTTGTCTTAGTTTTTAATAATTTAATGCGCTTTAAAGTAGTTTTTTATGATTTGCTTTTTATTAATTTGCTGGCTTTAATGAAATCTCGTTGTATCCAGAATGAGATTAGCAGTGCCAATAGATCAATCAAAATAAAGGCAGCTAATGTCAAAGTATAATTGTGGAACAGTTGATGTGTTAATGATAATAGTAATGGTCCAACAACTCCGGCAGCAGCCCATGCTGTCAGTACATATCCATGAACAGCTCCTAATTCTTTAGTACCAAAGACATCACCTAAGTAGGCTGGGATGACAGAAAAGCCTGCTCCATAACAAGACATCAACAAGCATAATGCAATGACAAATAGGAGCGGTAATTTGAAGATGAGCATGGCTGAAAGCATTACAATATCGAGAATAAAAATGGTACTGAAAGTAGCAGGGCGCCCGATATAATCAGACAAAGTTGCCCATATCAAACGTCCAAAGCCATTGAAAAGGCCTATGATTCCAACCATAATTGCGGCTGTTTGGACAGACATGCCGGTCATACTTTGAGCCATGGGGGATGCAGCTGAGACAAGGCCGATCCCGCATGTAATATTGATAAATAACATTATCCAAAGAAAAGTGAAGGATTTAGTTTTGAGGGCTTGGTTAGCTGTTAGCTCCGGTCCTCGGGTTAGACGTGTTCCCTTTTTTTGAGAAATGCTATTTTCAGTAGTGCTTGATAGTGCCAGATTTGGACGAACAATAAACTGTGCAGCGAGCAGCATAATAACAAAATAAAATGTTCCTAAGAGATAGAATGTTTGTTCAAGACCAACACTAGCCATTAGCTGTTGAGCAACAGGACCAGTCAGCATTGCTGCAAAACCAAATCCCATAATAGCTAACCCCGTTGCTAAACCGCGTTTGTCTGGAAACCATTTAATAATTGTTGATACAGGGGTAACGTATCCTGCTCCCAGTCCTAAGCCGCCTATGACACCATATGAGAGATATAATAGCCAAATTGAATTTTGATGGATAGCCCAACCAGTCATAATGGTTCCAGTTCCGTAAAGAAAGCTAGCAATAGTTCCCGTTAGTCTAGGGCCTATTTTTTCAACGACTTTGCCCATAAAGGCGGCTGACATTCCCAAGAAGAAAATAGCGATACTAAATGCAAGAGCGACTGAGGATTCTGCCCAACCATTTTGTTTTGCAATTGGATTAGTAAAAACACTCCAAGCATAAACGGAACCAATCATTAAATGAAACATGACACCTGCAAACGCAACAACATAGCGATTTGTTTTCAATACCTATTCCTCCATTTTTGATAGTATACGAATAAGTATACGAATAATTTAAACGTTGTTAACAACCATTGTTGTCATATAATAATAATATCACATTGATTATCACATTTAAACAATTAAATTTTAGTATAAGACGAATTTTAACGTTGGCTAATGAAAAGTACATTTAAGTTAGCTATAGTACTGGGAAAAAACAAATTACGGTTGCTGTTTTTGAACAAATAAAAAAGCACAGGGAACCTAAAGTGCTCCATAATTGTTAGACAAGAAATCTAACAGTTATGGAGCACTTTAAAAGTTATGCTTATTTTGGTTCTGTTGCGAAGTTTGAAAATCAAACTCGCCCTCTCTGAACTCCAAATATCTTAGGCTGGTATTCCCATTAATACCTTGATTTCAGTAGACACCGCAAAGCCGAAGAGCGTTCCATTTCTTCGGTTCTTTTTATATATTCCTCGAAGGGTCTCCATGCCCTTAATCGTGGAAGAGGCTGTACGGAGACTTTGATAAAATTTATTCCGTCGTTTAATAGGTCGATGGTCTTGTTCTATTAAATTGTTAAGATACTTCACAGTTCGGTGCTCTGTCTTAGGATATAAACCCACACTCTGTAACTTTCTAAAGGCGGAGCCAAGAGAAGGTGCTTTATCGGTCACAATTGCTTTCGGCTCACCAAACTGTTTATGGAGTCGTTTTAAGAAAGCATAGGCTGCTTGCGTATCCCGTTTCTTTCGTAACCAGATATCTAAGGTTAAGCCGTCCGCATCAATTGCACGATAAAGATAATGCCAACGTCCCTTAATTTTGATATAGGTTTCGTCCATTTTCCATGAATAGAAGGATTGTCTATTTTTCTTCTTCCAAAGATAATAGAGGACTTTGCTGTACTCTTGCACCCAACGATAAATCGTAGTATGACAAACATTTATTCCACGATCATATAACAATTCCTGAACTTCACGATAGCTTAGATTGTAACGCAGGTAGTAACCAACAGCGACAATAATGACGTCTTTTTTGAATTGTTTGCCTTTAAAATGATTCATTACTCTGTCCTCTCTGTCTTTTTTCTCAATTTTACACTAAAATAGATTTTTTGGAAAACTTTGCAACAGAACCTACTAGACAAAAGATCGGCTCCTAAAAATGGGTTTGTGATAAACACCATTTTAAAGGAAGCTGGTCTTTTTTGTCCGAACAGCGTCGGATTAATTTTACAATCTACCTATTAACCAAAATATCAAAAAAAGCGTATCATTGAAAGCGTAATGATTAAAACGTTTTTTACAAACGTTATAGAGGGGAGAAGTTAATATGGACTTAGTCGAAGAACTAGTCAATGTTGTTGGTAAAAAAAATGTTATTACTAACAAAGCAAAATCTTTACGTTTTAGGAAAGGGTACCGCTCAGGTAAGGGCGATGCAGTTGCAGTCGTATTTCCAACCACTTTAATGGCAATGTGGCGTGTGCTTAATGTTTTGCATGATAACAATATTATCATTATTATGCAAGCAGCCAACACTAGTTTGACTGAGGGATCCGTACCAGCCCCAGGTTATGACCGTTCTGCAGTTGTTGTGAACGGCATGAAAATTAAAGATTTACAGTTAATCAATAATGGGGAACAAGTACTAGCATTCCCCGGTACGACACTGTTTCACTTAGAAAATGAATTGCGACCACTTAAACGTGAACCACATTCAGTCATTGGCTCATCTAATTTGGGTGCATCGGTCATTGGTGGTATTAACAACAATTCTGGTGGTGCTTTGATCAGAAGAGGTCCAGCTTATACAGAGCTATCATTGTATGTTTGGATTGATGAACATGACGAAATGCACTTAGTTAACCATTTAGGCATTGATTTGGGCAAAACGCCCGAAGAGATTATTACTAATTTGCAGAACCGCAATTTTGATTTGAATCAAGTACCAGCTACTGAACATCATGGTTCAATGTTCCATCATGAACAGGTTGTGCGTGACGTTGAATCTGATAAGCCTATTCGATACAATGCAAATCCTAAAGAATTGTATGAAGTATCTGGATCGTCCGGTCACGTTGCGGCATTGGCTGTCCGCTTAGATACATTCCCAATGGATAAAAAAACACAAATGTTTTACATTGGAACGAATAATCCCGATGAGTTGGAAGATATTCGTCGCCATATTATGACGACATTCAAAGAATTGCCTGTTTCTGGTGAATATATGCATAAAAATGCTTATAAATTGGCCAAGAAATATGGTAAAGACTCACTAATTGTGATTGAAAAAATTGGTACGGGTCATTTGCCCCAAATGTTTGCGCTAAAAGCATGGGGCGAACGCTTTTTGAAGCACATTCCGTTTTTCAAACCTTATTTCCCAGATCGTTTGCTTCAAACATTAAGTAATTTATTTCCTAATCAAATACCAAAGCGGTTAGATGATTATTACGAAAAGTACGACCATTACCTACAATTGAAAATGGCTGGTAATGGTATTGAAGAAGCGCGAGAGTATCTCAAATCTTATTTTGACAAAGCCAGTGGCGACTACTTTGAAGCCGATGCCAATGAGACCAGTAAAGCGGCAACTCACCGCTATGTAACAGCTGGGGTTGCGATTCGATATCAAGAATTAAAACAGGATAGTATTGACATTTTGCCACTAGATATAGCGTTGGCAAGTAATGATTATAAGTGGTTCGAGCATTTGCCTAAAGAGATTGAAGACAAAATAGAACACAAAATTTATTATGGTCACTTACTTGATCACGTTATGCACCAGGATTATATTCTAAAACCTGGCGTCGATGCGCATGAACTTAAAAAAGAAATGCTTAAAATTTTGGATGAGCGTCACGCTGTTTATCCAGCCGAACACAATGTTGGGCATCTATATTTGGCAGCACCGGCCTTAATCAAGCACTATAAGAAAAATGATCCAACTAATAGTTTCAACCCTGGCGTTGGTAAACAAACAATGTCTAAATATTGGGGCGAATACTAGAATAAAAAGTTTGTTAAAAAATAACCGTTATCGTCATTTGTCGATTCTGTAGTGACCCCTACTGATTGTTCTTAAAACAGTAACCAAATATTTAAAGATATACTTTAAAAAAACTTTTTTAAAAATTTTTAAAAAAGTTTTTTATTGTTTTT
>NZ_JBFBBZ010000116.1:0-4615 GCF_040682935.1 Amycolatopsis sp. NPDC051061
GCGGCGCGGGCGCCGGGGCACGCCGCGCCGGACACGTGCGGTGCGGGCGACCGGTTCGCCGCGGCCGCGACGGCGGCCCTGCTCGATGGCGCGGACACGACCGAAGCGGTGGTGACGGCGGTCGAGGCGGCCGCCCGGTTCGTCACCGACGGCGGGGCCACGGCCCTGTCGACGAACGACGGGCCGGTGGCCGACCCGCAGCCGGCCACCGACGCCTTCGGCCTCGCGCGGCGCGTCCGGGAGCGCGGCGGGCGCCTGGTCGCCACCGGCGGCTGCTTCGACCTGCTGCACCCCGGGCACGTGAGCCTCCTGCGGCAGGCCCGCGCCCTCGGCGACGCCCTGGTCGTGTGCCTCAATTCCGATGCGTCGGTGCGGGCCCTCAAGGGTTCCGGCCGCCCGCTGGTGCGCGACCGCGACCGCGCCCGGCTGCTCGCCGCCTTGTCCTTCGTGGACGCGGTAGCCGTGTTCGACGAGGACTCCCCCGCCGCCGTCCTGGAGCGGCTGCGCCCGGACGTGTGGGTGAAGGGCGGCGACTACGCCCGAGCCGACCTGCCCGAACGCGAAGTCGTCGAACGGCACGGCGGCGAAGTCGTGCTCGTCCCGACCGTTCCCGGCTACTCGACGTCCCGGCTGGTCGCCGCCGCGGCCAGTGCCTGACCCCCCGACTCCCGTAGGAGAGCGATGCGACCCCTCGGCAACGTCCTGATCACCGGTGGCGCGTCCGGCCTCGGCGCCGCCACCGTCGACGCCGTCCGCAAGGCGGGCGGCACCCCGTACGTCCTCGACCGCGTCCGGCCCGAGGAACCGGCCGAATTCGCCGAAGCCGACCTGACCGACACCGCCGCGACCGAGGCCGCGGTGCGCGAGCTGGCCGAGCGCGCGGGCGGCCTCGACGGCGTCTTCACCGCCGCCGGCACGGACGCCTGCGGCCCGCTCGGCACGGTGTCCACAGAGGACTGGGAGCGGGTGGTCAAGGTGAACTTGCTCGGCACGGCCGCCGTGATCCGCGCCGCCCTCCCCTACCTGGAGCGCTCGCACGGCACGGTCGTCACCGTGGCTTCGACGCTGGGCATCAAGGCCGTGAGCGACGCGACCGCCTACTGCGCCTCGAAGTTCGGCGTGGTCGGGTTCACCCGCGCGCTCGCTGCCGAGCTGGCCGGGCGCGTCGGCGTCACCCTGCTCATCCCCGGCGGGATGTGGACGCACTTCTTCGACGACCGCACCGACCAGTACAAGCCGCCGCCGGACGCGAAGCTCAACGAACCCGGGCACGTCGCGAACACCGTCGTCTTCGCGCTGCAGCAGCCGCCCGGGGCCGAGGTGCGCGAGCTCGTCGTGTGCGCGTCGGAGGAGGGGTCGTGGCCGTGAGCGCCGCGGTCCTCGTGCTGCGCGCGCTCGGCCTCGGGGACCTGCTGACGGCGGTCCCCGCGCTCCGGGCGCTGCGGTCCGCGTACCCGGACCACCGGCTGGTGCTGGCGGCGCCAGAGGGCTTGCGCGACCTGGTCGAGCTGATCGACGCGGTCGACGAGCTCCTGCCGACGGCCGGGCTCGGCGAGCTCGCGTGGCCCGGACCGCCGCCGCGGCTCGCGGTCAACCTGCACGGCAGTGGCCCGGAGAGCCTCCACGACCTCCTCGCGGCCGACCCCGCCGAGCTGCTGACCCACCACCACGCCGACTTCCCCGACGTCGCGGGTTTGCGGTGGCGCGACGACGTGCACGAAGTCGACCGCTGGTGCCGGCTCGTCGAGTACGCCCACCTGGAAGCGGATCGCACGGCGCTGCGGCTGCCCGCGCCGCCCGGGCCGAGCCCCGCCCCGGACGCCGTGGTGATCCACCCGGGTGCCGCGTTCCCCGCGCGCCGGTGGCCGCCCGAGCGGTTCGCCCGCGTGGCCGGCGCGCTGGCCGCGGCCGGGCACCGCGTCGTGCTCACCGGCAGCGCCGGCGAACGCGATCTGGCCCTCTCGATCGCTTCCCGCGCCGGACTCGGCGAGGAAGCCGTGCTCGCCGGGCGGACCGGCCTGGCGGAGCTGGCCGCGCTGGTGGCCGGGGCCGCGCTCGTCGTCTGCGGCGACACCGGCGTCGGGCACCTCGCGACCGCGTTCGGCACGCCGTCGGTGCTGCTGTTCGGCCCGACCCCGCCTCGGCTCTGGGGCCCGCCGCCCGAAGCGCGGCAGCACGTCGTGCTGTGGGCCGGGAACGTCGGCGACCCGCACGGCGAGCAGCCCGACGGCGGGCTGCTGCTCCTCGGTGAGGAACGCGTGCTCGCCGCCACCCGCTCCGCGCTGGAAGCACGGGTGCCGCATGGCTGAGCACATCGGGGTCGTCGGCGCGGGCTACGTCGGCCTGACCAGCGCCGCGTGCTTCGCGCGGCTCGGTCACCGGGTGACCTGCGTGGACGCCGACGAGTCCAAAGTGGACCAGCTGGGTCGCGGCGAGGTGACCATCGCCGAGCCCGGCCTGCCCGAGCTGGTCGCCCAGGGCCTCGGCGACGGCACGCTCACCTTCACCGACGCCCAGGCCGAGCTGTACGGCGCCGACCTCGTGTTCCTCTGCCTCCCGACGCCGCCCGGCGGCGACGGCCGGCCCGACCTCGGTGTCTTCGAAACGGTCGTGACGCAGCTCGGCCGGCTGCTGCGGCCCGGCTGCGCGGTGGTCACCAAGTCGACCGTCCCGGTCGGCACCGCGGCCCGGCTGCCCGGCCTGCTGCGCCGGGACGACCTGCCGGTCGTGAGCAACCCCGAGTTCCTCCGCGAGGGCCACGCCGTCGAGGACTTCCTGCACCCCGATCGGGTGGTCGTCGGCACCGACCCGCCGGGTTCCGCGGCCGCGCGGCGGGTCGCGCGGCTGTACGAACCGACCGGCGCCCCCGTCGTCACCACGGCCTCGGCCAGCGCCGAGCTCGCGAAGTACGCGAGCAACGCGTTCCTCGCGGTGAAGCTGTCCTACGTGAACGTCCTCGCCGAACTGTGCGAGCGGTTTGGCGCGGACGTCCGGGAGGTAGCCCGGACCATGGGACTCGACGCGCGGATCGGCCCGGAGTTCCTCGCCCCGGGCCCCGGCTGGGGCGGCTCGTGCCTGCCGAAGGACACGTCGGCGCTGCTGCACGCGGCCGAGTCGGCAGGGGTCGAGTTCGGCATCCTGCGCGACGCGGTCCGCGTCAACGGCCGGCAGCGCGCCCGTGTCGTGCGGGGCGTGCGCCTGGCCGTCACCGGGTCGGCGGCGGGCTCCCTCGCCGGCGCCCGGATCGGCCTGCTCGGCCTGGCGTTCAAGGCCGGCACCGGCGACCTGCGCGACTCACCCGCCCTGGCGGTCGCGGCCGAGCTCGCCCGGGCGGGCGCGGAGCTGACCGCGCACGACCCGGCGGTCGGGGCCGTGCCGGGCTTGCCCGCCGTCCAGGTGGTGGACGATCCGTACCTCGTCGCCAAGGACGCCGCGGCGCTGGTCGTGCTCACCGAATGGCCGGAGTTCCGGGACCTCGACTGGGCCCGGCTCGCCGCGTCGGCCGCGCGGGCGGTCGTCGTCGACACCCGCAACCTGCTCGATCCCGACGCCCTCGCCGACGCCGGCTTCACCCACCTCGGCGTCGGCACCCAGCCACGGAGGCAGTCATGACCCTGCGCGTCCTCGCGCTGACCTGCACGCTCAAGCCGTCGCCGTCGAAGTCGAGCAGCGATCTCATCGCGCGCCAGCTGCTCGACCTCTTCGCCGAACGCGGCGCCACCGGTGAGCTGGTCCGCGTCGTCGACCACGACGTCCGCCCGGGCGTCGAAGCCGACATGGGCGCGGGCGACGAGTGGCCGGAGATCCGCCGCAAGATCGCCGCCGCGGACATCCTGCTGATCGCCACCCCGACGTGGGTCGGGCACATGTCGAGCGTCGCCCAGCGCGTCCTCGAACGGCTGGACGCGGAACTGTCCGAAACGGACGACGAGGGCCGGCCGGCGATGTTCGGCAAGGTCGCGGTCGCGGCGGTGGTCGGCAACGAAGACGGCGCCCACAAGATCATCGCGGACCTGTTCCAGGCGCTGAACGACACCGGCTTCACGGTGCCCGCGCAGGGCGGCACGTACTGGAACGGCGAGGCCATGCAGGGCGGGGACTACCAGGACCTCGACGAGACGCCGAAGGCCGTGGCCTCGACGAACGCGACGCTGGTCCGCAACGCCGTCCACCTGGCCACCCTGCTCGGGGCTCAGCAGTACCCGGCGTCATGACTACTCCTTTCGAGTGACGCCACTGCTCCGGACGAGTGTGTCCTGGACCACGGGGTAGTCGGTCGGGACCATCCACAGTGAGGGGGCGCCATGCCGAACCGAGTGCTGATCAGCCGCGACAGCAAGCCCATCCCGTGCGAAGAGTGCGGACTGCCCGCGCTGCACGTCGCCCGGCTGATCGCCGCCGACGGCAGCCTGCTGGGCCAGACCATGGTGTGCACGGCCTGCCGCCGCCACCGTTCCGAAGCCGAAGCGGCCGTCGCGGTCCCGTAGCCGCCGCCGCGGTGTCTTGAATGAGTCATTCAGGCAAGGCCGGGTAGTTAGGGCGGTGTGGGTCGTGTCAAGGGGCTTGTCGCGGCGTCGGTGACGGTCACGTCGATGACGACTTTCAGGCAGGCGCG
>NZ_JBFBBZ010000117.1:0-4120 GCF_040682935.1 Amycolatopsis sp. NPDC051061
CACCACCAACTGGACCACGATCTTCGCCGGCAGCCACGCCCGACCAGTCCCACTACCCACCTACGCATTCCAGCACAAGCACTACTGGCTCACGCGCGACACCGGGACCGGGGACGTGACCGGGGCCGGTCTCGGCGACGCGGCCCACCCCCTGCTCGCGGCCGTCGCGCAGCTGCCCGGTACTGGCGGGGTGCTGCTGAGCGGCCGGATCTCCACCGGCACGCACCCGTGGCTGACCGAGCACGCCGTGCACGGAACCGTGCTGGTGCCCGGAACCGGACTGGTCGAGCTGGCGCTGAAGGCCGGTGACGAGGTCGACGCGCCCGTGCTGCGCGAACTGGTGATCACCCAGCCGATGACCGTGCCGGACCACGGGTTCCTGCACGTGCAGGTGGACGTGGACGGCCCGGCCGATGACGGGGCTCGTGCGGTCAAGATCTGGTCCCGGTTGGAGGACGGCGCACGCGAGACGGCGCAGTGGACCGAGCACGCCGCCGGCACGCTGGTGACCGAGGACGAGAGTGTTCCCGCTGTCCCGACCGGCGAGTGGCCCCCGGCGGGCGCGACTGCCATGTCCACCGCCGACCTCTACGACCGGCTGGCCGCGGCGGGCTACGACTACGGGCCGGTTTTCAGTGGCCTGAGCGCGGCCTGGACGCGGGACGGCGAAGCGTGGGCCGAGGTCGCGCTGCCGACGGACGCGGTCACGGCCGGGTTCGGTATTCACCCGGCGCTGCTCGATTCCGCGCTGCACGCGGGCACGTTCTGCCTGCCTGGCGGGCCGGGAAGTCGCACGCTGCTGCCGTTCGCGTGGACCGGGGTCCGGCTGTACGCCACCGGAGCCACCGTTGTTCGCGTGCACGTCATCACGACCGGCGACGACAGGCTCACGGTCACACTGACCGACGCCGAAGGGCAGCCCGTGGCGTCTGTGGACGCGCTGGTACTGCGCGAGGCCGATCCGGACGGGCTTTCCGCGCCGGGTGCGAAGACGACGGCCGACGCCCTGTGGCGGGTCAAGTGGACCGAGCAGGCCGAGGCCGCGACCGAGGTGAGCTGGGGACTGCTCGATCCGGCTGATATCGCGGGAATTCCGGCGGACCGCCCGGCCGTGTTCGTGGCCGACACGAGCAACTGGTCGACCTCGACCGACGTACCGACGCGTTCTCGCGAACTGGCCGCCAAGACGCTGGAACTGCTTCAGAACTGGGTTTCCGACGAAACCCTGACCGGCACGCGGCTGGTGCTGTGCACGCGGGGCGCGGTGCCCGTGCACGAGGACGCGGAGGTGACCGATCCGGCCGCCGCCGCGATCTGGGGCCTGGTGCGGTCCGCGCAGTCGGAGCACCCGGACCGGTTCGGCCTGCTCGACGTCGACTCCTTCGACGCGGTGCCGGGTGCGCTTGCCTCGTCCGAACAGCAGCTGGCCGTTCGCGGTGGGATGTCGTTCACCCCGCGCCTGACCGCGGCCCAGGCCCAGCCAGGGTCGATCCCGACCGATGGCACGGTTCTGGTCACCGGCGGAACGGGTGTGCTGGGGGCGCTGGTCGCCCGGCACCTGGTCGCCGCGCACGGCGCGCGGCAGCTGCACCTGGTCAGTCGGCAGGGACCGGCCGCGGCCGGTGCCGATGAGCTGCTCGCGAACCTGCGCGAGCTGGGTGCCGAGGTCGAGCTGACCGCCTGCGACATGGCCGACCGGGACGCGGTCACCGCGCTGTTGGCCGGGACGCGTCTGGCGGCGGTCGTGCACACCGCGGGCGCGGTCGACGACGGCCTGCTCACCGATCTGAGCCCCGCACGCCTCGACAGCGTGTTCCTTCCGAAGATCGACGCCGTGGCGCTGCTGGACGAGCTGGCCGGTGACGTGCCGCTGGTGGTGTTCTCCTCGGCCACCGGCACGCTCGGCACACCCGGCCAGGCGAACTATGCGGCGGCGAACACCGTGGTCGACGCGCTCGTGCAGCGTCGCAGGGCGGCCGGTCGGCCGGGTGTATCGCTGGCGTGGGGGCTGTGGGCGGAAATCAGTTCGCTGACCGCCGGAATGGCCGACGCCGACATGGCCAGGACCCGCCGTGGTGGTGTCATCGGGCTCGGGTCGGACGAAGGCATGGCGTTGCTGGACGCCGGTTTCGGCGCTCAGGAAGCGTTGTTGGTGCCGATCCGCCTGGACACTGCGGCCCTGCGCCGGGGTACCGACCAGGTCGGACCGCTGCTGCGTGGCCTGGTCCGGCGGACCCGTCGCACAGCCGGTGCCGCTCAGCAGGCCGGTGGCCCGCCGCTGGTGGCCCGCCTGGCCGGGCTGAACGCCGGTGAGCAGCAGCGCGCGCTGGTCGAGCTGGTGCGCACCGAGGCCGCCGCGGCGCTCGGGCACGCCACGCTCGACGGGATCGGCCAGGACCGGCCGTTCCGCGAGACCGGGTTCGACTCGCTCACCGCGGTCGAGCTGCGCAACCGGCTCGGCGCGGCGACCGGCCTCACCCTGCCCGCCACCGTCGTGTTCGACCACCCGACGTCCGTGCTGGTCGCCGAACTCCTGCGCGAGCAGCTGTTCGGCGCGGCTGCCGCTCCGGTCATCCGAACCGTGACCGCCGTGGTTGACAACGACCCGATCGTGGTCGTCGGCATGGCCTGCCGCTTCCCCGGTGGCGTGACCGACGCCGAGGGCCTGTGGCGGCTTGTGGCCGAGGAGCGCGACGGCATCGGCCCGTTCCCGACCGATCGCGGCTGGGACCTGTCCACGCTGTTCGACGACGACCCGGACCATCCCGGCACCACGTACGCGCGGGACGGCGGGTTCGTGGACGGGGTCACCGCGTTCGACGCCGGGTTCTTCGGGATCTCCCCGCGTGAGGCCCTGGCGATGGACCCGCAGCAGCGGCTGCTGCTGGAGGTCGCGTGGGAGACCTTCGAGCAGGCCGGGATCGACCCGCGTTCGGTGCACGGCAGCGACACGGGTGTGTTCGCCGGTGTGATCTACCACGACTACGGCGATATCGCGGACGAGCTGCCCGAGGGCGCGGAAACCTACCGCAGCACCGGAACCTCGGCGAGTGTCGTGTCCGGCCGGGTGTCCTACACGTTGGGCCTGACCGGGCCGGCGCTGACCGTGGACACGGCGTGTTCGTCGTCGCTGGTGGCGATCCACCTCGGCGTTCGGGCGTTGCGTTCGGGCGAGTGCTCGATGGCGCTGGCCGGTGGGGTGACCGTGATGTCGACGCCGGGCGGGTTCGTCAGCTTCTCGCGTCAGCGTGGGCTGGCCCGCGACGGGCGCTGCAAGTCGTTCTCCGAGGGCGCGGACGGGACCGGGTTCTCCGAAGGTGTCGGTCTGGTGCTGTTGGAGCGGCTGTCGGACGCCCACGCCAACGGGCACGAGGTGCTGGCCGTGATCCGGGGCTCGGCCATCAACCAGGACGGCGCCTCGAACGGCCTGACCGCGCCCAACGGACCGTCGCAGCAGCGGGTCATCCGGGCCGCGCTGGACTCGGCAGGGCTGACCTTCGCCGACATCGACGCCGTGGAGGCGCACGGCACCGGCACGATGCTGGGCGACCCGATCGAGGCCCAGGCGTTGTTGGCCACCTACGGCCAGCACCGCGAGCAGCCGCTCTGGTTGGGTTCGCTGAAGTCCAACATCGGGCACACGCAGGCGGCTGCGGGCATCGGTGGCGTGATCAAGATGATTCAGGCGATGCGTCACGGCACGCTGCCGCGCACGCTGCACGTGTCCGCGCCGACGTCTACTGTGGACTGGACTGCCGGTGCGGTGTCGTTGCTGACCGAGGCGCAGCCGTGGCCGGAGACCGGGCGGGCCCGTCGAGCCGGTGTCTCGTCGTTCGGTGCCAGTGGCACCAACGCGCACGTGATCCTTGAGCAGGCTCCTTCCGTTGCCTCCGAGGTCCAGGATTCCGCTGGCCTCACCCCGTGGGTTCTCTCCGCTCGTACACCTGCCGCGCTGCGTGAGCAGGCGCATCGACTGGCCGAGCATCTGACGGCGGCTCCGAAACTCTCGGCGGCCGGGGTGGCCCGGTCGCTGGCGACCACGCGGGCCGCGTTGGAGCAGCGGGCCGTGGTCATGGCTCGGGACACCGCGCACGGCCTGTCCGCAGTCCGGGCCCTCGCT
>NZ_JBFBBZ010000118.1:0-3994 GCF_040682935.1 Amycolatopsis sp. NPDC051061
GGGGCGAGAGACCCCGCCCCCGGCGCCCAAACCACTCGCGTACAAAACACAAACACAACAACACAACCGCCCCCCCCCCCCCCCGGGCACTCCACACCCCACACGGGCCCCAACCCGGCCCAAACAAAAACCCCCCCTGCCAAAACCTCGCGGGCGCCGGCCTGATGGCCGGCGCCGGACAGGTCGTGCGGCACAACTGCCTGCGCGCCAACGGGCAATACGGCATGAACGCCTACCGATCGGACAACACGATCACCGGCCTCGTGCTCGAAAGCAACGAAATCGTCGGCAACAACACCGACGACTGGGAAACCCGGAGCCCCGGCTGTGGGTGCAGCGGCGGAGTCAAGTTCTGGGCCGTCAACCGGGCCGACGTCCGCGGAAACTGGATTCACGACAACCGCGGCGCCGGGCTCTGGGCCGATACCAACAACAACGACTTCCTCATCGAGCACAACCTGATCGAGAACAACGACGCCGAAGGCCTGTTCTACGAGATCAGCTACAACCTGGTCTTCCGCGACAACGTCCTGAGGCACAACGCGCTCGTCTCCGGCAAACGCAAGTCCGATCGCGGCGACAACTTCCCCGCTGCCAGCGTGTACCTGTCGGAGTCCGGCGGCGAACCACGCGTGCCGGCACGCACGCACCTGATCGACATCTACGACAACACCTTCGAGGACAACTGGTCCGGGATCACCGCGTGGGAGAACGCCGACCGGTTCTGCAACAGCCCCGCCAACACTTCCAGCAACACCTGCACCAAGCTCGTCCCCAACGTCACTGCGTGCGCCGCGCCTGCGATCGACTCCACTCCGCTCTACGACGACTGCCGCTGGAAGACCCAGCTCGTCGAGGTGCACGACAACACGTTCCGGTTCGACCCTACCCACGTCGGCTGCACCACCGGCGTGTGCGGCCGGATGGCCCTTCTGTCGAACTACGGCACCTACCCGACGTGGTCGCCTTACCACGGCACCGTCGTACAGGACGCGATCACACACGACCAGGGCAATTACTGGTTCAGCAACGCCTATTACGGGCCGTGGACCTTCGTCGTCGGCGACACGTCACGCACGCTGAGCGCCCAGCAGTGGCAGGCGACGCCCTGGGACCAGGACGACTGCGCCTCCTTCGACGGCGTGGCGGGCCCCTGTTGAGCAAGGAGAGCCACTCCTCGCCTGCCCGTGGCCCGAGCTGTCCATCGAGGACTACGCCGCGCGGCCCGCCCCGAGGATCGAGGGCATGAAGAGCATGAACGGCAAGCAGCCCGGCGACCCCGCCAAGCTCGCCCGCGCCCTGCTCACCATCGACGGCCAGGACAAGCCGCCGCAGCGCTTCGTCGCCGGCGCGGACGCCATCGAAGCCGCCGAAGCCAAGGCGAGGGAACTCCTCGCCCAAGCCGAGGCCTTCCGCGAGCTGGGCGACAGCCTGGCCTACGACGAAGCGTCCTGGAGTTGGAGAAGTCGTTCAACAAAGGGTGGCCGCGAAGGCTGCCGGGGTGAGACCGGTGCGGTTGCGGAAGAAGCGGCCGAAATTCGCGGGATCGGTGAAACCGAGATGGACGGCCACGGCCCGGGCATCCCACCGGGCGCCTCCCAGCAGGCGCCGGGCTTCGAGCAGCCGCCGCTCGTCGATGAGCTCACGCACCCCGTTGCCGGTGGCGCCCTGAGCGGCGCGGCTGAGGGTGCGGACCGAGCAGCCGAGCAGCTCGGCGTAGTCCACAGCCCGGTGCAGTTCGCGGAAGTGCAGCTCCAAGGCGTCCACGAACCGTCCATAGGTGTCACCACGGCCCGTGCCGGCCGTCGCGTGGGCGGCAGCGATGCCGGGGGAATTGGCCAGGCGCAGCAGCAGCGATTCGAGGAGGCTGCGGCGCAGGGCGTGGTGGACATCGAGAGGGCGGCGCCCGAGCGCGCGGTGTTCATCCAGGAGCTGGAACGCCGTCTGCCGGAGCCAGCGGGCGTCATCGGGGTGCGGGCTCACCACGGCGGGGGCCTCGTGCGCGGTGAACGGGGCCAGGAGGCGGGCGGTGGCGGGCGTCAGCACGTCCGGCTCGAACAGGATGAACGGGCCGCGGGCGGCGCCGGGCGGATGCCAGCACTGCGCGTGCCCGGGACGCACCCACAGCCACTGGCCCGACGCGACGGTCCGCGTGACGTGGTCGACATCGTGCTGCAGCTCACCCTCGGTGACCAGGATCAGGTAGTGGAAGGTGGCGCGGCCCGGACGGGGCGGGTTCCACGGCCAGGCGTCGTGCTGGGCGAAGAAATCCTCGACGGTAATCACCTCAAGGCCGTACGGAGTACCGACCGGGGGCTGGAAACCGTACAACGGAACCACGACCGGTTGGCTCGCCCCGGGGTGTCGCTTGTCGACCATCACGTGTCCGCAGCCTACCGCCCTCTTGGTCGACTTCGAGGGAAGGATGGGGACGTGCTGCCGCGACCGCGGCGCGCCCTCTGCTTCCTTCGCTGCCACCGCCCGTCACCACCGGAGAAGGCCCACGACCATGAACGGATCGACCCTGCAGAAGACCGCCGCTGACTGCGCGGAGGAACTTCCCGGAGCTCAGCTGGAGCATCCCTTCGGCCCCGACTGGGAGGTGTTCAAGGTCCGCGGCAAGGTATTCATGCTGATGACCGAGGTTCCGGGGCGCCCCGTCGTGATCCTCAAGGCGGACCCCGGCGAGGCCTTCGCCCTGCGGAACCGGAACAGCCACATCACCGCCGGCTACCACATGAACAAGAAGCACTGGATCACGCTGGAGGGAGGGGAAGGCGTCGACGAGAAGCTGGTCGAGGAACTCGTCACCGACTCCTACTTGCTCGTGGTCTCTCACCTGTCCAAGGCCGAGCAGCCCGTCGACCCGCACACCTACGGCAGCGGCACGCGGGCGGCCAGGTGAGCGCGGCCGGTGACCGGCTCCAAGACGCCGCGCGCGCCACAGCCCTCGCGCTGCCCGGGACGGACCACGGTTACCCGTTCACCGAGCACCTGGACGTGTACAAGGTGGCGGGCAAGGTGTTCTTGATCGTCACCGACGATCCGGATGACCAGATCATCACGGTCAAGTGCGAACCCGAATACGCCCGCGCGCGCGAACGTGGCCACGCCTCGATCACACCGGGCCGCTATCTCGACAAACGGCATTGGATCTCACTGGGGCCGGGCCCCGGCATCACCAAGCGACTGGTCGCTGACGCGGTCGCGAATTCCTACGACCTGGTCGTCGAGCGGCTGCCGCGACGCGACCGCCCCGGTACTCGATGAGCGCCTGCATTGGCAGCGACACACCACCGGTCAACGCCAGTCAGGGGTGCCTGAAGCGGGCGCCAGGAGCGTCTCGATCTTCGCCTGGACCTCCCGCATGACGGACACGATGCGAGATTCGTGATCCACGGTGAGCCTGGCCAGCGGGACCGAGCAGCTGATCGCATCGATCGCGGGAGTGTCGTAGCGCAAGGCGAACCCGAAGCCTGCTATTCCCGGAACTGTCTCCTCGTGTTCGATCGAGTATCCGCGCTCACGCACTTGCTCCAGGTCGGCCAGCAGCGATGCGCGGCCGGTGTGCGTGTGCTCGGTCAATGCGGTGAACGGCTCGGTCAGGCTGGTGAGCGCGGCGTCGGAACGCTCGGCAAGCAGCGCCTTGCCGAGCGCGCCGGCATGGGCCGGGACGCGGCGGCCGACCCGGCTTATCGTGCGCACGTATTCGTGGGATTCGCGAGTGGCTCGGTGCGCGTGGCCCAGCTGTGTCACGCGATGGGCCTGACCTGGGGATGTCACTCCAACAACCACTTCGACATCTCCCTGGCCATGGTCACCCACTGCGGCGCAGCCGCCCCAGGTGAGTACAACGCCCTGGACACACACTGGATCTGGCAGGAAGGCCTGGAACGACTCTGAGGTTCACCCCGGGTAGTGGACACCGAGTTAGCAGGACCAGTCGTCCTGTTGAAAGGATGTCCTCATGCCTGCTCGCAAGCGCCGGTCGTAC
>NZ_JBFBBZ010000119.1:0-3966 GCF_040682935.1 Amycolatopsis sp. NPDC051061
CCGGGGAAGACGAATGCGGTTTTGCCGGAGACTGTGGCTTCGCCGGTGATGGTGAACGCGGAGGAGCGGCCCTCAGCCAGCGCAGCCAGCCCCTCGACCGAAGCATCCAGCACGACCGCCCGGTGCTCCAGGTGCGCCCGGTTCGTCGCCAGCGAGAACCCGATGTCCTGGGGCCGAACGTCTGGCGACTGGGCCAAGTGCTCACGCAGACGTTGGGCCTGGGCAGTCAGCGCGGCCCGGGTACGACCGGACAGCAGCCACGGAACCGAACCACCGGTGGCGACCAGACCGGGCGCGACCGGCTCGCCAGGCTCCGGCTCGACAGCGGCGGGAGCCTGCTCCAGGATCACGTGCGCGTTCGTGCCGCTAACCCCGAACGAGGAGATCGCGGCCCGGCGCGGTCTACCGGTCTCCGGCCAGTCCAGGTTCTGGTCGAGCAGCGACACCGCGCCCGATTCCCAGTCCACCTTGGTCGTCGGCAGTTCCGCGTGAAGGGTCTGCGGCAGCACACCGTGGCGCATTGCCTGCACCATCTTGATCAAACCGGCGACCCCGGCCGCAGCCTGGGTGTGGCCGATGTTCGACTTGATCGAGCCAAGGCGCAGCGGCCCGGAGTCGCCCCGGTGCTGGCCGTAGGTGGCCAACAACGCCTGGGCCTCGATCGGGTCGCCCAGCATCGTGCCGGTGCCGTGCGCCTCCACGGCGTCGATGTCGGCGAAGGTCAGCCCTGCCGAGTCCAGCGCGGCCCGGATGACCCGCTGCTGCGACGGTCCGTTGGGCGCGGTCAGGCCGTTCGAGGCGCCGTCCTGGTTGATGGCCGAGCCCCGGATCACGGCCAGCACCTCGTGCCCGTTGGCGTGGGCGTCCGACAGCCGCTCCAACAGCACCAGACCCACACCCTCGGCCCACGAGGTGCCGTCAGCGCCCTCACCGAAGGACTTGCAGCGCCCGTCGCGGGCCAGCCCACGCTGACGCGAGAACCCGACGAACCCGCCCGGCGTCGACATCACCATCACACCACCGGCCAGCGCCATCGAGCACTCCCGCGTCCGCAGCGCCTGCCCGGCCCAGTGCATGGCCACCAGTGAGGAGGAACAGCCGGTGTCCAGCGTGACCGCGGGCCCGAGCAGACCGAGCGTGTACGAGATCCGCCCGGACGCGATGCTGCCAGCGCCACCCAGCCCGAGATACCCCTCGAAACCCTCCGGGACCCGGTCCACGGTCAGTGCGTAGTCCCCGTTCGCGACACCGGTGAACACACCGATGTCGCTCTCTGCCAACGAGGTCGGGTCGATGCCCGCGTTCTCGAACGTCTCCCACGCCGTCTCCAACAGCACCCGTTGCTGGGGGTCGGTGGCCAGCGCCTCCCGCGGGGAGATGCCGAAGAACCCGGCGTCGAACATGCCCGCCTCGTGCAGGAACCCGCCTTCCCGCACGTAGGAGTGGCCGGCGGCGTCGGGGTCCGGGTCGAACAGCTCGTCCAGGTTCCAGCCCCGGTCGGTCGGGAACGCCCCGATGCCGTCCCGGCTGGACACCACGAGATCCCACAGCTCGTCCGGCGTGCGCACGCCGCCGGGGAACCGGCAGGCCATTCCGACGATCGCGATCGGCTCGTCGACGTCGGACTCCGCCTCGCGCAGCCGTTCGCGCGTGCGGTGCAGGTCGGCGGTGACCCGCTTGAGGTAGCGGAGAAGCCTCTCATCGTTCGTCATCTGTGCCTCGTGGTGTCGGGGTTGGGCGGGGAGGGTGGGCCGGGGTCACTCGTCCCCGAACTCCCGGTCGATGAAGGCGAACACGTCCTCGGCTCCGGCGTCGTCGAGCTGTTCGGTCACGCTCAGGTCGGCGGCGCTGTCCCCGGCCGCGACCAGTTCGCCGACGCGCGTGCCAAGCCGTTGCAGCCTGGCTGCAAGGTGCGACCGGTCCATCTGCTCGGTGGGCAGGGTCGGGATAGCCGCCTCCCACCGGTCCAGCTCGGCCAGCACCGCTTCTACGGAGTCCACCGGAGCGGCCGAGGCCTCGGAGCTGGCGGCGAGCAGAGTCCGCAGGTGCCTGGCCAGCACGCTGGGCGTCGGGTGGTCGAACACCAGCGTGGCGGGCAGCCGCTGCCCGGTGGCCGCGTTGAGCCGGTTCCGCAGCTCGACGGCGGTCAGCGAGTCGAACCCGATCTCCCGGAACGCCCGGTCACCGGTGGCCGCGGCGTCGGCCAGCCCGAGCACGGCGGCGGCCTCCACCTGGATGCGCTCGCTGAGCAGGTGCTCCTGTTCGGTCGGGGCCAGCCCGACCAGTCGGGCCGCCAGCTCGGCCGTGCCCGTGTCCTCGGCACTGTCGTCGCTGCCCAGGATCTCCGTGACCTCGGGCAGTGCCGCCAGCAGCGGCCGCGGGCGGGCCAGCGCGTAGGCCGGAGCGAACCTGGCCCAGTCGATGTCCGCGACGACCGTGGTGGCCGCCCCGCTGCCGACCGCGTGCGCCAGGGCCAGCGTCGCCAGCCGGGGGTTCATGGTCAGCAGCCCGGCCCGACGCCACTGCTCGCCCATGACCTCGTCGATCGTGCCGATGCCGCCGCCCCAAGCTCCCCAGGCCACTGCGGTGGCCGGAAGGCCCCGAGCGGCCCGGCGCTGCGCGAGCCCGTCCAGGTAGGCGTTACCGGCTGCGTAGGCGGACTGGCCACCACTGCCCCAGGCCGCCGCACCCGAGGAGAACAGCACGAACGCGTCTACCTCGCGACCGGTCAACAGCTCGTCTAGTGCCTGTGCGCCGGCGACCTTCGCCCGACCGATCGCGGTGAACTCCTCCTCGTTCAGCTCCGCCAACGGCTTGCTGGGAAGCGCGACCCCGGCCGCGTGCACGACCGACAGCGGTTCGGCCCCTGGCAGTTCGGCCAGCACCGCGGCCACCGCGTCCCGATCGGTCACATCGCAGGCCACGACACTGCACCGTGCCCCTGCCCCGACAATCTCCTCGGCTAGCGTGTCCGCGCCGGGCGCGTCTTGACCCTGGCGCGACAACAACACCACGTGCTCCGCGCCCTGCTCGGCCGCCCAGCGCCCGACGTAACCGCCCAGCCCACCGGTACCGCCGGTGACCAGCACGGTCCCGCTCGGACGCCAGGCCGGTGCCGACGTGATCGCCTGCCGCCGCATCCGCCGCGCGAACACTATCGACGCCCGGACCGCGGTCTGGTCCTCGTGGTCGGCGTTGGTCAGGACCGCGCACAGCCGGTCCAGGTCGGTGACGTCCGGGTTCGTCGGCAGGTCGATGAGCCCGCCCCAGGTCTCCGGCAGGTCCAGGCTCAGCACGATGCCGGTGCCCCACACCTGCGGCTGGAACTCGCTCGTCACCTCGCTCGGCTCGCGGACGGCCACCGCGCCCCGCGTGACGCACCACAGCGGCGCGGTCCACCCGAGTCGTTCGGCCGCCTGCACGAGCGCGACCGTGGCCGTGACCCCGTGCGAGGTCGTGCCCGTCCCGGTTGCGCGGTCGTCCCACGCGAGCAGGGACAGCACGGCGTCCGGTCCGGGACCGGTGAATTCCTCGGCGGAGTGCACCAGTCGCGGGGACGCGCCCCACGCAGTCAGTGTGTTGAGCACCCCGAGCACCGTCTGGTCCTTCGCCAGTCTGGCCGGGCTGACGACCAGCCAGGTCCCGGACAGCTCACCGGTCGGTGCGGCGATCGGCTCCCACTCGATCCGGTAGGCCCAGTCATCCACAGTGGACGAATCGCGGTTGCGGGCCCGCCAGCTCGTCAGACCGGGCAGAACCGGTTCCAGCGCCGTCGTCGCCACGCCTAGTGATCCGGCCAGCGTGTCCACGTCACCGCTGTCGACCGCGTCCCAGAACTCGGCGTCCGCGACCGCCGCCGGCCTCTCGATCGGCGTGAGCCAGTAGTGCTTGTGCTGGAATGCGTAGGTGGGTAGTGGGACTGGTCGGGCGTGGCTGCCGGCGAAGATCGTGGTCCAGTTGGTGGTG
>NZ_JBFBBZ010000120.1:0-3928 GCF_040682935.1 Amycolatopsis sp. NPDC051061
GGATAACTGAAATCAAACGCGTAATTAAGCGTCTTAGCCAAATTGGCATTCTCATATGAATGAATCCCTCCATAATTACTTGTCCAGTTAAAGTTCCGGTAATCGTTGAATTTTGTCCAGAAGCTAGTAACGCGACTGCGAATAATGTAGAAAGAAGACCTGATTTTGCAACGGTGATTAAAATTCCGTTACTCAATGTATCCGAATTTGATAAAGCCTCATACAACCCAAAGAATGATGGATCTTTCACTGCCCCTGTTTTAAAAACAGCAACTCCCATTATGAGCAATAAGGAGTTAACAAAAAAAGCGAGAGTCAATTGAATGTTAGAATCCCATGTTGAAAATCGTACAGCATTGGCGATTTCATCTTCATCCGTACGATTTATCTTTCGAGTCTGAGACACAGCCGAATGTAGATATAAATTATGAGGCATAACGGTTGCACCAATAATCCCTAATGCACCAGTTAAAGGCGTTTGACCACCAATTGAATGTGTAGAGGAGAACGTTTCACCAGTCGGAACCAATCCTTTAAGTACATCCCCCCAATTAGGATCAGACAACGCTACTTGATAAACAAACACAAAAAGAATTACAAAAATCAAACAGACAACTATTGCTTCAATTTTTCTAAAACCAACTTTCGTTAACAACAATAATATTAAAACATCAAATACCGTAATAAAGACTGCGACGACAAGCGGAATATTAAAAAGTAAATAAAGAGCAATTGATGCGCCAATTACTTCCGCAATATCTGTTGCCATAATCGCTAATTCCGTTAAAATCCATAAAATGATTCCTAGTTTTTTACTCGTTCTCGCTCGAATTGCTTGAGCTAAATCCATTTGACTAACAATTCCCAATTTAGCAGCCATATATTGTAATAGCATTGCAATTAAACTAGACATTAAAATGACCGACATTAATAAATACTGGAAGTTTTGCCCACCCGTAATCGAAGTAGACCAGTTGCCTGGATCCATATATCCCACAGCAACTAATGCTCCCGGTCCAGAATAGGCGAACAGGGTTTTCCAAAAGCCTTTGCCTTTGGGTACCTCGACAGTTCCGTTAATTTCCTCTAAAGAGGGACCATTCGCATGCTGAATTAATCGAGGTTTGTGCTCTTTACCAGACTGACTTGTTGTATCTTTCAAAATATTTCCACCTTCCTTTAAGAATATTATAAGTATACACCTCTTTTTTATAAAATTAAAGCAAAATATTAGGCAAACCTAAAAAAAAATAAACATCGCCTAATTTAATATTATTTGCCTTCATTTCATTTGTATCGGAATGAATCAATTGTACACTGGACCAATGTCAAATATTTAGACACAAAATGAGCTATATTTTCTTAAAATAATTTTCTTCTTTCTGATTTGGAGTTAAACCCTTGTTGGCGGAATGAGGATTATAATTGTTATAAAATTGTTCGATGTATTCAAAGCAAGAGAGTTGAACTTCTTGAATGGAGTGATAAGTTCATAATTACATTAACGCAAAAAAATATGTTCAAACTTTGACCGAAGATGAAGTTAAAAATTTGTGTTTTGAAGTCAAAGATTTATACGAAGATGTCTTAAAAGAATTTGAAATTAAGCTCTAATTTTTTTCAAAAAGGGGGATTGGGGGACACCACCAAAAATAAAAAGATTCGTCTGAAACGAACAAAAATAAAATTGGAAATTTTAGATTTTGTGAGTGAAAGATGAATACTTTTTACTGTACTTGGGTACCCAAGTGCGAAGTTCACTAAAGACACTAACCCCCTATTTTGAGCTTTTAGAGTTGACAGATATTTGTGAGGTTGACAAGATGAAAATAATTGAAAATCGTGAGAGAAGTATACAGAAAAAATTTCGTGTAAATGAAAAAGAGAACGAAAGAATTAAATTGATGATGAGAAAAACTGGTATCACTAATTTTTCTATTTTTGCTAGACGAGCCTGTTGCAATAAAGAGATTTTTTCTATTGATTTTTCAGAATATAAAAATATTATTTCTGAAATTTCTGCGACAAAATCTGAACTAAAACGTATCGGAAATAATATCAATCAAATTGCTAAACATTTAAACGAAAATAAAAATAATCAGACAAAAGAATTGATGTCTGATTATCAAAAGCAATTAGAAAACTTGGAAAATAAAATTCAAAAAGTTGTTCATTTTATTTCGGAGAGGGAGTAAAAATGACAGTGAGTTATATGCCAAAACAATCGAACGGAACGGTTCATTCTTCAAAAGATTTAAACCAACTCATTGATTATGTGATGAACCCTGAAAAAACAAATGACTTTGAATATGTTTCCGGTCAAAATATTTTAGATATTCATTCAACCTGTGATGAAATGTTAGCGACACGAACAATGGCTATCGCTTTAAAAAACAAGCCACAAAAAAATGAAAGGTTCGGTTATCATTTTGTCCAATCTTTTTCTCCTGATGACCATTTAACCCCTGAACAAGTTCATGAAATTGGTTTAAAAACCATGAAAGAATATCTCGGAAATTCTGCGGAATTTATTATTGCTACTCATACCGATAAGCCACACCTCCATAATCATATTGTGCTTAATGCAACTGACCCTTTAACTTTAAATAAATTTCAACAAAACAAAAATGATTTAGAACGATTGAAAGAAATTTCTGATAGAATTTCTAAAGAATATGGTTGTAAAATTATTGTCCGTCCTGAACAAAAACTAGGGAATTCTCACAAAAATTATTTGGTCTATCTTGCTCAAATTTCTTACCGGAAAGAGATTAAAAACAAACTTGAATTTTTAATGAACCATTCTCACACTTGGGAAGATTTTAAAGAAAAAGCAAGAGCCTTAAATTTAAAAGTGGACGACACAAAAAAATATACCACTTATCTTTTAGAGGGAAGCGAACAAACCAAAAAAATTAGAGATAGAAGTTTAAAAAATGATAAATTTTTAAAAGAAAATCTCAAAGAACGGATAGAAAAAAATACCATTGGTTATTCAGTTGAGGAAGTCGTGAAACTTTGGAAAGACAAAGAAAGCATTCAAGAAAAAGATCAAGAAAAAGAAATTTCAATTTTGGTAGAAGATTGGCAAATTGAGAAAGAAACTGAAAATTTTTTATACGTAACGATTGATACTGTTTTAGATAAAGAAGCGACAATAAAGATACCTGCACGCTGTGTCGATAAATTAGAAAATGGCGATTATCAAGTCTTTATCAAAAATAAAGACCGATTTTCTTATCTTGATAAGAAAAGTCCGGCAAACAATAAAATCATGTATGGAACAACTGTTGCTAAAAATCTACAACGACAAAGTGGAAATGTCCCTCTTTATTCTGACAATGCCAATATCAAACTCAAACAAGTCTTTCATGAGTTCGATTTCTTGATTAGTCAAGGACTTGGTTTTGATAGAAGTTTTGAAACCATAGGAAAGGACTTAAAAGCCACCTATCAAGAAACAGAAAAGCAATTAGATAAATTAGATACAAAGATTATAGAGTATGTCGAACAAAACAAAAGTTTAGATTATGTAGATACCACTATCAGAGATACAATAAAAAATCTAAAACTTGAACGTGATGATTTGCGAGATACTTTATATAAAGTCGATAAAAACATTCAATACTATCAAAAATCAGAACAACGTTTAGAAGCCTATCAAAAAAATCAAAGTCCAAAACACAAAGCACGTGATGATGATTTTGAAATTTAGATGATTAAATAATCAAGCTGCTAGATCTTAAATTTTGGTTTTTAAATTTTAGACCTAGCGACTTGATTGAGTTTTGAAAAAACTCTATTTTTTACAAAGTAAAAAATAATGCTCCTGTCGTTGAGCAAACCAACGAAAAAGCACTAAAGAAATTGAAAAATGAATTTTTCACTCCCTTTAATGCTTGAATCGTCCTATAAGCTCATATTTTGC
>NZ_JBFBBZ010000121.1:0-3575 GCF_040682935.1 Amycolatopsis sp. NPDC051061
ATGACAAAATCAGTGAAACGCATGAAGATTAAATCAAACCTTCCGCCAAAGTAGCCCGTAATTACCCCTAAGATATTTCCTACAACTAAAGTAATGAGTGTAACTGCAAAAGCGATATTGAAAGAGTTTCGTGCAGAAATCATTAACATCATGATAATATCTCGTCCACCATTATCAGTTCCCAGTAAATGTCCATTCGTCAGCGGTGCCAGATATTGGTCCATGATATTCACATCAACATAATTTGATTGTTTTAAAAACATCGAGTAAATATAAACGATTAGAAAGACAGCAACTAGAAAAATTGTTGAAATCATCGCTAATTTATCTTTTTTTAGTTCTTCTTTGATTGAGTGAACTAATGATAAAGAATTTTTGTGTTTTTTTTCTGTCATTTTCACTCCTTATTGAATCCGAATTCGTGGGTCAACCATTGCCATGATAATATCCGACAGGAGGGCTCCAAGAAGTCCCAAAAAACCATTTAATAAAATCAAAGCCGTAATCATTGAATAATCTCGCCCAGATATTGAAGTAATAAAAAGTTGTCCTAAGCCAGGATAGCCGAAAATTGTTTCAGCAAATATTGCTCCTCCCAAGAGTCCAGTAATCACAAATCCAAAATTAGAAGCAATTGGTAATGAGGCATTTCTCAAAATATGACGTCTAAAAATCACTTTTTCCTTAACCCCTTTGGCTCGAGCCGTTCGTACATAATCTTGTGTTTGTTCATCTAAAATTCCTGAGCGGAAGTAAGTAAAGATTCCAACTGTTCCAAAGACCGCCAAACTAAAAGCCGGAAGAATCATGTGATAAATCTTACTAAAGAAAACAGGAATTATTCCCATCGCATCTGGACTTACCGTCCCACCTGTCGGAAACCAATTAAGACTATAACCAAAGATAAAGATAATCAAGAGATAGAATACGTAAGGTGGAATACCAAAAGTAATTGAATTATAGGTCAACCACAATTGGTCTTGCCATTTTCCTTCATTTCGAGCTGCAACTATCGACATCGGAATAGCAAATAAGTAAGTTAAAATAACTGACAAAAGTGACATCCAAAAAGTATTAATCGCTCTATGTCCAATGACAGTCATCACAGGCTCTTTGAGATTATAGGACATTCCTAAATTCCCATGTATGGCATTCCCTAGCCACCTGAGATACTGCTCCCACCAAGGGTCATATAAACCTGCTGCCCGTCTTAATGCTTCAACTTCATGTGGGTCGGTATGAGGACCAATCAACCCTGAAAAAGGATCACCAGGCATCAATTTAGCAAAGAAGAAAACAAGAATACTCAAGATAAATAATTGAGGGATCATCAATAAAATACGTCTAATAATTACTTTCCACATTTTCCCCTCCTTTTGGCAAAGCAGCCCAATGACTTTCACTTAATTTTTTTAAGGGCAAAGCGTGTCCATCTTTGTCATAAAAATTTGCTTTTTTATCCTCAAAGTCTTGTTCAACTTTTAGACGGTTTTTCCGATTTTCCGCTCTTCTTGTAACATCAATCGAAGGGATAGCAGATAAGAGTCGTTTAGTATAAATGTGCTGTGGCTCATCAAAAATATCTCTTCGTGTTCCTTTTTCGACAATTCGACCGTTGTGCATGACTGCAATATTATCAGTCATATGGCGGACAACCCCTAAATCATGAGAAATAAAAAGAAATGCAATTCCCAAGTCCTTTTGAATGAGCTTCATGAAATTCAAAACCTGAGCTTGAACAGATAAGTCTAATGCTGAAACTGGTTCATCGGCCACAATTAACTTAGGATTAGTAGCAACTGCCCGTGCGATTCCAATTCTTTGTTGTTGACCTCCAGAAAATTGGAAAGGATACTGTTCTAAAGCTTGTTTAGGTAGTCCAACAATATCCAATAATTCATGAATCCGTTTATTTTCCGTATTAGCATCTATTTTTTCAAAATTTCGAATAGGCTCCGCAATGATATCGTAAATTGTTTTCCGTGGATTCAAACTCGAAAATGCATCTTGAAAAATCATTTGAACATCTTTATTGTATTTGAGCTGGTTTCTTATCTTTTTTTTGCTGACATCTTGTCCTTTGTAAATCAATTGTCCTGATGTCATTTGTTCTAAACCAACAATTGTTTTGCCAATCGTTGATTTTCCAGAGCCAGATTCACCAACTAAACCGACAGTTTCTCCTTCATGAATCGTTAAATCTACTCCATCAACGGCTAAAACATTATCTGTCACTCGATTAAAGAAACCAGATCGAATAGGATAATAAACTTTTAAGTCCTTTAAATTAAGAATTTCGCTCACTTTTTACCCCCTTTCAATTTTTGATCTGGAAATTCAAATTTTTTCCAAGCCTGACCTCGAACAAAATGATTTGAAGAAATTTCAGTCATTTTTTCCGAAATTACTTTTTGAGCTTCTTCTTTCATCCAAGGCACTCGAGCGAGAAATAAATCTTTGTCATACTCAATTTCTGACAGAGAAGGCACAGACCCTGGAATCACATATAAATCATCCGAAACTGTTTCGGCAGATGGATTTGAACGCAAAAGTGACCGGGTGTATGGATGTTTGGGATTTTGAAAAAGCTCTTCAACAGAAGCTTTTTCGACGAGTTGTCCGGCATACATCACCGCCACTGTATCAGCAACTTCAGCAACAACCCCTAAATCATGAGTAATTAGAATAACCCCAGCATTCTTCTTCTTTTGTATTTCTAAAATCAAGTCTAAAATCTGAGCTTGAATGGTAACGTCTAAAGCAGTCGTTGGCTCATCAGCAATAATCAAATCTGGGTCATTGGCAATAGCTATTGCAATCATTACTCTTTGTCTCATCCCGCCTGAAAGTTGGTGGGGAAATTGATTAACGACTCTTTTAGGATTTGGAATTCCTACTTGTTCTAAAAGTTGAAAGATTCTACTTTCATACTGATTTTCTGGATAAACATCATGCACGGCCAGCATTTCCTTGATTTGCTGCCCAATTTTCATCAATGGATTAAGCGCAGTGAGTGGATTTTGAAAAATCATTCCAACTTTACTTCCTCGAATATTTGCCATGGAGTCACCCGTTTTACCAATCACTTCTTCCTCATCCAATAAAATGGAGCCTGTAATTTGAGTTTGATTTGGGTTGTGTAATCCCATAACAGCAGTTGCCAAAGTTGATTTCCCAGAACCTGATTCCCCAACAATGGCTAAAACTTCACCACGTCTAAGACTTAAATCAATATCATAAATTGCTTTTTGAAATTTACCAGCAATCCGAAAGGCAACACTCACTTGTTTTGCTTCCAAAATATTTTCACTTTCCATATTTACCTCCATTCTGTATTCTTATTTATACTCAATATCTTTTATTGAAAACAAATTACTTTTGTTTCAAAACAAGGACTTACGGTATTATATTCTTTTTTATTAATTTTTGCAACAATTTAGTATATTCGGAATAAAAAAACACTCCCCTAATGTCATAATTAAGAGAGTGTCTGCTTAAAATATAAAAAATCTGCTAGAAAACCAGCAGATTTTTTAAGATAATTATTTAGCCAAAGCTTTTTTTGCTTCTTCAGC
>NZ_JBFBBZ010000122.1:0-3458 GCF_040682935.1 Amycolatopsis sp. NPDC051061
GAAACGATGTTAGACCAAATTGATTATGGGTAATGAATGTTTAGAACTTAGTAGTCGTCCAAAAACGACTACTTTTTTTGTTGAATCGTCCTTGGACGATTCAATGCTTTTGACTTGTAAGAACAGGATTGAATGAAGCCATACTGTTCGCATATTTTTAGTGGATGAACGAATAAAAAATCTCTCGTATTTTGTTTGTTCATCCATGGTTTTAGAAAAAAGAGGGACGATTTCGGAAGAAGAAAATCGTCTCTTTTTTTTCTTCTTTTTGTATGACAAAAAGAAAGATCTTTTGCCCATTTTATTTTTATAAAATGGGTAGGTGGCGTTTGCGTAAAGCAAATCGACACAATCCAAAGGGGATAAAAGGGGAAAGTGAAACTTCCCCCTTTTCAAGCCACATTGTAATACAAGAACGAAGTAATTTGTATTACAATGTGATAGCTTGCAGTATTTATGGTTTTATATGGTCTATTTTGTTATAATGATTGTAACCGAATAGGGCGCAATGCTTATTACAAAATCAATGACAAAGGGCGATTGAGGAATGAGCGCTGGGGCATTTTATCTTTGAGGAGGCTATTTATGGATCAGAAAGAAGTATCACAAAATCAAACAAAGTACATTCAATTTAGATTATCTGAAGAACAATACAATAAGCTGAAAATTTCAGGAGAAACATATGGACTCTCTCCGAATCTTTATGCGAAAAAATTAGCACAAAAATCTCATTTAAAAAAACCTTATCTCGAACATGACCAAGCGAAATCTTTATTATTAGAACTCTCAAAACAAGGAACCAATTTAAATCAAATCGCCAAGAAACTCAATCAATTCGATCGGATGGACAACCAAGATAAAGAGCTGATCGTGGCTTTACGCTATACATACGGAGTACTCGCTCAAGCTCAAAAGGGGTATCAAGAGTTATGGCAACAATTGCAAAAATAAGCAATGGCGCAAGTGCAGCGAGCGCCCTTAATTATGCTTTAGGGCAAGACAGACCCATGCATGAAAAAACTGAACAGTGGCTACAAGACCATCAATTGGAACGTCCTGTGGAGCTGACAAATTGTCGGGCAGTTGCCGTGGGTGGAACCAACGGGATTGATCCCTTTATCGCCAAAGAACAATTTGATGTCATTCGACAACTTCATAACCAAACCAAAGAATCCAATCAAGTCTTGCGTATTACCCAATCTTTCGCCTTAGATGAACTGAATCCGAAAGTTCAAAAAGACTGGCAAAAAGCCAATGATTTAGGCGTTGAATTAGCAGAAAATCTCTATCCTAACCATCAAAGTGCTGTGTATACGCATTTAGACGGAAAAAATCACGTCTTACACAACCACATCATTGTCAATAAGGTCAATTTAGAGACAGGCAATAAATTAAGAGAACAAAAAGGAGAAAGCGTTCAACGAGCACGAGAAATGAATGATCGACTCGCTTCTCGAGAGAACTGGCACATTTTAGAGCCACCAAATGAGCGCCAAACAGAGACAGAAAAAGAACTAATCGCCAAAAATGAGTATTCTTACATGGATGATTTGAGAGAAAGAATCAATAAATCGCTTCAAGATGTCTCTGTGAGCTCATACGAAGCGTTTAAGGAACGATTATCTGACAATGGGGTAATTCTATCAGAAAGAGGCCAAACGTTCTCATATGCCTTTTTAGACGCCAATAACAAGCAAAGACGAGCACGAGAGACCCGATTGGGTTCTGATTTTGGAAGGGAGACCATTTTACATGAGTTGGAAAACCGAGCAAGACAAAACGAATTTAGAGCTGTTGAACAACGAGAACCAGCGATTACTCCGCTTGAGCGAGACACTCAACAAAGAGAATCAGAAATTGTTAGCCTTGAACAAGCAATTGAACCAAGAAAATCAGAAGCTCTCAAGCGAGAATCAAAAATTAATCGATTTATTGACACAATCAAACAGCTTGCAGGACGAGTACCAGAACTTACTCAACGCGTTACAAGAAAATTAAAGCAAACAAAAGAGAAAATCCTCGATGATTTTGAACGTCGCTTTTCAAAAGACATGAAAAATTACGAGCAAGAACAACAGAAAAGCCTAGAAAAACAAGTGAATAGAGACGTACAGTCTGAAAAGAAACCAACAAAAGATCATGATCGGGGGATGAGTCGATGAATAAAGATGAACAACTCGTTGTTCAAGTATTAAATGCTTATAAAAATGGTAAAATTGATTTCAGTCACGTTCCAGAACTAGACCGCTTAGTCCGTCAAGAAGTTAATAAAGACTTTCGGGGCTACCAAGAAAAAATAGAAGCTGTTGCGAGTCAAAAAATGGAGTCTGCCATTCAAGAACAACTCCATCGTTTAGAGGCAGAAAACTTAAAAGCGACCATACTGAAAGACATTCAAGTTGAAAAACAAGCATTACTCGCTTTGAAAAAAGAACTGAATGAACAAAAAGAGCAGATAAAAGCAGATCGCAAACGTGAGATTGTCGAACGTTACAGTATTTTGATTGTGAATATTATCTGCCTGTTCTGTTTCTTAGTTGTCGGTATTCTCATCGGACGATGGATTTATAAAGGTATCTGGGATGGTTGGGGTTTGCATATTTTGTATGACACAGTGATGGAAATACAGCCTAAACATCCTTATGGGGCAGTCGTTCTTGGATTAGGTGGTTTTGGTTTAATCGGTGCTGGAATTTATGGCAGTTTTCGATTAATGTATACCGCTTCAACATGGTTTGATCAACGTCCAAAAATTTTCAAAAGAATCTTTCCGAAAAAATAGAGAGTGAGGGGATATTTTGGTTTTAGATAATAAATTAGGCTTAACAAATTCAGCAGAATTAGCCAAACAAGAAGAGTTATTAACGAAAAAAAGAGCCAAAGAATTGTTTGAGTCTGGCAAAATAGAGGATCTGGAAATTGGGACGTTTCAAGGCTTATCTGATATTCATCAGTTTTTATTCCAAGATATTTACGACTTTGCAGGAAAAATTCGAGAAGTGAATATTGCGAAAGGAAACTTTCAATTTGCGCCACGTATTTTTTTAGCGCAAACACTTGAATATATTGATAAATTACCTCAAGAAACATTTGATGAAATTATTGATAAGTACTCGGATATGAATGTGGCGCATCCTTTTAGGGAAGGCAATGGACGAGCCACTCGTATCTGGTTGGATTTAATTCTTAAAAATAAACTACACAAAATTGTCGATTGGAATCAAATTGATAAGGATGAATATTTAAATGCCATGATCCGTAGTACAGTCAGCACCAATGAATTAAAATATTTGATTCAAAAGGCTTTAACCGATGATTTAGGAAAAGAACAATTCTTTAAAGGAATTGATGCGAGTTATTATTACGAGGGATATTATGAAATAAAAACAGAAGATTTATAAATAACCGATACAAACAGACTGATCAAATTCTATATTGATTAGTCTGTTTGCTTACGG
>NZ_JBFBBZ010000123.1:0-3422 GCF_040682935.1 Amycolatopsis sp. NPDC051061
GGGCTGGTTGCACACCTACAATCACCATCGCGGCCACACCGCACTCGCTGGCAAACCACCCGCCAGCCGCGTCCCCAACCTCACGGGTCAATACAGCTAGCCCTCGTCGTCGCGCTCGGCGATGCTGGGACGCGTGCATGAGGATTTCGAGCGGTGCGTGCGGGCCGTGCAGGGGAAGGACGCCCGGTTCGACGGGTGGTTCTACACCGCCGTCCTGACGACCAAGATCTACTGCCGGCCGAGCTGCCCGGTGGTGCCGCCGAAGCCGCGGAACATGAGCTTCTACCCCAGTGCCGCGGCCGCGCAGCAGGCCGGCTTCCGCGCCTGCAAGCGCTGCCGCCCGGATGCGAGCCCGGGGTCGCCGCTGTGGAACGAGCGCGCCGACCTCGTCGCCCGGGCGATGCGGCTGATCGCCGACGGCGTCGTCGACACCGAAGGCGTCCGCGGGCTGGCCACCCGGCTCGGCTACAGCGTCCGGCAGGTCGAACGCCAGGTGTTCGCCGAGCTCGGCGCCGGCCCGCTCGCCCTGGCCAGGGCCCAGCGCGCGCAGACCGCGCGGACGCTCATCGAGACGACCACCCTGCCGATGACCGAGCTGGCCCTCGCCGCCGGGTTCGGCAGCATCCGGGCGTTCAACGACACCGTCCGCGCGGTGTTCGCCCTCTCGCCGACCGAGCTGCGGCAGCGCGCGAAGGGCAAGCCGTCGGCCGCGGCCGGGGCGATCCTGCTGCGGCTGCCCTACCGGAAGCCGCTCTGCCCGGACAACCTGTTCGGGCACCTCGTCGCGACCGGGGTGCCGGGCGTCGAGGAGTGGCGGGACGGCGCCTACCGCCGGACGCTGCGGCTGCCGCACGGCCACGGCGTCGTCGCGCTGCGCCCCGGGGACCCCGCCGCCGGCTACGTCGCCTGCCGGTTGAGCCTGACCGACCTGCGGGACCTGCCGGCCGCCACCAGCCGCTGCCGCCGGCTGCTCGACCTCGACGCCGACCCGATCGCCGTCGACGGCCAGCTCGCCACCGACCCGCTGCTCGCGCCGCTGGTCGGCGCCGCCCCGGGCCGCCGGGTCCCGCGCACGGTCGACGGCGCCGAGTTCGCCGTGCGGGCCGTGCTGGGCCAGCAGGTCTCGACGGCGGCGGCGCGGACGCACGCGGCCCGGCTCGTCGTCGCGCACGGTGATCCGGTCGACGATCCCGAGGGCGGGCTGACCCACCTGTTTCCTTCTCCGGAGGCGTTGGCCTCGCTGGACCCCGAGACGCTGGCCATGCCGCGCAGCCGCCGTCGGACGCTGCTGGCGCTGGTCTCGGCGTTGACGGACGGGCTCGACCTCGGCGCGGGCAGCGACTGGGGCGAAACACGGGCCGCGCTGAGCGCGTTGCCCGGCTTCGGGCCGTGGACGGTCGAGAGCATCGCGATGCGCGCCCTCGGCGACCCCGACGCGTTCCTCCCGACCGACCTCGGCATCAAGTACGCGGCGGAGGCGCTCGGCCTCGGCGGCCAGGCCGCCGTCGTCGCCCGGTCCGGGGCGTGGCGCCCGTGGCGCGCGTACGCCACCCAGCACCTGTGGGCCACCGGTGACCACGCGATCAACCGGATGCCCGCGGCTTAGGAGATTTCGTGCGTTCCCACACGGTCGTGGACAGCCCCTGCGGCCCGCTGACGCTGGTCGCCGAGGACGACGCGCTCTGCGGGCTGTACCTGCACGAGCAGCGCCACCGCCCCGCCGAGCCGACGTTCGGCTCGCGCGGCGCCGCCGAAGTCTTCGAGCGCGCCCGGCTTCAGCTCGGGGAGTACTTCGCCGGGCTTCGCCACGAGTTCGACCTGCCGCTGGCGCTGCGCGGGACGCCGTTCCAGCGTTCGGTGTGGACGGCGCTGCTCGAGATCCCGTACGGCGAAACCGCCTCCTACGGCGAGCTGGCGCAGCGGCTCGGCAAGCCGTCGGCCGCGCGGGCGGTCGGGCTCGCGAACGGCAAGAACCCGATCTCGATCATCGTGCCGTGCCACCGCCTGGTCGGGTCCACGGGTGCGCTGACGGGATACGGCGGCGGCCTCGAACGCAAGCGGTACCTCCTCGGTTTCGAGCGCCTGCGTCCCACATCGCGGGAGCAGGTGTCCACGGAGGTGTGAGATCGGTGGCACCCGGACCATCCCGGGGCGGCGCTCGCGGGCCCGGGATGGAAGGATCTGCAGACCGTGAAGACCTTCGATGAGCTGTTCGCGGAGCTTGCCGAGCGCGCGCGTACCCGTCCCGACGGGTCCGGTACCGTCGTCGCCCTCGACGCCGGCGTCCACGCCCAAGGCAAGAAAGTGCTCGAGGAAGCGGGCGAGGTGTGGATCGCCGCCGAGCACGAGTCCGACGAGCGCCTCGCCGAGGAGATCTCCCAGCTGCTGTACCGGCTGCAGGTGCTGATGCTCGGCCGCGGCCTGTCGACCGAGGACGTCTACCGCTACCTGTGACGGGGTTTCGCGCGGTGCTGGATCGCGCGAGGAATCGAGGAGAGAAGCGAAATGCTGCGTGTTGCCGTGCCGAACAAGGGAGCCCTCGCCGCCGCGGCGACGGAGATGCTCGGCGAGGCGGGCTACCGGAAGCGGCATGAGCAGCGCGACCTGACGGTGCTCGACACCGTCAACGAGGTCGAGTTCTTCTTCCTGCGCCCCAAGGACATCGCGATCTACGTCGGCTCCGGTGACCTCGACCTCGGCATCACCGGCCGCGACCTCGCGCTCGACTCCGGCGCGCCGGTGGAAGAAGTCCAGGCGCTGGGCTTCGGCGGTTCGACGTTCCGCTACGCCGCCCCGGCCGGGCGGGACTGGAAGCCCGCCGACCTGCACGGCAAGCGCCTGGCGACGTCGTACCCGCGGCTGGTCCGCGACGACCTCGCGCGCCACGGCGTCGAGGCCGAGGTCATCCGGCTCGACGGCGCGGTGGAGATCTCGATCCAGCTCGGCGTGGCGGACGCGATCGCGGACGTCGTCGAGTCCGGCCGGTCGCTGCGGCAGAACAACCTGGTGGCGTTCGGCGACCCGATCTGCGTGTCGGAAGCGGTGCTGCTGCAGCGCAAGGGCAGCGAGGAGAGCAAGCCGAAGTCGCAGCTGGCCGCGCGCCTGCGCGGGGTCGTGTTCGCCCAGCAGTACATGATGCTGGACTACGACTGCCCGCGGACGCTGGTCGAGCGGGCGATCGCGATCACGCCCGGCCTGGAGTCGCCGACGGTGGCGCCGCTCGCGGACGACGACTGGGTGGCCGTGCGCGCGATGGTGTCGCGCAAGAAGGTCAACCTCATCATGGACGAGCTGGCCGAGGTGGGCGCGAAGGCGATCCTGGCGTCGGACATCCGCTCCTGCCGCCTCTGACTCACACCCGTCGTGAGTGAGAAACAGGGTTGGAAAAGCGTGTAGAAATCGGGGGCCGCCCGGGCAAGAAC
>NZ_JBFBBZ010000124.1:0-3154 GCF_040682935.1 Amycolatopsis sp. NPDC051061
AAGTACTTATGTTGTGGTATAATAAAAGCATGAAGAACAATTCTTTGGTCAGATTTTCTTCATGCCTATCTAAAATCACTCACAAAGGAGCAGTTTTCTATGACTAGTATACCAAAAAATGAACAAAATCAGAAGCAGGTGCAAATCTTGAACGAATTATCAAAACGTAAAGTGGTCGAGCATAATTCTTTAATCACATCTATTGCCAAAATGGATAAAACCCCACTGAAAATGTTTGAATTAGCCGTATCGTGCATTGATACAGAAGAACCACCAAAAGATCATACGGTTTATTTGTCAAAAGCAGAACTGTTTGCCTTTTTTAAAGTGGACGACAGCAATAAACACACACGTTTTAAACAGGCAGTCGAGAATATGCAGAAACAAGCCTTTTTCAAAATTAAAGAAAAAAAAGAACATGGATTTGAATTTGAAAATATTGTGCCGATTCCCTATGTTAAGTGGACGGATTATCATGATGAGGTAACGATCCGATTTAGTCCTGAAATTATGCCGTATTTAATCAATTTAAAACAAAATTTCACGCAACACGCTTTGTCTGATCTTGCAGAACTCAATAGCAAGTATTCCATTATCTTGTATCGCTGGTTATCTATGAATTATAACCAGTACGAGCATTATAGTTACAAGGGCGGGCGCCGAGAAGAACAAGTGGAAGCCTACCGCAATCCTTCAATTTCCATGCGAGAATTACGAGAAATGACGGACACGGTCAATGAATACAAATTATTCACTAACTTTAGCAAGAAAGTTTTAGATAAACCCCTTGAAGAAATCAATGATCGGACCTCATTTAATATTGCCTATGAGAAAGTGAAAAAAGGTAAAAGCATTGATTCTATTGTCTTTCATATCACGAAAAAACGTCGAGCAGACGATAACAGTTATAAGCTAGAGGACAAGACCTACAAGGAAGCGAAAGCCGAAAAAGAATTATCAAACCAAACACTTGCAGGTAAAGCGTTAGAAAGTAGATATACAAGGTTATTGCTTGAAAATTTCCTTTTATCGCCTTATGAAATGACAGATACATCACTTATGGCTGGCTTGCAAAAAAATGTTTATCCAAAGTATGACGAACTCAAAACATTACGAGGACTTGAGGGGGTCAAAAAGCACCTCTCATACGTTCGTGAGAAGCAAGAACCTTATTCAAAAGGGAACGTTGCAAAGTATCTTAAAAAGGCAGTTGATCAGTATTTGCCAACTGTGAAATTACAAGACCTTGACCAACCAGAACGTGCAAGTGTTCGAGGTAAAGGAGCAAGCCATGAGTGAGAATCTAAAAACGATCAAAGAGCTTGCGGATGAGTTGGGTGTATCAAAAAAGAAAATTCATTATCAAGTATCTAAATTAGATAGTAATTTGATACAGAGATTAGACGGTACTATCTATCTTAACAACGCTGCTATAAAAGTGATTAAAGGGAATATTGGATATGTCCCTAAAACTAAATTAGATAGTGTTGGTGTCCAAAATAGACAGTATTTAGATACCAAATTAGACACCGTAAATACAAGTTTAATTGATGAAAAAAATGAACGAATCAATTATCTAAAAGAGCAAATAAAGAATAAAGATAATCAAATATCTGTTAAAGACGAACAGATAAAAAGTTTAGTAGACGTACAAAAACAAACTCAAAATCTTTTAGATCAGCAACAACGACTAGCCTTACAAGATAAAAAGTTGTTAGAAGAATACAAAGCAGAAAATGACAGCTTAAAAGCTCTCAAAATGCCCTCACAGGAAACAGAATTCAAACACTTAGACAATCAATATAAAGATGAAGTGAACGCTCTTAAAGAGAAGTTGGAAAATTTGCAGGAACAAATCAAAGATCAAAAAAGGATAGAAGAACAAGAAAAACCAAGAAAATGGTGGGGACTATGGCGAAAATAGATGATTCAGTTAAAAAGAAAGTTCCAGAATTAAGGTTTCCGGGATTTACGGATGATTGGGAAGAGCGTAAGTTAGGAGAATTATCTAATATTGTTGGTGGTGGAACACCAAGTACATCGAACCCTGAATACTGGGACGGTGATATTGATTGGTATGCACCAGATGAAATTGGAGAACAAAGTTATGTTAGTAAAAGTAAAAAGACTATTACTGAACTAGGTCTAAAGAAGAGTTCAGCTCGAATTTTACCAGTAGGAACCGTCTTATTTACTTCTCGTGCTGGTATCGGAAACACCGCTATATTAGCCAAAGAAGCTACAACTAATCAAGGGTTTCAATCAATTGTTCCTGATCAAAATAAACTTGATAGTTATTTTATTTTTTCAAGAACTAATGAGCTCAAGCGATATGGGGAAGTCACCGGTGCAGGATCTACTTTTGTTGAGGTTTCAGGTAAGCAAATGTCGAAAATGTCGATTATGGTACCTGAACTTTCAGAACAACAAAAAATCGGGTCATTCTTTAAACAGTTAGACGATACTATCGCTCTTCATCAACGTAAGTTAGATTTATTGAAAGAACAGAAAAAAGGCTTTTTACAAAAGATGTTCCCTAAAAATGGTGCCAAAGTTCCTGAATTGCGATTTGCGGGGTTTGCTGACGATTGGGAAGAGCGTAAGTTATCTGACGTAGCTAATCACAGAGGCGGAACAGCTATTGAAAAGTATTTTGACAAATATGGTGTATACAAAGTTATTTCAATTGGTAGCTATGGATTAAATAGCCAATACGTTGATCAAAATATTCGCGCAATATCAAATGAAATTACAGATGGACGAGTTGTTAATTCTGGAGAGCTCACCATGGTGCTAAATGATAAAACTGCTAATGGAACAATTATTGGAAGAACTTTACTGGTAGAAAAAGATAACGAATATGTTATCAATCAACGAACTGAAATTATTTCTCCGAAAGAAAACTTTGATTCTAATTTTGCATATACCATACTTAATGGTCCTTTTAGAGAAAAAGTTAAACGAATTGTTCAGGGGGGAACGCAAATATATGTTAACTATCCTGCAGTTTCTAATCTAAATCTAGAGCTACCTAAGATTGAAGAACAACAAAAAATAGGCTCTTTCTTTAAACAGTTAGATGACACTATCGCTCTTCATCAGCGTAAGCTAGATCTTCTCAAAGAGCAGAAAAAAGGATTTCTACAAAAGATGT
>NZ_JBFBBZ010000125.1:0-3021 GCF_040682935.1 Amycolatopsis sp. NPDC051061
GTAGAAATTGGATGATAAAGTTCAGCATATTTTGCCCACTCTTCAGAAGTATTTGCTGATGGAACTAAAAGAGCATCGAATTTAAGGGCAGACTTTGCAATCTCTTCTGCATTTTCAACATCAAATGTCTTTAAAATTTCGCTTGTATTTTTAGCCCAAAAATCAAGTAATTCTTTTTTTCTAGGGTGTTCATCATTATAATAAGTGGTATCAGGTAAAATCAAACCCGGGCCAGAAAATCCAAGAGAATAGTGAATAGCATCTTTCATATCAGGTTCAACACTAAAAGAAAACGGAAGAGGTGCCTGTGAATGGAAAACGAGTTGAGTCAAATTATTTTTAAAATCTTCAAAAGTATTTAAAGTTTCAACTTTAGCAAGTTCATTTTTTACGGCAGAAAAGTCCGCTTTTTCTCTGGTTTGCCAATCTCCTGCTTTATTATAAAATTTGATTGCTTCAAGCAACTCTGGATTATCAGTAGGTAGGTTTTGTGATAAATCAGCTAAATCTTTAGCCAAATTTTTCTCATTTTTTAGTACTAATTCATCAAAAGCTGAAATTCTTGGTTTGTCTGCAGGAATTTCTGCATTTTCTAACCATTCAGCATTAACAGTAGCGAATAAATCATCTTGAATCCTTGTCATATCAAACTCCTTTTTTAATAAAAGAAGCTCAAATCATAAATTTGAACTTCTGTGACTTTAGAATTGCGAAAACTAAAGTGAGGGTATTTTTACAAAAAAACTTGTAAACAAAAGTTAAGTAAAACTATTTGGTGGCCAACTTAGCAGAAGAAACACCAATTTCTGACCAAGTATTCATTGCACCATAATCAAGCGTCATTCCAACTACACGTTTGTTAACAGGAGTATAATTCAACATAAAGTTAGTTGGAATCACATAAGCTTTTTTATTCATATCTTCTTGATATTTAACGAAAGCTGCTTTACGGTAAGTTGGATTTTCAGACTTGGCAGAATCAATATCATTTAAATCCTTAGTAATTTCTGAATCATTAAAGTGACCAAAGTTATAAGGTGCTGCTGCTGAGAACAAATCTTGTTGAGAAGGTTCAGATGCCAATGACCAAGAACCGTCAGTGATATCCCAGTCATTTGCTCCTGGAGGAGTCGTCATATGGTCGACCCAAGAATTAAATTCCATCAATTTACCGTTATAAAGACTCACTTTCACACCAATTTTCTTCCATTGTTGGATGTAGTTTTGGGCAATGGTTTCAGCGTTTGCATCACCTACACGAGCCGCATAAACAAGCGATAATTCTTTTCCATCTTTTTCACGGTAGCCTGTAGATTTATTCAATTTCCATCCGTCTTCATCCAAAAGTTTATTAGCTTTATCAAGATCTTGTTTTTCATATCCTTTAACTGACGAACTCGTAAATTGTTTAAAGATAGGTGGAATCAAACTATTTGCAGGAGTTGAAAGTCCGTTTGAGAACTTATTATCCACTTCTGCGACATTTCGAGCATAACCAATGGCTTGACGAACATTTTGATCTTGCAATGGCGTTTTACGATCTTGGACATTAATTGAATTTTTAGCATCATAGTGCCCTAAGTTATAGTACATTAAGGAAATATACATCGCTTGTTGTCCTAAAACCTTGTATCCCTTTAAGTTTTTCACTTGCTTATACTGGCTACTAACCATGCCGTTAATAATATCATATTTACTTGATGAAAGTGCTGCGACTGATTTTGCTGTTGATACAACTTCATAAGTAATTGAATTTAGTTTTGGTTTTTCACCCCAATAGTAAGGATTTGGGACATATTTAATAGATTCACCAGCAACAACATTTTCCGGTTTAAAAGGCCCTGTAACTAATGGTTTCGTTGTCGTTTTTGGACTAGAAGCCAAATCTTTAGGAGCGACATCTTTCAAATATTGATAAGGCGCTACCGTTTCAAGGAAGTAACCATTTCCTGATTGAGTCATCCCCGGTTTCATTTCTTTAAATTGAACCTTGATGACTTTTCCGTTTTCACCGTCTGGGAAAGTAATCCCTGAGATTGTTTTAGCTTTACCCGCATGATAATCACTCAAGCCAACAATATTTGCCAGAGAATCAGTCCAACGGTCGGAACCATAAGCAGGATTAGCAATCGTTTCATAGGTAAATTCATAATCTTTAGCCGTTACTTCTGAACCATCAGACCATTTCAAATCTTTACGAAGGGTAATCGTTGCCGTTTTAGACTCTTTATCTAGAGCAACATCGGCAGCTCCTCCCTTAATAAATTTGAATCCACTGTCTGTGAAGAACAAACCATCTTGACCTCCACCAGGACCAGACATTGTAGCAAAAGTTGCATCATTAGAAAGTCCCGATAACCATTGTGCTTTCATTGGAGAATCACTTTGATATGCGACTTTTAAATTTCCACCTTTGATTGCCTTGTCTGGATTTTGATAAGCAACGTCAAAGTTCCCCGCTTTTAATTTTTTTGTACTTGTACTTGAGCTTTGATTAGAACCACAAGCACTTAGGAGTGTAGCTGCTAAAACTACACTACTTGCCAATAAAGTTACTTTTAATTTGTTCATCTTAGTTTCTCCAATAATTTCTTTTTATTTCTTGCTTGCTTCAATATAATATTTAATTTATCATATCCATTTTTAATAGATAAACATTTTTATCACTCTTGAATGTTGTTTATCTTGTAGCTTGTCTTTGGTCAGCCACTCGTCTTAGTGCATTTCCGATAAAGATAATAGCAAGCACCACAATTAGGATGACCACTGTTGCTGGAACCCAAGTCCAAGGCTTATCAGTCATTGTTTCTGGATTAGTCGCTTCATTTATCATTGTTCCCAAAGATGGTGTCCCCGCTGGAAGTCCAAAACCTAAGAAAGAAAGCCCTGTTTCTAAACCAATATTTCCAGCAAAAACAAGCGTTGCCCCGAACAGGGCGTCAGCCTGTGCCACGAAACCGGCGCGATCTGCGAAGCCTTCAAGCTGGACAGGCGCGTGACCGGCTCGGTGTGCGTGACCGC
>NZ_JBFBBZ010000126.1:0-2851 GCF_040682935.1 Amycolatopsis sp. NPDC051061
AGAATAGTTATTTGATATACTTTAGAAAATACATGTTAATAATGTGAAATCAGACTTTAATTACGGTGAATAATATGAGATTAAGTCTGATGGGTCTTGTTATTATTCTAATATCATTATAGAAATATAAATCGGTAAATTCAGTTTAACTAGGAGGATTATATGAAGCCAATTGTTTTTATCTATCATTCAGTACTTGGAATAAGAGGGTCTGAATTAAATTTGTCAGAGGTTATAAAAAAAGAAGGTTTTGATGTTATCATTCCTGATTTGTATGAAGGAAAGAAATTTGATGATTATAAAACAGCTATGGCTTTTCTCGGAACATTTGGAGAAGATGGTTTAGAAAAGAAAGCCTATGCGATGTTCGAGGAAGAACACAAGAAGAATGGTAAGAAACCGGTTATCTTTATTGGTTTTTCAAATGGTTGTAATTTAGCAGAGTGGCTTTCGCTAAAAATTCCAGAGACAGTTGGAACCATATTGTTACATGGTGGAATGCCAGTTAAAATGTTTGGCTATGAGGGGTGGCCATCAAATCTCCCCATCCAAATCCATTATTCTAAAGAAGATCCGTGGAAACTAGAAGATGAAGAAATTTTACAAGAATTCCTGAATGAAATAGAAAATTCAGGCGCTAAGTTGGAATTCTATGAATATGAAGGAGAAGGATATTTGTTTTCTGATCCTGAATTGCTATTAGAATATAATGATATAGAAACTCAAAATATGTATGAGAAAGTAAAAGGATTTTTAAGTAACTTTTAGTAATGGAATGATAAATTTATGCTGATACCACTAAAGAGCTATGGTAGGAGATTGTCTTGTAAACTGTAACTGGATGTATTATTGAAACTGACAATAAGCTTCTAATGGTTTAGCAAGGGAATGAAATGATTCAAAGCAAAAAGAAGACCACGTACAAAATTTATATGGTGTTCTTTTTGTTTAGTTTTTTAATGTGGTCATAAAAAGGCGGAGCCTATTATAAGTTTAATTATTTAATTTCAGAAAGGTATATATAAATCATGGCGCAACAAATTGTCCTACCCATCAAAGACTCCAACGTCTTAAAGATGGTACAAGATACACTTCTCGATAGCTTCTGTACTTCTTGGCATTTTAGAAAGGAAATCTTCTCATGAAAATTCTTGTTACCGGATTTGATCCCTTTGGCGACGATAAAATTAATCCTGCGATTGAAGCCGTGAAACGTTTGCCGGATGAAATTGCTGGGGCACAAATCGTTAAATTGGAAATTCCGACAAAGTTTAATGTTTCAGCCGATGTCGTTAAAGATGCTATTGCCAAAGAAAAGCCTGACTATGTGTTGAGCATTGGTCAGGCTGGTGGCCGGTTTGAACTCACGCCGGAGCGAGTTGCGATTAACTTGGATGACGGTCGGATTCAAGATAATGCCGGGTATCAGCCACTTAATCACACGATTCATGGCGATGGCGAGAATGCCTACTTTACCCAGTTACCAATTAAGGCCATGGCCAAAGCCATTCGGGAAGCTGGTGTTCCGTCAGCAGTCTCCAACACAGCAGGCACTTACGTCTGCAACCACATTTTTTATCAGGTACAGTATATGCGGGATAAGATGTTTCCCGATATTAAGGCCGGCTTCATGCATATTCCATTTTTGCCGGAACAGGTTGTCACTCGTCCGGAAACACCAGCGTTGTCATTGGATGATGATGTTTTAGGCATCACTGCCGCTATCAAGGCCATCGTGTCCCGTGACGGCAAAGGCGATATCGAAACGATTGAAGGCAAGGATCACTAAAAGCCTGTTTAGTGTTTTTGGACTATTATCAAATAAATAGACATAAAAAAGAAAAGCGTTCTAATCGTTTTTCCTTTTTTATCAGATGTTCAGAAAATGGTCATTTTCTGAACACTCTTCTTTTCTTATTAAGATTATTAAAATCATTTGCATTTATTGTTCATTAACCCGTAATTTATTCTATGTTAATTTATATAAGTGCTTTCAAGTTATGGTACAATACTATCAATGGAGGAATGCTATGAAAAATTTATTAATAGTTTTTGAAGGACTTGACGGTTCAGGAAAAACAACTCAAATTGATATGTTACATCAATGGTTTGAAAATAAAAAACTTAAAGTTTTTACAACAAAACAACCAACAGATTACTATAGAAATGATAAAAGAGTTAGAGATTATTTGGATAATGGTATTGCGCCCAATATGTATTCGATTGCTTTATTGGCTGCAGCTGATAGAACTTATCAGATAACTTCAGAAATTTTCCCCAAAATATCTGAAAGCAACATTATATGTGATAGATACTTATACAGTTCACTAGCGTTCTTTAAAGCTCGTGGGATAGACTACAAAGAAATTCTAATGATTAATAAAGGTGTTCCTACTCCAGATGTTACAGTGTTTTTAGATGTTCCTCCAGAGCGTGCTTTAGAGAGAGTTCGTCAAAGGGATGGAGAAGATATAAAGTATGAAGAAAAAAATGAGTTAGTATTTAACCAAGTAAGACAAAATTTTCTTGATGTTTTACCTAAAAATGCTTTACTTGTTGATTCAACTGTAGGGATTGACAAAGTTCATCAAATAATAACTAATTTTGTAAGCGAGGTAATGGATAAATGATGTTTTCTGATAGATATATACAAAAAGTAGTCAATACAAAATCTCATCTATGTGTTGGGTTAGATCCCATTTTAGAGAATTTTCCTAGCTATATTTTAAAAAAGGCAGAGAGCATCTATGGAAAGACCCCTAGAGGAGCAGGCTACGCTATTTTTGAATTTAATAAAATGATTATTGATATAGTGGCAGATAAAGTTCCAGCTGTAAAACCTCAACTTGCT
>NZ_JBFBBZ010000127.1:0-2676 GCF_040682935.1 Amycolatopsis sp. NPDC051061
GTGATAATAGCTAAGTTTTCTAAAGATACTAAGTCTGACTCAACTAATACTATTATTTTAGGTGCTTTTAGTATAGCTATAGTATTTATTTTATTCATTCTAACCACAGTAAGCAAATAAAATAAACATATATCTTATATGACCTCCAAAATTTAAACTTTTGGAGGTTTTTTATTATGATATTAAGTCAAGTTCTTAAATTCGGAATAGTAATGCATTAATCAAGATATAATCAGTTAGGACTTTTATACTATATTTGAAAAGTTTATCAATACTTGTATTTAGTTTAAAATTTTAAAAAAAGCAATTGAAGACAGTAAATATGAATCATTTTAAAGGTAAAAAAATTCCAATCAACTTTAACCAATTCACTTTCAAAATATCACCTCCATTTTTAAGAACTATTATATCAATAAACAGAAAAACAACCCCTGTAATATGAACTAAAGATTATAGGGGGTGTTTTAATGGTATTTCCTAGGGGCCATTATATAATTATAGACCCTATATTATTCTTGAATTTCAAATTCTGGTAATTCCTCAATTAATTCAAGGGTTCGCATACTTACTGTAATAACGGATAATAAGAGGTTCAAAATATATTTAGGATTATCACTAAATTCGTTAGGATCATCCGTTATTCCTGATTTTTTATCTGTTTTTACTTGATATTGATCAATAATCCATTCGATAGCTGGCCTTCCACTAACCACATACTCATAAGCTTTCTCTGGTATGTTCGAGATAGTTATTGAATTATTGAAAATAATAGTGTCTAAGGCTCCTTTTTTAGGATGTTTCATCTTAGTCACTTTATAATCATCAGAGCTAACTGACACCGTCACTCCAGGGTATGACACTTGTTTCTCGTAATTCAGATGCAGATTAGATAACTCCTTTCCAATCCGAATAAACGCTTCTTTATTTCGGACTAGCGGAATCCGCGCCAAGCTCTTTTTTAAATCATTGGCATACATATCCCGATATTCGGGTGAATGAAGCAAACCATACACATAATAAACAATGTCAGCCTTATCAATATCATAATTGCCTACTACATTGTCATATTTAACGTCAAGAAGCCCTGTCGTATCTTCCAAATTCTTCAAAAAACCTTTACCGGACGTAAGCAACGCATATTCTGGAACGTTATTTGTCATCAAGACAGAGAACTCGGAATTTGTGGACACATACAAAACCTTGTCATTAAGTGACATCGCAGTATCGTAGTTTGACGGACGGTGAATTAAATCTCGTCCATAATACAACCTTTTTCTGGACAGAGGATAGAAATATTTTTATAAGTTTATTAAATAACGAAGGAGCAACTTTAGCTACAAATCTTGCTATTTGTAAATCTACATTTTTTTATTGAAAAATAGATAGTTTATAGTTACAGTTGCAACTGCTTTAGCCGCGATTAAAATACTTTTCTCATTCATTTTAAATAAAGGGCTATGATGGGGATAATTTCCGCCGTCTTCAGGCTGTGCACCAATGTAAAAGAAAGTACTTGGTACAACTTGCCCATAATATGAAAAATCTTCAGAAGGATTTTGTGGTCCTAAATCGACTATATTATTGACTTCTGAAATATTCTGATCTTTTAAGCTGTCAACTACAAAGTGAGTGAGATTTTCTGAATTAAAGAGTACAGGATAGTTATCGTCATAATCTACAATCACTTCAACCCCAAAGGTTACTCCAACGCCTTTAGCAATTTGTTTCACTTGGTCTCGGATGACTTTTCTAGTTGTTTCTTTCATCATCCGAACATCCCCTTTTAACACTACTTTATCTTGTATAGCATTAAAACTTCCTGCTCCATCAAATGATCCAATAGTTACAGTACCCATGTCAAATGGATCTATTCTTCTTGAAATTACTGTTTGGAGTTCAGTTACAAAGTAACTAGCGGCTACTATTGCATCATTACTTAATTGTGGCATAGAAGCGTGACCTCCGTTTCCTTTGATTGTAATGGTGAAATTAGAACGTCCCGTTTGAGTTTCTTTATTATGATAGGCAATGACCCCTGTTTTAATTGTAGTCATCACATGAACCCCGATCATATTATCGACACCGTCAAGAGCTCCTGCTTTAATCATACCTTTGGCACCACCAGGAGATACTTCCTCTGCTGGTTGATGGACAATTCTAACTCTTCCCGGAAGTTCTTGTTTTATTTTTACTAGTTCTCTAGCAAGTACCATCAAATATGCAGTATGTGCATCGTGTCCACAGGCATGCATTACTCCTGGATTGACCGATTTAAAACTTAAATCATTATCTTCAAAAATAGCAAGAGCATCAAAGTCTGCTCTCAACGCAAGAGTTTTTCCGGATTTTCCACCTTCAATATCAACGATGATTCCAAATCCCTTTCCGATAAGTTTTGGTTCACAGTCAAGTTCTTTATAAAAGCCCATAATATACTTAAATGTTTCTTTTTCTTGAAAAGAAATTTCTGGGTATTGATGAAGATGACGCCTAATTTGAATCATTTCATTCTCATATTGTGTTAAGCTAGTCAACAAATTATTAAGTAGTTTCATATGATACCTCTAAACTTTCTACCCGAATTGCTAGTTAATTTCATTGGAAAATAAATAAGTCGTGCTATCCTAATCTTAAAGCACTAAGCATTAGAAAGCTCACGACTTATATGACTTATAA
>NZ_JBFBBZ010000128.1:0-2638 GCF_040682935.1 Amycolatopsis sp. NPDC051061
CGTTTACATTCCTAACAGTAAATTTTTGTCTTAAAAAAATAAAAAAGCCACCAACTTATTGTCAGCAACTTTTTTATTTTAAAACTTAAATCAAATCATCAATCGGCACAGATTGGTATTTCGTGGTTAAGCCGTAGTCCCCACTCTGTTTGCACCGCTTCGTTTTTTTATGTGGCATAGATGCGTCAACCACTCATCAAGAAATTAGACTTCTCTATGGAACAATTTAACCGCATGCTCTGCGTGTCAGTTTTCTTTAAACTCATTATAGCATAAAGTCTCCCTGTTCGCTTTTGTCGCTCCGCTTGTCCACCTCAATTGAAAAAATCGGACGTTCTGCCTTTAGGAAAAATCCCTTGCGGTCGTGGTTACTTTGATTTTTTTGATAGAGTTAAGTATTTATCTCTTCCGTCAAATGGAAAGATAGCACGTATGGAAGACTCAAACACACCTTTAGCGATTACTTCTAGTTCTTCCAAGTCATCTTGAATTGGAGCTATACTATAAAAGTGGACAGAAAATTGTGTGTTATAATCTGTCTATTAAGACACAAAAATGAAAGGTGGAAAGGTTATAATAAACTAGACACAAAGTTAAGAGAAATCGTGGAAAGGTTTATTATGGCAAGAAGAAAATTCGATAAACAATTTAAAAATTCTGCAGTAAAACTCATTCTTGAAGAGGGTTACTCTGTTAAAGAAGTCAGCCAAGAGCTTGAGGTTCATGCCAATAGTCTTTATCGCTGGGTTCAAGAAGTTGAAGAATATGGAGAAAGTGCTTTTCCAGGCAATGGGACAGCCCTAGCTGATGCCCAACATAAGATTAAATTGTTAGAGAAAGAAAATCGTTATCTTCAGGAGGAACTTGAACTTCTAAAAAAGTTCCGGGTCTTCTTGAAGCGAAGCAAGTAAAACGTTTTGAATTTCTCTTGAAACATCATGGGAAGATAAAAATTAAACATGCAGTAAAAGTTCTTAAGGTTTCTCGCTCAGGTTTCTATGAATACATGCATCGTCGTCCTTCAAAACAACAAGTGGAGAGAGAAATTCTCTCAGAGAAGATAAAAGCTGTCTTTCATGAGCATAAGGGACGCTATGGTGCGGTTAGAATTACCAAGGTACTTCATAATACTGGTATTATGACCAACACGAAACGTGTTGGGAAACTGATGCACTTGATGGGACTTTATGCCAAGGGAAGCCGTTATAAATATAAACATTACAACAGAAAAGGAGCTTCGCTTTCAAGACCCAATTTAATTAATCAGATCTTTAAAGCAACAGCTCCTAATAAAGTATGGCTGGGAGACATGACCTATATCCCTACCAAAGAAGGCACCTTATACTTAGCCGTGAATATCGACGTTTTTTCACGTAAGATTGTAGGCTGGTCAATGTCTTCACGGATGCAAGATAAACTGGTGAGGGATTGCTTCTTACAAGCTTGTGGGAAAGAACATCCTCAGCCTGGCTTGATTGTCCATACTGATCAAGGGAGTCAATATACAAGCTCTCGTTATCAATCTACTCTTCGTCAAGTCGGTGCTCAATCTAGCATGAGTCGTAAAGGAAATCCATATGACAATGCAATGATGGAGTCTTTTTATAAGACGCTAAAGAGGGAGCTTATTAATGATGCTCATTTTGAGACAAGAGCTGAGGCTACTCAAGAAATATTTAAATACATTGAGACCTATTACAATACAAAAAGGATGCATTCAGGTCTTGATTACAAGTCGCCAAAAGACTTTGAAAAATATAATTCTTAAATTCTCTTAACTCCGTGTCTAGTTTTTCGTTGACTTTCCAAAAATATAGCTCATTTTGTGTCTAAATATTTGACATTAGTCCACTTTAATTGTCTTTAACTTTTCACTCATCATAAGTCCTGCCTTTTAACCGTAGGTAGATATTGCTCGATTGCTTTCTTCAAATACTTAGCGATATTGTGCTTAGAATATTCTTCACGCTTGCTAGATACATAAGACAAGTGGTCTTTGACTCCATTAAGCCCTCTCAATTCTTTCAGTTCGTCATAGAGAGGGTACACATTTTTCTGTAAGCCTGCCATTGTTGCCGTATCTGTCATTTCTAATGGTGACAAAAGAAAATTTTCAATCAATAGCTTGGTGTATTTGCTTTTCATTGCTTCAATAGCTAGCTTATCTTCGGTTTCCTCTTTGACTTTATTACCCTCTTGATATACTTTATCGTCTAACTTGTAGCTGTTATCGTCTGCCATGCGTTTTTTCTCGATATGAAAGACAATAGAGTCAATACTCCGCCCTTTTTTGACTTTCTCATAGGACACGTTAAAAGAAGTGTGAGCGTTGATTTCTGCTAAAGGTTTTTCTAGTATCCATTCTGTGAATTGAAACATTCTTTTATATTCATTGACGGTATCGGTCATCACTCGCAATTCTTTCACTGTAATTGTTGGATTGCGGTAGGCTTCCACTTGCTCCGCTCTCCGTCCACCTTTAACGCTATAATGCTCGTATTGGTTGTATTGCATAGATAACCAACGGTAAAGAATAATTGAATACTTGCTATTGAGTTCGGCTATATCTGATAAGGCGTGTTGCGTAAAATTCTTTTTAAGATTGATTAAGTAAGGCATAATTTCACGATGAAATTCA
>NZ_JBFBBZ010000129.1:0-2429 GCF_040682935.1 Amycolatopsis sp. NPDC051061
GACAGGAAACTGTCTTTTTTGTTTGCTTGGGGTCTGGGGCAAACGCCCAATTTTGGCAACTGCAGTTGCCAAAACTTTCCGCAGGAATCGTCAGACAGACCTTACCTTTATGTTAATAAAGTCTAGTAAGTTATACTTTTTATTTTCTTGATAGTTATCAATTTTTATCTATAAGGGTAGCGCTATACTAGTATCATAAAGAAAATTAAAGGAAGTAGAAAATATGGCAAAAATAACACTGAACTTTCAAAAACGACTTCAACAACACAGTAATCACTTGGTTATCCTCTCAGCCATTTTCATTGTACTCGGATACCTTGGTAAATATGGTGTAAATCAAATATGGATTTGGAATTCGACAATGATTATTGCAAGTATTATCGGTTTTATACCTGTTGCAATTCATGCCTATCAAGCAATCAAAGTGAAACAAATTTCGATTGACCTGCTAGTTTCTATTGCAGTTATCGGTGCTTTGTTCATCGGTGAATATGAAGAATCAGCAATTGTCACTTTTCTCTTCGCTTTCGGTGGATTTTTGGAGAAAAAAACGCTTGAAAAAACGCGATCAAGTATCAAAGAACTCACGAATATGGCACCCAGCACAGCCCTATCTGCTGATGGCGAAGAAATGGACATTGATGAAGTTGAAATTGGCGACAAACTCTTAGTAAAAACCGGACGTCAAGTTCCTGTTGATGGTCGTATTTACCAAGGATCTGGCTATGTCAACGAAGCCAGTATCACAGGTGAATCACGTGAAATCAGAAAGGAAGCTGGTACCAAAGTTTTTGCAGGTTCTATCTTAGAAAACGGTACAATTTACGTAGAAGCAGAAAAAGTCGGCGAAGATACAACCTTTGGTAAAATTATTGAACTTGTCGAAGAAGCCCAAGATACCAAATCTCCTGCTGAGAAATTCATCGACCGCTTTGCTAAGTATTACACGCCAGCGGTACTTGTTATTGCAGCTATTACTTGGGTTTTTAGTCATAATCTAGAACTAGCCATCACGATTCTCGTACTTGGTTGCCCTGGTGCCCTCGTGATTGGTGCACCTGTTTCAAATGTTGCAGGAATCGGGAATGGTGCAAAAAGAGGCGTCCTTATCAAGGGAGGTGATGTTATGAATACCTTCAGTCACATTGATACGCTTCTGTTTGATAAGACGGGTACTCTGACGAAAGGCAATACAGAAGTTGTTGTTGTCAAAAATTATGGTGCTTCAAAAGAATTGATTGATGCAGTTGCTTCAGCAGAAAATGAATCTGATCACCCATTAGCAACGGCAGTTGTACGCATGATCGGAAAATTCAATCCTATCAAATTTGAAAAAACGGACGTTGTTAAAGGACAGGGAATCATCGCAGACAACCTATTGATTGGTAATGAAAAAATGATGGTGGTTAATCATATTACGATTTCTCCCGAGCAGAAACAGGACATCACAGAAATCACTGATTCAGGTGCATCAGTTGTTTTGGTCGCAGCTGATAACAGATTGCAACTAATTTATGGTATTGCGGACGAAATACGTTCTGGTGTCAAAGAATCCCTCGAAGAACTACGCCACGAAGGTATTTCTCGTATGATTATGCTGACTGGAGACAACGAGACAACAGCTAAAGCAGTCGCCGCCCAACTCGGCATCGATGAAGTACGTGCCAATCTCATGCCTGAAGAAAAAGCTGAAGTTGTCAAATCACTCAAAAACTCTGGTAAAAAAATTGCTTTTATCGGTGATGGTGTCAACGATTCTCCTAGTTTGGCACTTGCTAATATAGGTATCGCAATGGGTTCTGGTACTGATACTGCGATTGAAACGTCCGATATCGTGCTAATGAAGTCTAGTTTTGATGAACTTGTCCACGCATATGGTTTAAGTAAACGCACGGTTGCCAACATGACACAAAATATTGTGATTGCGATTGTAGTTGTGCTCTTTTTACTGGCTAGTCTAATCCTTGGAGGTACAGGCTTAGTACCTAGTTTCGTCAACATGGGAACAGGTATGTTCGTCCACGAAGCTAGTATCCTCATCGTCATTGTCAATGGCATGCGACTGATTAGGTATCGAGAGAAATAGAAGAATGGAAACAAACCAAAATTTACGCGGTTTGTTTTCTTTTTTTTTGAGAGGAATTAATTTTTTGGTATCAATAAATTTTATAATAACTTTATCAAAAATAATTTGATAAAATCATCGAGACATTTTCGATGGCTTCTAGAATCTTTACAATTAAAGTTTTCCTTGCTAATAGGGACGTTCAATACGAGATTGAATTTGAGGTCGTGAAGTAGACTATCGCAGGCAATGTAGCAAGTTAGGGATTTGAACTTATTTAAAAGCTTTGATAGCTATCTCAATATAACTTTTTTATAAAAATAGATAGTGAGTTCCAAATGACAATTATTTAAAAAAGGGAAAC
>NZ_JBFBBZ010000130.1:0-2362 GCF_040682935.1 Amycolatopsis sp. NPDC051061
GTCGTTCTTTTGTCGTCTATCTGTCGTGTACATGTTTAAAAAAATAGTTTATTATATATTCATGAATAAATATAGAGTTGCTGAGTTAAGAAAAAAAAGAGGTTGGACGCAAGAAGTACTGGCTGAAAAAGCAAATATAACTGTTAGAACGGTTCAGAGAATAGAAAATGGAACGGATGTTAGTTTAGATACTTTAGCCTCAATATCTAATGCTCTTTTAGTTCCAGTAAGTGAACTATTTGAAAGCATTGAGGAAGAAGCAAAAGAGGTAGAAATCATGGATATGTCTAAAGAACAGCTTATTCAACTGAAATATAGACAAACTATAACCGTCTCAATTACTTTATTGGTTATAGCAGCTATACTTTTGGTTATGTCAATTTTAGGTGTTGAAATTAATGAATTAGCATCTGGCTATAATACTACACTTTCTTGGCTGGCATGGGTAAGTTTATTATTATTGTTAATAGGTCTAGCAAATTATTATTTAGGAGTTAAATTAAATGAAATGCTTGACCAAAAGTACCCTCTTACTAAGGGCATAAAATTAAAAGAAAAAAAAGAACGCTTTGAAAACTTTTGGCAATTTTTTTCAATTTATTGGTGGATGATTTTCCCAATTTTTGGTTTTATAACTTGGTTCATTTCTTTCTTTAATAATCTATAAAGTTTTTGTTATCGAGCGGAGAGACAATATAATGATTAAAAAAAAGTCACATTTTTTTGTAGCTTTTTTTGGCTTTACCATGGTAAACCCGTTGCTTGCCCAGTCTTGAAAAAGTTACTGGCAAGCAACGGGTTTGTGTACACAACCCTCAAAAAGTAACGTTACGTACATTTTTGTTTAGGAGTACCTAATACAATACCCTTTAAAAAGAGTGTTTTGAATAAAACTCGCTTTCGCTCGTGGTAACGTTGAATGGATAAATTTTTTATCTCATATTTTAAAAAATAAATTGATAAATTGAGATTTTAATGTTGACAAAAAATTTAAAATTAAGAAATCCAGAGGATAGAAAAGCTCAAACACAAAGATAAGTCTTGAAAATAAAATAAAAAAAGAATATTATAAAATTATCTATAATAAGATTCCCGAACTAATTAAAATACCTTCAATCAATGAGATTATACCACTCAATAGAAAGAGACTACTATGGGATTTGGATTTAACTTTAAGGATTACAATGATCGTTTAACATTCAAAAAATCAACGCTCAAGGATGTAAAACAAACTCTAGATGAACGAGATTTTGTAAAAGCCGAAATATCCAAAAAAGAAAAGAAGTTAGTTAAAAAGTAATAGAACAATAGGGATTTGGGCACTTCCAAAATCAACATAAAATTCAAATAAGCGTCAACACATGGTTTTGAGTTTTTATTTTTTTGAGCAAGTGAGTACCCACTTGCTATGACCGCGAGAGCAAAACTCTCCCCAAAGTGGGTTTTTAGAAATTAGAAAATAAATGGGTTGGCAAAAGATGACTAAATTTTGAAGTAGCTTTACAAACTCATATTTTTCATTTTAAAAAGTCTTAAGTAGTTTATCGTAAAGTAACATTCAAAACGGATAAAAACATCACATTGAGCCTAATATAAGTCCTTCCAGGGTATTCCAACAAATACTTACGTTTTTTCAAGACTGTCGTATGATTTTTTGTAATAAGGAATACCCACGGAGCAACAAACAATTACAGGAGGAATGACGATTGAAATATTTTGTGACCACTTTATCTCCATCAAAAAATATGGGAACAATGAATTGGCAAACGATGATATTGAGTGATTATTGTGTCAATGATTCTTATTGGGAGAAGGCAAAACGAGAATTATCAGAAGAAGTTCAATGGGTGACACAAAGTGACCTTTATAAAAAGATAAAGTGGAATCATGATTCGAACGATGACATTATATTATCAAAACCAGTAAGTATCATTTTAGAAACGGTAAAATCAGATTTTCCGCATGCCAATGTCTGGGTTTATCAATAAAAAATTATTATGAAAGCAAAGTATAAGCTTGATTATTGAGTCTTTTTAAGCACTGTACAATCCTTTAAAAAGACTATATTATGAGATTTTTCTAATTTCTCTATTTTATATAAAGCTGTGGTTGAGCGATTTGAAACACTTTACAAACACTATAAATGAGAAAAAATCTTATTCCTCGCTAAAACAAGTCGTACTGCGACTTTGACCAACTTTTGGGGACACTTTCCCTTATGCTCTTGGATAAAAAATAGGAAAATAAAATGAGAAACGTTTTGATAATTATGAGAACATTATCATAACTATCAAATCATCTTATGAATCTGATATAAATTATTGATAAACGTATGACGTTCACATACTGGATTAGTCCGATT
>NZ_JBFBBZ010000131.1:0-2279 GCF_040682935.1 Amycolatopsis sp. NPDC051061
ACCCCGTTAGAGGTCCACAACGAGTATCTGAGCCGACAGCTTGCAGCATGAATTAGCTATAGGAAAGCTGTCCGGAAATCTTGGGGCGCCTCACCTCTGTTTGGTGCGCTCTACTGCGGCGTAGGGGCTATCAGGTGGCAGCCGTGTTCCGCCATTCGGATCGATATGACGGCGCCCGCAATCTGTGGGAGGGGACCCGGGGATACTGGGTCGATGAGTCGCCGCCCCGACCAGCCGCCGCACGGCGACATCGCCAACCACGTCACCGGCGGCGTGTCCGGGAGTCTGGTCCAGACCGGCGCCATCCACGGTGACGTGCACTTTCACCAGCAAAGCCGGCCGGTGGCCCTACTGCGCCGGGCAGGTGTGGCGCCACAACGGGCAGCGGCGTTTCAAAACCGTTCAGGCACTTCGCGCCTACTCGCGCAGGCACTGGGGCGCGGCGACACCGCGGTGCTGACCGGCCAGCCTCGGGTACATACCGGTGTGGTGTCGGGCTTGGGCGGGATCGGGAAGACCCAGATCGCGCTGGATTACGCCGAGCAGCTGTGGGCTTCGGGTGAATTGGGATTGTGGGCGTGGGTGACGGCCAGCTCGCGGGAGGCGATCGTCTCCAGTTACGCCCAGGTGGCCGTGGACGTGACCGGCGTCGAAGACTCTAATCCCGAGCAAAGCGCAAGGCGGCTGCTGGAATGGCTCGCCGCCACATCGACGCGATGGCTGATCGTGCTCGACGACGTGCAGAACCCAGCCGATCTGCGAGGCCTGTGGCCACCGGCAACGACCAGCGGGCAGGTGGTCGTGACCACCCGGCGCCGTGACGCCGCACTGCGCGGACACGGCCGTTGCCTGATCAACGTCGACGTGTTCACACAGCCAGAAGCCGAGGCCTACCTGCACGCCGCCCTAGCCGACCAGCCGCACCTGGCCGTGGGAGCGGCCGAACTGGCGACCGAGCTTGGATGTTTGCCGTTGGCGTTGGCGCAGGCCGGCGCGTACATGCTCGACCGAGGCCTGTCCTGCACCGACTACCGCGCCCGGTGGACAGACCGTCGGCGGAGCCTGGCGTCGTTGCTACCCGAGCCCGACGGACTGCCCGACGAGCACCGAGCCACCGTCGCAACCACCTGGTCACTGTCAATCGAGCAAGCCAACCGACTCGAACCTTCCGGAATCGCGGGAACGCTGCTGGAGGTCGCCAGCCTGCTGAACCCCAACGGCATCCCCGCCAACTTATTCACCACCCCGGCCATCACCGACCTGCTCACAGCCGCTAGAGGACGCGAAGTCGATGCGGAGGAGGCATTCGATGGACTGTGGTGTCTGCACCGGCTGAACCTGATCACCCTGGACGCGAGTTCAGTGTCCAGGGCTGTGCGAGTGCACGCGCTGGTGCAGCGCGCCACCCGCGACGCCCTGCCGGTCCCGCAACTCTCCGCAGTGGCACGCACGGCAGCCAACGCGCTCGAGCGCATCTGGCCGAAGATCGGGCGGGACACTGCGCTAGAGCAGCTGCTGCGCGCCAATACCGATTCGCTCGCCGACATCGCCGGCGAGAATCTGTGGGCCCCCCGCGGGCACCCAGTGCTGTTCCAAGCCGGGAACAGCCTCGGTGAGACTGGGCTGGTCGCCGAGGCAAGGGACTACTTTCGCCAGCTCCACACCACCGCCACTCAGCAGCTGGGCCCTGACCACCCCGACACCCTGACCACCCGCGACAGCCTCGCTCGCTGGCAGGGCGAGGCGGGTGATCCGGCCGGCGCCGCAGCCGCGCTCGAGGAGGTGCTCGCCGACCGATTGCGGGTGCTAGGCCCCGACCATCCCGACACCCTGAACGCCCGCGACAGTCTGGCTCGCTGGCGGGGTTGGGCGGGTGATCCGATCGGTGCCGCGGCCGCGTTCGAGGAGCTGGTCGCCGACCGATTGCGGGTGCTAGGCCCCGACCATCCCGAAATCTTAATCGCCCGCGGCAATTTGGCTTACTGGCGTGGCGAAGCCGGTGATCCGGCCGGCGCCGCGGCCGCGTTCGAGGAGCTGATCGCCGACCGATTGCGGGTGCTAGGCCCCGACCATCCCGAAACCCTGAACGCCCGCGGCAACCTGGCTCGCTGGCGGGGAGAAGCTGGTGATCCGGCGGGCGCCGTGACCGCGTTCGAGGAGCTAATCGCCGACCATTCGCGGGTGCTAGGGCCTGTATCGAAGTCGCCTCGAGCAGGTTGAGCTGGAGTTGGTGTTGCTGGGCGTGTCGGTGCTCGACATAGGTGAGGTCTCCGGTAGTT
>NZ_JBFBBZ010000132.1:0-2232 GCF_040682935.1 Amycolatopsis sp. NPDC051061
TTACTCTTCTACTACTAGGGTATTTATTTCCTTTTTTATGATATAATTCTTAGTGGCGCACCTTTCTGATGCAGTATTGCCTTAGAAGGGAGGTGAGTCTATGCTCATAACAATCTTCGTATCAGTAGTCGCTCCTATTGTGGTTGGAGTAATCCTTGAGCTGGTCAAGGATTGGTTAAAATACCGACGTAAGCGCCATTAATCCACATTCGCTCAGTTTCGCAGAACCGGGCGTTTTTTGTACAAAAAAACTGAGGAATTCGCAGTTCCTCAGTTCCTATTGTGAGATACCACTCCCACAAATCTTCGTTAACTAAATTATAACATTTCAATAGTCTTTGTCAATAGCTTGATTTTTTGCTTTTATAAATCTTCGTTTTTGAGTCGCAATACTGATACCAGTTTTTCGCTCAATCATCTTGTAAGTCATTCCTTGCTGTTTTAACTCATAAGCAAATTGAATTTGTTCTTCGGTAAATTTTTGAGGACGCCCTTCCCTAAAACTTGGATCATGAAGCTTAGCAAAATGTTTTCCTTCCTGAGTCCTGGTTACAATAAGGTCTCGTTCAAACTGCGCAAAAGCACTGAAGATGGTAAAAATCAGCTGACCAGTAGGTGTATTATCAATAAGACCAATATTTAATATATGAACCTTAATTCCTCTATTAAATAACGATTGAACAATTTCTAAAACTTCTCTAGTGTTCCTGGCTAATCGGTCTAACTTTGTCACAATTAAAGTGTCACCATCCTTTAACTTTTTAAATACTAGATTAAATTGTGGACGTTCGACATTAGTTCCAGTAAACTTTTCTTGGAAAACTTCTTCTGCTCCTGCTTCTTTCAGAACTTCAATTTGAGATTCTAATTTTTGTTCAAAAGTACTGACACGTGCATACCCAATTTTCATATTTTGACCTCTATTAATAACCCTAAGTTGTGAGTGATGTTATCCTTAAATCTTAGAGTCACTATTGTATAATTTAGACAAAGGACAAAAACATGAAAAAACGCTACTCAAAAGAATTTAAAGAAACCCTTATCGCCTTCTATCATTCTGGTCAATCCGTCACCCAGCTGTCTAAAGAATACGACGTGGCCCCTGCAACAATTTATAAATGGATAGACCTCTACTCTAAATCTAATGAAAGCTCCGTCTCTAAAGCTGATTTTCTAGAATTAAAAAGACAACTGGCTAAAGTTAAGGAAGAACGAGACATCTTAAAAAAAGTATTGACCATATTCGCCGAGAAAAAGAAGTGAGTGCTGCGGATATGGCTCAAACCATACAAACTTTAGCACTCAATGTCAGACTAAGCTGTCAACTCCTTGATGTTCCTGAATCAAGTTATTATGAACGGATTAACCGACATCCATCTAAAACTCAATTAAGGAGACAATACCTGTCACTCAAAATTTCTCAACTCTTCAATACTAACCGAGAAATCTATGGTGCTCCTAAAATTCATCATCTTCTACTTAAACAAGAGGAAAAAGTCGGGTTAAAACTGGTACAGAAGCTAATGAAGCAACTTCAACTCAAGTCTGTAGTCATTAAGAAATTTAAGCCTGGATACTCACTAAGTGATCACATCAATCGAAAAAATCTCATACAGACTGAACCTACAAAGAAAAATAAGGTTTGGTCAACCGACATTACTTATATTCCTACTCAACAAGGATGGGCTTATCTCTCAACCATTATGGATCGTTATACTAAAAAAGTCATTGCTTGGGATTTGGGCAAGCGAATGACTGTAGAATTAGTGCAAAGAACTTTAAATAAGGCCATTAAATCACAAGACTATCCAGAAGCTGTTATTCTTCATTCTGACCAAGGAAGCCAGTATACGAGTCTAGAGTATGAAGAGTTGCTTAAGTATTATGGGATGACTCACTCTTTCAGTCGAAGGGGATACCCTTATCATAATGCCAGTCTTGAATCTTGGCATGGACATTTAAAAAGAGAGTGGGTGTATCAATTTAAATATAAGAACTTTGAAGAAGCCTATCAGAGTATTTTCTGGTACATCGAAGCCTTTTATAATTCAAAACGAATCCATCAAAGTTTAGGGTATCTTACACCTAATCAATTTGAAAAGGTAAGTGCTTAAAATAAATAGATTAAAATTCTACGTTTGTTACTCTAAAAACTTGACTTAACGTCATTATTTATTAACATGAGTTTTTGTATTCATTATAGATATAGTTTAATTAAATCATTCAGAAATT
>NZ_JBFBBZ010000133.1:0-2208 GCF_040682935.1 Amycolatopsis sp. NPDC051061
TTGCGTGCGCTTGGCCGTAGCGTGCTAACCTATCGCCGAAGTTTTCAGCTTCATCGACCCCTGTGAACGCCCCTTCCGCCAAGTTGGATTCGTTCACGGGGGTTTTCTTTTTGGCCATGCCCTGGCTCCTTTCCCGTGCCTACAGCATAACGCGCTGCATGCACTTTGTTTCTATGTATCAAGTAAGAAGGCCCCGGCTACCGGCCTTCGGGGGCCCTTCCGCAAGCGGAATCCACCCTGAAGGCCCGGAAGCCGGGGCCTTAGCGTTGAATCAAGAAGCTGCTACGAGCTGCGGCTTTGAGCCTTGCGGAATGAAATAGCCCACCGTCTTGCCAAGGGAATAAACCCCCACAGGGACGCGAATCGTCTTGTTGAGCGCGGCCTGAAACAGGCGAGCGTCCTCGACGTTGAGGGTCACAAGATCGAGCTTGGTGCCGCCGCCCTGGAGCGGGACGTGGCCGAGGATCTGCACCTTGTCCCGAGGGTCGAAGGCCTCCCCGGTTTTCTTCGATGTGCCGCCCGGCTGGACGTACACGTTCGCTACCTGCCCGCAGAGGGTGAACATTGCTTCAGCCATCACTTGGCCTCCCCTTCTACGCGGTCACAAATATCGGCGTAGCCCTTCCAATGGTGGCAACCCGGCTCGCCATTGATGCTTGTGGTTTTGATGCCTTTGGACTCTTCGTAGCGGGTTTGCTCTGCGTCAGCCTCAGCAGCGCATGCGCGTCGGTCTTCAGGGGTGAGCGCGAGGAAAAGCTCACGCACATGCTCAGCAAATAGCTCTCCGCCAAAGGCAGCGGTGCTGCGACCGAAGCGTTTAGCAATGGCAGCCAGCATGCAGGCGTCTTCAGCAGGGAAGTTGAAAGAGACTGTTCGCATTGTGGCCTCACGGAATTCGGCATGGACTTCGTCTTCATAAAGCTCCTCGATGTGGCGCATGAAGGGGGATTTGGCAGGGGTCTTCTTGGTCGTCATGGCTGGCCTATAGATCAGTTATAGGGATTCTATGGAGGCCTGATCGTAATGCTATAGGAATCTTATAGCAACATGAGGACGCGCCGCTGGCGCGAGGATCAAAAGCGGAAAAGCGGAAAAGCACCCTCGCCGGGTGGCATCCCCCGGGCCAGTTCCTGGCCCGGGGTGCTGCCGTAGGGTGGTTGTTCGGGGAGGGTAAAGGGTGCGCTCCGCCCGTGCCTCCGTTCGCCGGGGAGGTGGAGCGCTTCCCCGACGAGCCGGGGGCGCGGCCCTTGACCTGTCAACTTTTGGAGCGGGTTTCAGCCCTTTTGAGAGCGGCCCTTCGTCGCTGCTCGCCCTCGTGCACCAGGACAGCGAACGACTTGGGTTTGGTGGGGGGTTGCGGGGGTCGCCAGCCGGGCAAGTCAGCAGCCGCTCGCGGATCGGCTGGCGTAACCGTGTAACGCGTTTCAGGGTTTTCGGTAACGGCGTTCTCCGTTACCGCTTTGGGGCTTTCACCGGTAAACCGGTACTCACCGCCGAAATACCGGTAGAACCGATCCCAGTAGGGGAGCGAGTCCAGAGGTTCGTCCAGGAGCGACTCGGGGACTTCGACACCACGGAACAGGCCGAAGCTGTTCAGCAGGCGTTTGCCCTTGAGGCGCTGGGCGGCGTGCCAGTTGTCTTCCAGGGAGAGGTCGGAGAACTTCACGGCGTACTTGAAGACCTCCATGAACCCCTCGCTGGGATCGCCTGTGATGGGCCTTACGTCGACGATGAAGCTGTCACCGGTGATCCGGTGCCACTCAGCGCTTAAAACCTCCTGACAGGGCTCAGAGGCCGCCAGAGCGATCATGTGGCAGTGAGGGTGCCACCCGTTGCCCTTGTTCGTCAGTTCGAGCGTGTAGACGGCTCCCTCAGCCTTGCACAGCTCCGTCCAGGGAGCGCGAGCCACGCCAGCGTTGAAATTGCGCCTACGGTCGAGCAGCTTGCGCAGCGACTTCGTGAGGTGGGTTTGACGCTCGTCCAGGTCTTCGCCGTTCTTCACGGTGAGGGTGATCAGGTAGGGGCGCAGATCGGGGCGCTGTTCCTGGATGACCTGCCAGCGGGTCAGGTAGGCACCGAGCGCCTTGGCACCACGCCGGATGGCGCAGAGCGGGCAGACCAGGTGCTGCTTGCAGAACGTCGCGTTGTGCAGCCGTACCTTGCCCACGGTGAAGTACTCCCGGAAGTGCAGGTAGTTTCCGCAGGTGG
>NZ_JBFBBZ010000134.1:0-2056 GCF_040682935.1 Amycolatopsis sp. NPDC051061
CAAGGATTCCCATTATTTAGCCAAGAATCAGGTAATTCTACTTGGTAACCATCTACTATTTTTTGTTTGAGACGAAAATAAAGTAGGACTTCTTAATCAGTAAGTTATAGAAAGCAAAAGACTTTTGTAATACCTGAATAGATATTTCACGTCCATTTTGTGATGGATTAAATGAACAAAAATTTAACGGTGTTATCTATTTTTTAAAAAAACAAATAAAAAAAAACAAAAAATTAACAAAAATAGTTGCTTTTTGTTTGAATGTTTGTTATCATATAAACAAAGAAATGATGAAAACGTTATCTTGAACATTTTGCAAAATATTTTCTACTTCTACGTAGCATTTCTTTTTAAAATTTAGGAGGTAGTCCAAATGGCTATTGTTGTTGGTGCAGATCTCAAAGGTACGAGATTAAAAGATGTTGTGAAAAATTTTCTTGTAGAAGAAGGTTTTGAGGTAATTGATGTGACTAAGGACGGACAAGATTTTGTTGATGTTACCTTGGCAGTTGCCTCTGAAGTAAATAAAGATGAGCAAAACTTAGGTATTGTAATTGATGCTTATGGAGCTGGTCCATTCATGGTAGCAACTAAAATTAAAGGTATGGTTGCAGCAGAAGTGTCAGATGAACGCTCAGCTTATATGACACGTGGACATAACAATGCACGAATGATTACGGTTGGCGCTGAAATCGTCGGTGATGAGCTTGCTAAAAACATCGCTAAAGCTTTCGTCAATGGTAAATATGATGGCGGACGTCATCAAGTCCGAGTAGATATGCTTAACAAGATGTGTTAAGAAAAGGAGTTAAAAAATGAGAATCGCAATTGGATGTGACCACATTGTCACAGATGTAAAAATGGCAGTATCAGAATTCTTGAAATCAAAAGGACATGAGGTCCTTGATTTCGGGACATATGACCACGTACGTACTCACTACCCTATCTATGGTAAAAAAGTCGGTGAAGCAGTAGTAAGTGGTCAAGCAGACTTGGGAGTATGTATCTGTGGTACAGGTGTCGGCATTAACAATGCAGTCAATAAAGTTCCAGGTGTTCGCTCAGCGTTGGTTCGTGATATGACGTCAGCTCTATATGCTAAGGAAGAACTTAATGCGAATGTTATCGGTTTTGGTGGAATGATTACTGGTGGTCTTCTTATGAATGACATCATTGAAGCTTTCATTGAAGCTGAGTACAAACCAACAGAAGAAAATAAAAAATTGATTGCAAAAATCAAACACGTTGAAACACATAATGCACATCAAGCAGATGGGGATTTCTTTACAGAATTCCTTGAAAAATGGGACCGTGGTGAGTACCACGATTAAGGTATAACCAATGATTCTGACAGTCACACTAAATCCTTCAGTAGACATCTCTTATCCTCTAGAAACATTGAAAATTGATACAGTGAATAGGGTGAAAGATGTTAGTAAGACAGCTGGTGGAAAAGGCTTAAATGTTACTAGAGTCTTGTATGAATCTGGTGATAAAGTTACTGCTACAGGTTTCTTAGGTGGTAAAATTGGTGAATTTATTGAAAGCGAATTAGAACAATCTCCTGTTAGTCCAGCTTTTTATAAAATCTCAGGAAACACTAGAAACTGTATTGCTATCTTACACGAGGGTAACCAAACAGAAATTTTGGAACAAGGACCAACAATTTCTCATGAAGAAGCAGAAGGCTTTCTTGACCACTATAGCAATCTTATTAAGCAATCAGAAGTTGTCACAATTTCAGGAAGTTTGCCTTCAGGACTTCCCAACGATTATTATGAAAAACTTATCCAACTTGCTTCGGATGAAGGAGTAGCAGTCGTTTTGGATTGTTCAGGTGCACCACTTGAAACAGTTCTAAAATCGTCGGCTAAACCTACTGCCATCAAACCTAATAATGAGGAACTTTCACAGTTGCTTGGAAAAGAAGTAACAAAAGATATTGAAGAACTCAAAGACGTTCTTAAAGAGTCACTTTTTAGTGGTATCGAATGGAACGCGATCCACTGCAGCGCGTACGACAGGAACGGTCCCGAGTCGGTCTGCGGCAGCGGCA
>NZ_JBFBBZ010000135.1:0-1992 GCF_040682935.1 Amycolatopsis sp. NPDC051061
TTAGAAAACATCCTAGAATAAATAAATACCCTCCCCCTTTCCTTGAGTTAATTCTCCTAAGTAGAGAAATGCTGTTCCTAAAATTCCTAATAAAGAAATTACTAAAAGTAAAGTTGCGGTTATAATTTTCATAATGAGTTAAAACATGAAGAAGCTCCATTTTGATAATTTATAAAATTAATTATATAAGATACCAGTAAGATTATATCTTCTGCTCCTATTCTTCCTCCCCAAAGTGTGGTTAAAGTTAAAGAAATTGCATCTACTGCTACATTGAATACCGGAATTGCCTGAGCAATTGCAAATAATGTAAATACCCTTTCATTTTGTGTGTAAATATTTGACATTGGTCCAATCTGGCATTAGGTCTGGATCTTGTGTAGGATCAGAATCTATTGGCTCTTTAGACCATTTTAAGCGTAATCATCTTCAAGGCTATCAATATCTAGTATTTTGATTATCTTTCCTCGGCGCTCAATGAATCCTTTTTCTTCGAGTATTTTGAACTTACGAGAAATAGTTTCGGGAGTTGTTCCGATGAACGTTGCAAGATCTTTCATTTTCATTGGAATCATAACAGAATTTGAATCTACTACTTTGACGAGTTGCAAAAGATAATTAGCGATTCGACTTTCAACATCTTCCATCATGAGAAATTGTGCTTGATATTGCATTTCCGCAGCTCTTCTCACGGTGGTTTCAAGCAATTTCAAACTGAGCTCGGGATATTTTAACAACAAATTTTTGAAATCTTGTTGTCGCAAAAAGCAAATTTGCGTTTCTTCCAATGTTTCACCATAGAGATTATCATTCATTACTCCAAACAAGGCGTCTTCACCTGCGTATCCACCAGGTTCAATCACACGTAGTAACTGCTCTTTACCAGCACTAGAAAGCTGGTATATTTTCAAGGTACCATGCGCCACAATTGCAAGTTGAGGCACTGCAAAGGGGCTGATGACTGTTTCACCTTTTTCAAAAATTTTATGATTAACAACCTGCTCAACTTGCACTAATTCACTTTCTGAAAGTAAACCAAATAGTGGCACGAGCTGTACACAGTGGTGTTCATGATGACTAAAATGATGTTTATACTTACTCATTTTGGGGATTCTCCTTATCTTATTATCGCGCTAAAATTATCAAACTGCAAGCCTCATTCAACTAAAGCCTACAGTTTCGTAAAAACTAATTATCATTATCTTCATCTTCGTCATGAAAATCAGCAACGCTTTTACCCAAGTCACCTGCCAAGTTGCGAATAACTTGAAGATTGTAGCCGTAAAGTTCGACTACACCAGCCGCCAAAGCAAATTTTTCTTCTTTGTTTGCTAGCTTGATTGCTCGCGTAATGAACATATTTTGTGCTTGGAAATCCACAATGAAGCTTTCAAGCAGATCTTCATCAGTCCAATATTTGGCTTTTGGATCCTCGGTAATGAACTTGTGATACTTTAAAAATTCTTCAGTTGTACTTGGTACAATCTCATTTTCATCAAGAAGTAAATCCGAAATTTTAAAGAAATATTCAACTTCCTTTTGTGCAATTTCACGTAAATACTCACACTTAACTGGGCTTTTCGCGTATATTCCTGCTTGAGTCAGTCGTATATTTTCTATGAACAAATTGGATAAGACATGTCCTAGCATCGCACCAGCCGTAGGTTTGTGGTGGTCAATCTCTGCTTTATCAAGTTCTTTAGCATATTTTTCATCAATCATTAATTTAGTCATCATTTTTTTCCTTTATTCAATTTATAGTGGTATCTTTCCTGGTATAAATCACACAACAGTTACTTTGCTACTCAAAACAGGATATCCAAGTTTCTCAACCTTGCTGATAAGTTCATCAGTACTGACAACATTTTCGTCAAATTCTGCTTTAACTTTTGATGCATTGAAAAGTACTTTTGCATTTGCTACGCCTTTAGTTGTAGTCATTGCAGCTTCGATTTTTGCCATACAAGATGGGCAGCTTAATTCATTGAGTCT
>NZ_JBFBBZ010000136.1:0-1943 GCF_040682935.1 Amycolatopsis sp. NPDC051061
GAAAAATACAGAAGAAGAACAAAAGTTTTAGAAGAACGACTACAACAAAACTTTGAACAACTTCAAAAATGGAAAGAAGAATTATAATGGCGACAGGTTTAAATCAACAACTATGGGCTTCTGCGGATATCTTACGTGGGAAGATGGATGCAAGTGAGTATAAAAACTACTTACTGGGGTTAATTTTCTATAAGTACTTGTCTGATGCGCAGCTGAGAGAAGTTTATGAACAAGAAAATGGCAAAACAGATACCTTCCCAGAACGTTCCACTCAGTATGCAGGCTTCATGGAATGGTACGAAGAAGACAAAGACGATTTAATCGAAAATATCCAACCCAAACAAGGCTACTTTATCCAACCCGATCAATTGTTTTATCACTACCGCCTCAAAGCTGATAACTATGAATTTAACTTGACCGACTTACAAGCAGGTTTTAATGAGTTGGAACGTCAAGGAGAAGAATTCAGTGGATTGTTTGCGGATATTGATTTAAACTCCACAAAATTAGGCTCAAATGCACAACAACGTAATGTGACGATTACTGAGGTCTTGCGTGCTTTAGATGAGATTGACTTATTTGAACACAATGGCGATGTGATTGGGGACGCTTATGAGTATTTAATTGGGATGTTTGCGGAAGGTGCGGGTAAAAAAGCAGGCGAGTTTTATACCCCACAAGCTGTTTCACGCATCATGTCAGAGATCACTTCAATCGGCCAAGAATCTCGAGCACCTTTTCATATCTATGACCCTGCGATGGGTTCAGGTTCTTTGATGCTTAATATTCGTCGCTATCTCATCAATCCAAATCAAGTGCACTATCATGGACAAGAGTTAAATACAACGACCTTTAACTTGGCACGTATGAACTTAATTCTTCATGGGGTGGATAAAGAACGCATGAACCTGAATAACGGAGATACTTTAGATGCCGATTGGCCCTCAGAAGAGCCTTATCAGTTTGATTCCGTAGTCATGAATCCACCTTATTCTGCAAAATGGTCAGCGGCAGATCAGTTTCTCTCTGACCCTCGTTTTGAGCGTTTTGGAAAATTAGCGCCTAAATCTAAAGCTGACTTTGCCTTTCTCCTTCACGGTTTTTACCATTTGAAAGAATCGGGAACAATGGGAATTGTCCTTCCGCATGGCGTGCTCTTTAGAGGAGCCGCAGAAGGAACCATTCGTCAAGCCCTTTTAGAAATGGGAGCCATTGATGCGGTCATTGGCTTGCCGGCCAATATTTTTTTTGGAACGAGTATTCCGACAACGGTTATTATTTTGAAGAAAAACCGCTCTCATCGTGATGTCTTATTTATCGATGCTTCTCAAGATTTTGAAAAACAAAAAAATAAAAATGTCCTGTTGGATGAACATATTGATAAAATTGTTTCTATCTACAAAAAACGAGAAGATATTGAAAGATATGCTCATGTTGCAAGTTTTGATGAGATCCAAGAAAATGACTTTAACTTAAATATCCCTCGTTATGTCGATACCTTTGAGGAAGAGGAACCGGTTGATTTGGTTGCAGTAAATACCAATCTCCTTAAGGTCAATGAAGAATTAGTTCAACAAGAGCAAGTGCTCTTATCGTTGATTGACGATTTTTCAGAAAGTGAAGAGAATCAAGCCTTAATTGATTCGATGCGTCTTCTTTTGAGAGGTGGGCATGATGAGTAAAAAGAGTCCACAATTAAGGTTTGAAGGTTTTACGGATGATTGGGAAGAGCGTAAGTTCTCAAATTTAGCTGAAGTAAGACGGGGCTTAACATATAAGCCATCCGATGTCCAAAAATATGGTATTAGGGTTCTTCGTTCTTCCAATATTGCAGAAGATACTTTTTTAATTAAATCGGACGATGTCTTTGTAAATAAAGAGGCAGTTAAAATTGACAAAGTGAAAAATGGGGATATTCTTATCACTTCTGCAAATGGATCTAG
>NZ_JBFBBZ010000137.1:0-1898 GCF_040682935.1 Amycolatopsis sp. NPDC051061
CAAGGGGAAAAAGTCGGGTTAAAACTGGTACAGAAGCTAATGAAGCAAGTTCTCCGGTTATTTGTGTTTGACTTGAACGCATCCATTCTACTAACTCTGCTTTGACAACTGGTCGATTCATCATGGGGTTACTTGTACGTTTATATGTTTCAACCATTTTTAAAGATGGACTCCTTTTTCAACTAATTTTTCTAATTCACTCAATCGATTTTCAAAAAGCTCAAAGGCAGCATCTAAATAATCGGTAGATTCCATATCAACTCCAGCTTTGGCAATTACTTCTAAAGGATAAGCTGAGGAACCTGCCTTCAAATATTCAAGATATTTTTGACGATCCTCAGTTGAACCATGAACAACTTTTTCAGCTAAGAAAGTTGCCGCAGCAAAACCTGTTGCGTATTGAAAAACATAGAAATTATAATAAAAATGCGGAATTCTAGCCCATTCATACTGAATTTCTGGATTTTCTTTGACTGCTAAATTATAGTATTTTTCATTTATTTCGCCATAAAGTGAGTTTAAGTATTCACTTGTTAAAACTTCACCGGCAGCATCTGCTTCATGAATTTTTTGTTCAAATTCGGCAAATTGACTCTGACGGAAAACAGTTCCACGGAAACTATCAAGCCAGTGGTTCAAAAGGGCGAAGCGCTCCTTATCATCTTTACTTTCCTTTAATAAAGTTTCAGTTAAAATATTTTCATTTGTAGTTGAGGCAATTTCAGCTAAAAAGATTGGATAATCCCCATAAACATATGGTTGGTTTTCACGCGTGAAAGCACTATGCATTGAGTGCCCCATTTCATGAACTAAAGTAAAAAGATCATCTAACGTTTCTTGCCAATTTAGAAGCATAAAAGCATTGGTATCATAAGATCCACCTGAATAAGCACCCGAACGTTTTCCGATATTTTCTTCGACATCAATCCATCTTTGTTCAAAAGCTGCTTTAACTTTTCCTTTATATTCTTTACCAAATATCGCTAAAACTTCTTCTGCTTTTTTCACTCCATCTTCATAGTTAAATTTATAATCTAAATTAGATAATGGAGTATAGATATCATACATCTTTAAATCAGTAATTCCTAAAATTTTCTTGCGTAGTTCAATATAACGATGTAAAAGTGGCAAATGTTGATGAATGGCCTCCATCAAAACATCGTAAACTTTTTCTGGAACAAAATTATTAGCCAGAGTAGCTTGACGGGCTGAATCATAAGAGCGGATTTGGGCTTTAAGATTATGGACTTTTACATTAGTCTGTAAGGTCTTTGCATAAGTATGCTGATATTGTTCATAATTACTATAAAGTGCTTTGTAGGCTGCTTTTCGTACTCCCCTATTCTTACTTTCCATTAAGGAAGAGTAATTTCCATGCGTGAGTTGAATCATCTCATCAGATTCATTTTTGACCATAGGTAACTTAATATCCGCATTATCAAAAATTTCAAAAGTTTCTGAAGGACTTTCAAAAATTTCACCAGCCGCAGCCAATAACTTTTCCTCTTTTTGACTAAGAATATGCGCTTTTTTTGCAAAAAGGCGCTCAAACATATGGTCATAGTTTTTTAATTTTTGAAGCTCCCCCAACCATTTGTTATAAACTTCTTTTGAAATTTTCAAAAATTCAGGTTCATAGAAGGCATAGACCTCTCCGAATTTCACATAGAGGGCTGTTGCTTTTGATTGATACTCCTGATATTTAGCCTCTCTGGTATCTTGATCATTTTTCATAGAAGCATAAACATATAGTTTTTCAACTTGTTGAGAAATGGATAGCATTTTTTCGGTAATTGTCAGAAGACTTTCAGCTGAATCAAGTAAATGACCAGGGTCTGTCTCTTCAACGAGTGAAAGTTCGCTTTTTATTCTAGTTAGCTCTGCTTCCCATTCTTTAT
>NZ_JBFBBZ010000138.1:0-1897 GCF_040682935.1 Amycolatopsis sp. NPDC051061
GTGGCGCCAACATTGTCATTGGACAGCTCGACAGATGCACCGGTTTATACCAACGATCCAAACTTCCAGATTACTGGAACAGCCACTGACAATGCGCAATATCTGAGTCTGTCAATTAACGGCAGTTCTGTCGCCAGCCAATACGCAGACATCAACATCAATAGCGGCAAACCAGGTCATATGGCTATTGATCAGCCCGTTAAATTGCTCGAAGGCAAAAACGTGCTGACTGTTGCTGTTACAGATAGCGAAGACAACACCACGACCAAGAACATCACAGTTTACTACGAACCAAAGAAAACACTGGCAGCACCAACTGTGACGCCAAGTACCACTGAACCAGCCCAAACGGTGACTCTGACGGCAAACGCTTCCGCAACGGGCGAAACGGTTCAGTATAGTGCTGATGGTGGCAAGACATATCAGGATGTTCCGGCAGCCGGTGTCACGATCACGGCAAATGGCACCTTCAAGTTTAAGTCGACTGATTTATACGGTAATGAATCACCAGCCGTCGACTATGTTGTCACCAATATCAAGGCCGATGATCCTGCACAATTGCAGGCAGCTAAGCAGGCACTGACTAATCTGATTGCTTCCGCCAAAACGCTAAGTGCCAGCGGTAAGTATGATGATGCCACAACGACTGCTTTAGCAGCGGCAACGCAGAAGGCACAAACGGCGCTTGATCAGACGAACGCCTCAGTTGATTCACTTACTGGTGCCAATCGAGACCTGCAAACTGCGATCAATCAATTAGCTGCCAAGTTACCTGCAGATAAGAAGACTTCGCTGCTTAACCAGTTGCAATCTGTGAAGGCTGCGCTGGGAACGGACTTGGGCAATCAAACTGATCCAATCACTGGCAAAACATTTACTGCAGCGTTAGACGACCTAGTGGCACAAGCTCAAGCAGGTACGCAAACGGACGACCAGCTTCAAGCGACTCTTGCCAAGGTACTTGATGCAGTATTAGCAAAACTTGCGGAGGGTATTAAAGCGGCAACACCGGCTGAGATTGGCAATGCTAAAGATGCTGCAACTGGCAAAACTTGGTATGCCGACATTGCTGACACATTGACGTCTGGTCAAGCCAGTGCTGATGCGTCTGACAAGCTTGCACATTTACAAGCTTTGCAAAGTCTGAAAACGAAGGTGGCAGCTGCCGTTGAAGCGGCCAAGACAGTTGGTAAAGGCGACGATACAACCGGTACTAGCGACAAAGGCGGCGCTCAAGGTACCCCGGCGCCCGCTCCAGGCGACACAGGTAAGGACAAAGGCGATGAGGGCAGCCAGCCTAGTTCTGGCGGTAATATCCCAACAAAGCCAGCCACAACGACGTCAACGAGCACGGATGATACGACTGATCGTAATGGTCAACTTACATCCGGTAAGGGAGCATTACCCAAGACAGGAGAGACAACTGAGCGGCCAGCGTTTGGCTTCTTGGGTGTCATTGTGGTCATTCTGATGGGGGTATTAGGATTGAAACGGAAACAACGTGAAGAATAGCCTGTCCATGCGTTGCGTTTAGGGCAGCAGCGTATCGACAAAAAGAAAAGGGCGCTACGATATTTGGAGTTGAGGTTCAAAGTCAAATGGTACTGATGACCGGTAAAATTTAATATTTTGAACCTTGCTTAGGCAGCTGACTTCACATTGTTGAGATCAGCTGCCTTTTGCTTATAGTTCATTGAGTAGAAACGGTTCTGTTGCGAAGTTTGAAAATCAAACGCGCCCTCTCTGAACTCCAAATATCTTAGGCTGTTATTCCCATTAATACCTTGATTTAAGTAGACACTGAAAAGCCGAAGAGCGTTCCATTTCTTCGGTTCTTTTTATATATTCCTCGAAGGGTCTCCATGCCCTTAATCGTGGAAGAGGCTGTACGGAGACT
>NZ_JBFBBZ010000139.1:0-1888 GCF_040682935.1 Amycolatopsis sp. NPDC051061
AAAATAATCATACTAAAGTCCTTATTTTTATTTAGAAACAATCACGGTTCAATAGAGTATACTCTATTGAACTATTTTTAGTTAGTGGTATAATAGGTATTGTAGGTGTTCAATAGACTTGTTCAAAAAAAGAGGTGGAAAATTGTTAGAAAATGAATATTTCGTGTTCACTGGAACACTCACCACAATGACGAGAAAACAGGCGCAAGCTATTATTTCAGGGCTAGAAGGTCATAATCAAAGTAGTGTCACGAAAAAAACCACACGGCTGGTGACAGGCTATTTCCCCATTGATTTAATCAAAGGCTATTCCCCTTCTCAAAAACTGACAGAAGCAGAACAAGCAATTGAATCCGGACAGCCTTTAATTATCATGAGCGAAAAAGAGTTTGTGGACTTTTTAGCACAATTTTTCCAATTACTCGCAAAAGGGCTATAAACAATCATAAAAGAAAGAGAGAAACTATAATGAAAAAAATAATCGCATTGAGTAGCATTGTTCTTCTAGCTATTTTTGGACTTGTAGCATGTGGTACGAACTCCCAAAAATTATCGAAAGAGAATATTGACCGTATTCATTTTACCATTACAAATGGGAGTAACTATCAATTTCAAGAAACGGATATGAATATCAAGGAAAAAGAAATGGTTTCATCAATTGTCGATTATCTTGATGAGTTGGATTTATCCAAAAAAAATGAGGTCAAAGATACTGGCGGTTTAGTCGGTGCTGATACGTATACACTAGATTTGAACCGTGGAACAAAATTTGTCAGAAGATACATGATTTATGGCGATTACATCACCATTGGTAAGGATAAAAAACAGCAAGTGATTTATAAAGTGAAACACGATAAACTCTCTGATTTACTTAAAACGTTGGACGATTTGGCAGAAGCCAATAATGATAAAGAGGAGGAGTAGAAAATGGCAAAAATAGGTTATGCTCGTGTTTCAAGCAAAGAACAGAACCTAGACCGCCAATTAGACGCCTTACAAGACGTTTCTAAGGTGTTTTCAGATAAGGCAAGCGGACAATCTACTGAACGTCCTCAATTACAAGCCATGCTGACTTATTTACATGAGGGTGATATTGTCGTGGTGACAGAATTAGACCGCTTAGGACGAAATAACAAAGAATTAACCGAACTGATGAACCAAATTCAACAAAAAGGCGCAACGCTTGAAGTCTTAAACTTGCCGTCCATGACAGGGATTGAAGACGATAATTTAAAGCGTTTAATTAATAACTTGATGATTGAATTGTACAAATACCAAGCAGAAAGTGAACGAAAACGGATTAAAGAACGGCAAGCCCAAGGTATTGCCATTGCCAAACAACGGGGACGATTTAAAGGACGAAAAAAGAAATATTCTTTTGAAGATGAGGGATTGCAACATGCCTTTGATTTATACCAACAAGGATTAACAGAAAAAGAAATCGAGCGTAAAACTGGAATTAATCGAACGACTTTTCGACGTTATCGTCAAAAATATAACGTGGTAAGAGAAGACAGAAAAGAATAAGCTGATATTAGCCCTTTTGAGGGCTTATTCTTTTATCCATGATATTTTATACCAAAGTTACTCTAAAATCGCTTATAAGCTAAAATATGATGTTCTAGGGCTGTTCTAGTTTGTCTTTTCTTGTTAGGGTGCAACTCTGACCGAACAGAGCAACTGTTCGCTTAAACAAACAAGATAAACAGGTCACACTAAAAAAGAATTAGCGCCTCGTCTAAAAAGATAATCCTACCCCAATCCGTCCTTGCGGAGCGGTTTTGATTTTGACCTTGATTTTCAATTTTTGAAAAAAATAAAAAAAGGCGAAGCCTATTTATATTTATCATATATATTTTAATCTTTTGTTCTTTTGCGTGGCTGAAAA
>NZ_JBFBBZ010000140.1:0-1088 GCF_040682935.1 Amycolatopsis sp. NPDC051061
CGTTGGAGGCGTTCGCGCACCGGCTGGCGCAGCAGTGGCAGAAGGTCCCTGCCGGGGTGCGGACGGTCGACATCCGGATCCAGGCCGCGCTGCCGACCCGCGAGCTCAAGTACCGGGACGCGGTGCTGGACCACGTTTCCGAGCAGCTGCGCCTCCTGCTGCGCGGGCACGGGGTCGACAGCCAGGACTGGCTGTTCAACGAACTGGTCCGTCGGTCGCCGGGGCTTGAAGCGCGGGTGTCGGTGACGGTGATGCCCACGCCGTTGCTGACCGAAGCGCAGGTCCGGTCAGCCTCGTTCTGGCAGGGCGGTTTCCTCAACCAGAGCGCTGTCACCGTCGGCGGGGTCCCGCACCGGGAGGGTAACGAGCTTTCCCGCGCGATGCAGCGGCAGGTGAGGTGGCGGGTACGGGAATTCGCCGCCCGGGCACCGGCCTCCCGCGCGGAGGGGGGGGCCGTGCTGCTGATCGAGTTCGCCGCGGTCAACCAGGGGCAGGCCCAGGCTCGGCAGAAAGCACTCGACTCGCTGGTGCGGGAGGAACTCGAAGGCGTGCCGGGCGGGGTGAACGGATGGCTTCAGGAGCGTGTCCGCTACCAGCCGATCGCGGGCACGCCGTGGGCACCCGGAGTGGACCTGCGGCTCGAGGAGAGCGCCGCGGATGTCGATGCAGCCCCCGTACTCGGACCGGCGGCCGGGCAGGAACTGGACGAGGCTGCTTCCGCGACGGAGCTCCCAGGGACGCCCGCACCGGCGGCAGCCGGTCCAGTCGCCGTGGACGAAGACGCGGCGACCCCGGGACCCGCAGGCGAGACCGGGCCGGTGGCCTTCGGGGTCGACGACTTCGCCGCGTTCTTGCAGGACTACGAGGCGAACCTCCCGGAGGCCGGTGACGGTTTCGGTGATCTGCTGTTCGGTGACGAGGCGCAGTTCGACATCGGCGGCGACGCTTTCGGGTTCGGCTTCGCTGGGGACGGCGCGCCTACCCTGGCCGGGGACTACGAGGCGAACCTCCCGGAGGCCGGTGACGGTTTCGGTGATCTGCTGTTCGGTGACGAGGCGCAGTTCGACATCGGCGGCGACGCTTTCGGG
>NZ_JBFBBZ010000140.1:1186-1871 GCF_040682935.1 Amycolatopsis sp. NPDC051061
GGTTCGGCTTCGCTGGGGACGGCGCGCCTACCCTGGCCGGGGACTACGAGTTTCTCCGCAACCTGGAGACGATGAACGTGAACGCCGCCGGTTCCGGGTTTGGCGTTGACGACTTCTTCGGCGCGTTCGACGGTCTCGGCGAGTCGTCCGCGGCGGGTGCCGTCGCGCCCGGGCGGGGTGTCTCCCCGGGGCGCGCCGGCAGCGCTGAGCGGGCACGGGCGCGTGCCCGGGCGTCGTCGCGGACGGCCCCGTACGACGGGGACAGCGCCGACGACGCCCCGGTCGGCGGGTTCACCGCGGACGGTCGGCCGCAGCTTGAACCGGCGACGCCGGGTAGCGAGGGGGTGTGGCACCAGTCGGCGGATGCCCTTCACCCTGAAGGCTGGGTCGAACCCACCACCTACGGCCTGCCCGTGCCCGCCGGCGCGCTTCCGGATGAACCCATGCGTGTGCCGCGGGATCTGGCCGGCGACCGGATCGCGCTGGCCGAGGACGGCAGCGTCGCCGGGCCCGATGGCGCGGGCACCGGCGCGCTGCCGCCGGGCGTGGCGGATTCGCTGCCGGCCGGGGTGCTGCAGCGGTGGCAGCGGGCGCGGGACGTGCTGGGGTCGTCGAAGCTGCCCGCCGACGTCGCCGACGGGCTGGTCGCCCGGGCCCGGCAGCTGCTGTCGGACGCCTACCAGAC
>NZ_JBFBBZ010000141.1:0-1775 GCF_040682935.1 Amycolatopsis sp. NPDC051061
TATTGAGATACTTCACGGTTCGATGCTCTGTCTTAGTATATAAACCGTTACTCTGTAACTTTCTAAATGCAGAACCAATAGAGGGCGCTTTATCCTTGACAATTACTCTTGGTTGACCAAACTGTTTATGTAGTCGTTTCAAGAACGCATAAGCAGCTTGAGTATCCCGTTTCTTGCGTAGCCAAATATCCAGTGTCATGCCTTCTGAGTCGATTGCACGATAGAGATAATGCCACTTCCCTTTAATTTTAATATAAGTTTCGTCCATTTTCCACGAATAAAAGGACTGTCTATTTTTCTTTTTCCAGATTTGATAGATCAGCTTACCATATTCTTGAACCCAACGGTAAATTGTTGTGTGAGAAACGTTAATGCCACGATCATAAAGGAATTCTTGAATTTCACGATAGCTTAGATTGTAACGTAGATAATAACCAACAGCGACAATAATCACATCTTTTTGAAATTGTTTACCTTTAAAATAGTTCATTGATATATCCTCGCTGTCATTTTTATTCATTTTACACTAAAATAGACTTATCAGAAAACTTTGCAACAGAACCGATTTCTCAATCTTAGGTTTCACGATTTCAACATCACGAATTTCAACTGTCAACTGTTTTTCCTCACCAGTTTTAGTTTTTCCTGTTACTTGCATAAAGACTCTCCTTGCTATTTCACTAATATAAGAACGCAAACTCTGACATTTGCGCCCCTAAAATAAAAAAGACCTAAGTCGTTTTAATATACTTAAGTCTTCACTACTCAAAATAGAATAATTTTTCAAATTCTATATCCAACGCTATACAAAGTAATAATGCTAATTTAGCAGATGGAACGTACTCATAGGTTTCTATATTGCTAATTGTCTGTCTCGAAACACCAACAATTTTAGCCAAATTACTCTGGTTTATTTGTTTTTCAGCACGAGCCACTTTTAACCTATTCTTTAACTCAAGTTTTCCTTTATCCCTCATTTAAAAATTCCACTCATTAAATTCCAGCCCATCACAGAAACAGCAATTAATAATACTACAATTACTATGATGTTAGTCATCGACCTCTTCTTTTTGAACAGATATATTTCATGTCCCAAAGCCAAAAGTAATAACATAAAAAACAAATCGTCTATAGATTCATTTTTTAGCAACCTAATTGTGAAAATAAACAGCCAAGCAAGTAACAACATAATATAGTGTACTATTGACATATTTCTCCACTTCGATAGTTTACCCTCATCTTGACTTTCTTGTTGTGCCATTTGTAAAATCTTCTTATTATTCATTTCTTCTCTTCCTCTCTATGAATAAAGTATAACACTTTACAAGTAAACTTGTCAACTATATAAGCAAACTTGTTAAAGATATAAGTAAACTTGTCAAAAACAAAGTATGAAAAGTCCGTAAAAAATTAAGAAGCTCTCAATCATATAATTGGTTCTGTTGCAAAGTTTAAAAATCAAATACAAGGTTTATAATCCTTCTTGTTCTTAATCTAATATTCCCATTAAGACCTTAATCTCAGTAGATACCGAAAAGCCGAAGAGCGTTCCATTTCTTCGGTTCTTTTTGTATATTCCTCGAATTGTTTCCATGCCCTTAATCATGGTTGAGGCAGTTCGTAGACTTCGATAAAATTTATTGCGTCGTTTGATTGGTCGATGGTCTTGCTCAATGAGGTTATTGAGATACTTCACGGTTCGATGCTCTGTCTTAGTATATAAACCGTTACTCTGTAACTTTCTAAATGCAGAACCAATAGAGGGCGCTTTATCC
>NZ_JBFBBZ010000142.1:0-1773 GCF_040682935.1 Amycolatopsis sp. NPDC051061
CTTTTCTAATGCATCAATGGCTGCCTTCACATCAACAAGACCGGCCCCTTGCCGCCGCGGCGATACGATAACATTATTGTAGTTAATATCGTTGATTGGCTGGGCAGTATTCATCTCAACTGTCTTAAGAAAATCGGTGAGCGCTGTCCCTTTAAGTTGTTTGTAATAAGCATAAAAAGGGTTGTTTTTGTTATTCAATGCTTGTTTCAACAATGCTTGTGAACCGGCAATAAATGGCGAGGCCATTGACGTACCAGACATATTTGTGTAGCCATTGTTGTTTTGCGTTGACCAGATGTTGCCGCCTGGTGCGGTAATATCTGGTTTGAAGGAAAGATTGGAAACTGGCCCATAGGATGTGAAGTCAGACATCTTGTCTTCAGTATATTTCTGATTTGGTACCATCGTCAGGGCAATCTTGACACCGAGACTATCATCCGGGTGTGCTGTGACCCAGTCAACCAGCTTTTGACCGGTTACACTTGAGAGCCCAAATGTTGGGAAGGTGGTGGTTAACGCCATAGAAGTCACCGGTGTTGCTGTGCCATCGTTGTTGACAATGATCAAGCCAGCAGCACCAGCGGCTTGGGCATATTTTTGTTTATCAGCAAAGGTAAGTTCGCCACGTTTAACGATGGCAATTTTGCCTTTAGCGTCAGCAGTATAGTCGGCTACTTTCCCTTTGCTGAGGTTGCCACTAGCATCTTTAACAACATAAAACTTCTTTTGGTCAAAGCTACCAGTGAAATCGTTGCTTGAAAGCTGAATGGTTTCCGGTCCAAGCTGTAAACCTGTACCATCAGTAATGGTCACTGCCTGAGTGATGACATCCGTGTTTTCAGCGGAAGCAACTGTGGTCGCTCCTCGTGATGTCCCTGGCGTTCCCACCATTTCATTGTCTTGCAAACCGTAATAATCTTTGTTGACGCCTTCAGTTGCTGAACTGGATATTCCTGAGTTCCCAGCAGAAATGACGGCGGCTGTTCCTGATTCGTTAGCATTTTGCACCGCAGCAAGTTCTGGATCCTCCAAGGTTTGGTTGCCTGAACCAGATCCTAAGGACATGTTGAGGACATCGGCACCGATTTTTGCCGAGTCTTCAATGGCAGAAACCAAGGTAGCTGACCCGGTTGTTGCAGAAGTGTCAGAGTTGGTGAAAACTTTCATTGCCAGTAGCTGTGCTTCTGGCGCAACTCCGACAACAGACTTGGCTGGATCGTCACCTGTCCCGTTAGCACCGATGATCCCAGCAACATGCATGCCGTGTTGTTCGTCAACCGTATCATCTGTAATGGTGTCGTTATTATCAGCATAATTAAACCCATATGGCACTTTTGAATTAAAATAGCGGCCATGCTTGGCGGTATCAGTGAATTTTTCAACATCAGATTTGGTTAGTTTAACGTCTTTATCATTGCTTAGCCGCATGTCTTTGTGTGTTGGATCAATGCCAGTGTCAATAACCGAGACAACTGTGCCTTCACCTTTATATTTGTAATTGGACCATACGGCTTGCACATTCGCCATCGAGTTTGCCTTAGTATCAGTCGGATAATAAACTTTCGCCAATGTGACTGTTTTAACTGCGGCAATTTGTTTCAGTTTAGGGATATCAACAACCCTAACTTTAGTTGAAAAGCCGTTAACGACATAGCCATAACTTTCACTGGCAGTTTGTTGGGTGACTTGTTCAACAGCTGCCTTAACGCTTGCCTGAGCCGCGATCACTTTATTGGTCTCCTGCTGAATCTCCGCCGTGCTGGAGTAATCAGT
>NZ_JBFBBZ010000143.1:0-1682 GCF_040682935.1 Amycolatopsis sp. NPDC051061
ATCGAATGGATAGTGGTCTCATTAGGTCGAAACGGTGCCTTTGCAAAACATGGTGATGTTTTCTATAAGGTAGATATTCCTGATATCCCAGTTGTTAATCCAGTCGGATCAGGGGACTCAACGGTAGCTGGTATTGCATCAGCTTTAAATAGTAAAAAAAGTGACGCTGACTTATTAAAACATGCGATGACATTGGGTATGTTAAATGCTCAAGAAACAATGACAGGGCATGTGAATATGACTAATTACGAAACACTAAACTCACAAATTGGAGTAAAAGAGGTATAAAAATGGTACTTACAGAACAGAAACGCAAATCTTTGGAAAAACTTTCAGATAAAAACGGTTTTATCTCAGCTTTGGCATTTGACCAACGTGGTGCTTTGAAACGTTTGATGGCACAGTATCAAGATACAGAACCAACTGTAGCTCAAATGGAAGAACTAAAGGTTTTGGTTGCTGATGAACTTACAAAATACGCTTCTTCAATGTTGCTTGACCCTGAATATGGACTTCCAGCAACAAAAGCATTGGATAAAGAAGCAGGTCTTCTTCTTGCCTATGAAAAAACAGGTTATGATACATCAAGTACAAAACGTTTGCCTGACTGCTTGGATGTTTGGTCTGCAAAGCGTATCAAAGAGCAAGGCGCTGATGCCGTTAAGTTCTTGCTTTACTATGATGTAGACAGCTCAGATGAACTTAACCAACAAAAACAAGCTTATATTGAACGTGTTGGTTCTGAATGTGTCGCTGAAGATATTCCTTTCTTCTTGGAAATCCTTGCTTATGATGAAGAAATCTCAGATGCAGGTTCCGTTGAATATGCAAAAGTGAAACCTCGCAAAGTCATTGAAGCGATGAAAGTTTTCTCTGATCCACGCTTTAACATTGATGTTCTTAAAGTAGAAGTACCAGTTAACGTTAAATATGTCGAAGGTTTTGCTGATGGTGAAGTGGTTTACAGTAAAGCTGAAGCTGCTGACTTCTTTAAAGCACAAGAAGAAGCGACTAACCTTCCATACATCTACCTAAGTGCAGGTGTATCTGCTAAATTGTTCCAAGAAACATTGCAATTTGCTCACGACTCAGGTGCCAAGTTTAATGGGGTGCTTTGTGGACGTGCTACTTGGGCAGGATCTGTAGAACCTTACATCAAAGAAGGTGAAAAAGCAGCACGTGAATGGTTGCGTACTACTGGATTCGAAAATATTGATGAACTTAACAAAGTTCTTGTTAAAACAGCTAGTCCATGGACTGATAAAGTATAGTAAAAACATAAAACGGAGGATATTGATGTGAACAGAGAAGAGATGACTCTCTTAGGGTTTGAAATTGTTGCTTATGCTGGAGATGCTCGCTCTAAGCTTTTAGAAGCGCTTAAAGCGGCTGAAAATGGTGATTTCGCTAAGGCAGATAGTCTTGTAGTAGAAGCAGGAAGCTGTATTGCAGAGGCTCACAGTTCTCAGACAGGTATGTTGGCTCGAGAAGCTTCTGGAGAGGAACTTCCATACAGTGTTACTATGATGCATGGTCAGGATCACTTGATGACTACGATCTTATTAAAAGATGTGATTCATCACCTCATCGAACTTTATAAAAGAGGAGCAAAGTAATTAATGCATAAACTCATTGAACTTATTGAGAAAGGGAAACCATTCTTTGAGAAAATCTCTCGAAAC
>NZ_JBFBBZ010000144.1:0-1659 GCF_040682935.1 Amycolatopsis sp. NPDC051061
TAAATAAAAAACTATATAATTGAACTCACTTACTAAAAAGCCTCATAATAGAGGCATTTATTTCTCACGATTTATCTAGAAATTTATTTAACTCTAGCTTCTTTATCTGTATTGTCTTCTACTTTGTCTTTTACTTTATCAACTTGTTCAGAGGTGAATTTCCCAGTTGTTTGAGCCGCACTAGTCACTCGATCTTGAATACTTACATCATCTTCTTTTTGTTGCTCTTTCGTTTTAATATCTGTGACTGTTACGTTAACTTCAACAACTTCCAATTCTGTCATTGCCGCAACCTCTTTACGAATGACTTCTTTAATTTTTTCATAAATATCAGGCACATTCTTACGATATTCTGTAACTACTTTCAAGTCTACTGCAACCTGTGTTTTCCCAACTTCTACGTCAACACCTGTTGTAACATCATCAGTATTAATAAGTTTTCCTGTTAAGTTTGAGAAGAACCCACCTTCTACAGAAAGAAGTCCATCCACTGATTCTAATGCTAAACCTACAATCTTTTGCACAACTTTATCTTCATAAGTCAAAGTCCCCTTAATTTCTGGTTGGGTTTCCTTTGTTTTAGGAGTTTCTTTTTCTGCCATTGTTCCAAATGCTTTCATGTTTTCTTGTACCATAATATTTTCCTTTTATAATGTTATTTACGATTTATAAATTGATCAATGATTCCTGATTTTTTTAAAAATAGACCAATATAAATTCCTAATCCAATTAAAAATAAAACCAGAATCATTTTCCAAAATCCAATAGTGAAGATACACACAGCAATGAGTGCACCTACGATTCCCCCTATAATTGGGTATCGATTTTTTTCGAAATAATCCATTGATCCCTCCTACATAACACGTTGGCGTTTAGGGTTATCATCTTTACTTAATGTATTGACTTTTACTTTAAGTTTAACCGTATGTTCCAATCCAAAGAAACTTTTTAACCCTTCAATGATTTCCTGTTCCAGAACTTGAGCTTTTTGAGCCACTTCAACTCGAGGAACAATCTCACCCTTTACATCAATTTTTATCTTATTTTTAAAAAGTGAAACAGCGATTTTTGAGTTTTTAAGGTAATCATTTTCTTTTACTTTTTCACCTACAAATCCTTCAATGGCCGACTTCTTCAAAGTTAAATCTCCATTATTTGAAGTGAGTTGTACATCCATATAGGTTCGAGGATAAAAAAGGATTACAATCAAGGCGATAATTAATATGACTATTAAAACGATGTTCTCCCAAAACAAATAGTCTGTCATATATTTACCTATGAAGGGAATGTTACTAGAGGTTGTTGTTATCCAATCATATTCCATGAAATTATAATAATCCCACGTCATTGGTAGAACAAGCGTAAGTAAAAGGAGATCAAGGATAATGAGTATTATTTTCTTTCCAGTTGCCAAAACTCCTCCTTTCTAGATCCTAAGATCTATTAATTCATTTTAGATAGGAAGAAAGATACAACAGCAACCACAATCACTGCACCAACAATGGATGGTATTAGCGCCATACCAGCTAGTGAAGGTCCCCAAGTTCCAAGTAAGGCTTGACCTACAAAAGATCCAACTAACCCCGCTAAGATATTAGAAATCCATCCCATTGAACTTCCCTTTTTTGTAATCGCACCAGCGATTAATCCGATTAATGC
>NZ_JBFBBZ010000145.1:0-1659 GCF_040682935.1 Amycolatopsis sp. NPDC051061
GCAAATTGATGCAACGCCTACCGTAAAAATGGTGGACTTTGATACACATGAGGAGTTTGCTTCTTTCAAAATCAATGGGGTTGCTGGTAGCCAATATAATTACACCCCTATGGAAGGTTACGATTTTGTTAAGTTCCAAAACGTGGCTGAAGGTGTTGCCAGAACCAAGCTGACTACAGAAGATATGGTAGTTTACTATCGTAAAAAGCGTTATGATGTTAAATTTATATCTAATGATGCAAACGGAACGGTCAAGACTGAAAGATTAGCCTACCTAGACTCACTAAGTCCGGTGGTTCCGTCGGATTATAAGCAGTATGTTACGAAGAAAACGGATGTTTCCGGTGTAACTTATCTCTTCAAAGGGTGGTATGATACCAAAAACGGCTTAGGCGATCCAGTTGATTTTTCTAACATTAAAATGTCGGCTGGTGGACTGGTTTACTATGGTATCTGGGAAAAAGAGTTTATTCCTGTTATCGTCCATAATGAAACCGTTCTTGATACGAGTGTTTCGAATGATAAATACGTGCTCTTGGTTGATCCAGGTAAAACAATAACTGATAAGGGAGCAGTATTCTACGGTGTTCTTGATAGCGATGGTTCTGTTATGGTTGATCCAAACGGAACTCTGATTGTAGATACTAGCCGTACCTTCGATGGCACACTTACTGTGAATGACAAGCTTAACTATGATGGCACTACCTTGCAACCAGAATGGTATAGACTTTATAATGGCCGTTTGGAAAGTGTAAATCCATCTACGCTACAAATTTCTGAGCACGGTACCATCTATGTACTTGTTTGGAACTACCCAACCAAAACCCTTAACTATAATGCCAATGGTGGTGCAAATCCTCCAACAACTTCAGACTTGAAGTTCAAAGAAAATATCGCGATTGCTGATCCAGGCGCTATGACACCACCGAAAGAGGGGCTTGTCTTCGTCGGTTGGAACACAAAAGCAGATGGAAAAGGAACGCGCTATTTACCTAAGCATGAGCTTCAATTCAACGATTTTGCAGGAAGTAGTTTGGAGCTTTTTGCAGAGTGGGTTACTGATCCTACGACTGATAAAGTGACTGTGACCTTTGATCCAAATGGAGGAAATGGTCGTGTTATCAATACAGAATATCGTAAGAATCAAGCTTTCTACGTTCGTAATCAAGGATACAACCGTCCGGGATATAATTTGATTGGATGGACCACCGACCAAATATCAACGACTAGTCAGTATAAGACAGGGCAAAAACTCTCGGCTGATCACATGACCTTGTATGCGCTCTGGGCGGAAAAACTAAGTGCAAAAGTAGAGACCTCAAATGTTTTTATTGATAAAGCAAAAGTTGACTCAGATAAAGTCGTCGTTACCCCTAATTATACAGAAGCCAAACTAACTTCAAGTGCAATTTATGGCTTATCTGTTGATGCCAATGGTGTCATTGTGGGAACACCTAAGGCTCCACGCTGGTACGGTATAACTGATGAGACCCGTGATGTTAAGATTCCTGTCCGCGTTTCCTTGAGTGTTAGCCGACCAACTGGTAATTCAACCTCTGAAGTTGGACATCCGAACGCCATGGCGTGCGCACTCGCGCATTCCATCGATCTACGCCACGCGGGACGCCTGGACGAGGCGCTCGAACTCGGTCTGCGGGC
>NZ_JBFBBZ010000146.1:0-1611 GCF_040682935.1 Amycolatopsis sp. NPDC051061
ATCTTGCTTTAGGTTTGTTGATCTTGCTGTGGGGTGTGGGCGTGCTGGACCGTGCTGGCCGCTCCAGCGTGTCCACATGTTCTCCGGTCGTCGGGGCAGGATCTTCAGTGGGCTGGCGGCGGCCCCGTAGTGGTGGTGAACAGGCCGTGCCAGCTGTCTTGCCAGGGCCAGTTCTGCGGAAGCCGCAGGGTGAGGGTGCGGGCGGTGCGGGTCAACCGCGCCGGGACGGCGATCAGCTGACGGCGGATGGTGCCGGTGCGGGCCCAGGCATGGAACCGGCTGGCCAGGACACCGAGACCGCGCAGCAGGTTGTGGGTCAGCGCGGCCAGGGTGAGCCAGGCTTGATTGGCGTGGAACTGCCCGGACGGGAAATGCGCCAGGGCGGAGTTGTTGAGGTCGGCGAAAACCGCCTCGATGGTCCCGGCCCGGCCGCGGTGCTGCTGTTCGGCCGCGGCGGTGTCCAGGCCGGTGTCGGTGAAGACAGCCTGGTACCGCCAGACGGGAAACAGTTCGCCTTGTTCGGTGCGGGTTTCGACGTGGTAGCGGCGCACGATCAGCCGGGCGGTGATGGGGCCTTCGGGATGTTCGGTGGGGTTGGTGAAGGCGGTGTAGCGGGTCTCGGCGACCTGCGCGGTGTGGATCCAGGTCTGGGTGTGCTCGTCGAAGACGGGGGTGGCGTAGGTGATCGGGGTCCAGGCGTGCTCGTCGATGCCGGCGATCACGGTCTGCAGGCCGGGGTGCTGGCGCAGGGTGATCGAGAACCGGGCTCCGGCGGCGGTGATGGCGTGGATCAGGGAGCAGACGTAGTAGCCGGAGTCGCCGCGCACCAGCAGGTTCCCGGTGGCGCCGCAGCCGCGGGCGGTGCGTAGTGCCTGCTTGAGGAAGGAGGTGGCGTGGCGGCGGGTGTCGGCTTGGCCGCCGCGTAGCCGGGTCGCGAGGATCACCGGGGCTGCGATCGGGGTGGCCAGGGTGGCGGCGAGGAAGTTGTAGCCCCGGACGTGGGTGTAGCCGTAGTTGGCGCCGACTTTGCGGGGGCCGTGGACGCGGGTGATTTTCGAGTCCAGGTCCACGATGGCGTAGTCGCCGATTCCGGGCAGCAACCGGCCTCCGGTGGTGCGGGCCAGGCGGGTCAGGACCTGCGCGGCGACCGTGTCCAGTGCGGTGGTGTGGCCGATGTCGAACCCGCGGAGGAACGTCCCGAGTGTGGAGGGGGCCCGGATGCCGGTGAACAGCCGGTCGTTCGCGCCGGTGCGCAGCACATCCAGGTCGTCGATGCTGTCCGCGCCGGCGGCCATCCCGGCTATCAGGGTCAGCAGTTTCGCGTCCGGGTTGGCGCCGGCGGGGCCGGGGATCCGGATCCGGTCTGCGGCGAGGTCGGCGAACTCGATGTTCTCGGTCAGCCTGAGCAGCGGTAGCAGTCCGGCGTGGGTCACGACACTCTGATCGTCGAACCTGGCGGTCACCTTGGCTCGGCTGTGGGATGCTCGCATTCAGCAGATGCCCTCTCACTGAGGTTTGGTGTTCCCTAGACAAGAACAATCATCCCAGGTCAGAGGGCATCTGCGCGTCTACGACATACCACCGGCCAGCACATTCACCGGTGGATCCAGG
>NZ_JBFBBZ010000147.1:0-1589 GCF_040682935.1 Amycolatopsis sp. NPDC051061
CCCCACTTCCACCGGGAACCGGTCCACACCGGCAGCCGCCGCCCGCCGGGCCGCTTGCGCGATCATCCACCGCACCCGCTGCTCCTGCACCGGGTGCAGCGTCACCGCACCCGGAGCGAACACCACATCCAACGCCCCCGCGGCCTGGTAGCCCGCCACCGTCCAGCCCGGATCGGGCTGAAGCCACAGCTCGAACCCCCTGTTAATCCCCTTCCGCGCCCGCAAGACCACCGAGACGGCTTGCTCGGGATAGTCCGCCGGACGGCGCAGCCCGTCCCGGCCGGCTACCGCGGACAGCATACCCAGCACCAGCCTCCGCGGGACCTCCTCCAACCGGGCGCGATCGCCCGGGTCACGCGGGAGCCTGTCGTACTGCACGACCTGCAGCTCGAACGGTCCGACACGGTTTTCCTGCCGCGCCTTCATCAAGGGCCACATGACGTTGGCCCAGGACCACAGCTTCTCCAAGTCGGCGGGGTCCAGCAAGCCGGGGCCGCGCAGGCGGGTCCCCTGCCACTGCAGACCGGGCAGGCCGGGTTCGGCCAGCGCCACCGCACGCCGCCCCGCCGGCCTGGTCGCAGCCGCCGGCCGGGGGCCGGGAACCCCGGCGGTATCCCCGCCCACGGTGACGCCGACGACGGTCTGCTCGGTCCGGGGCTTCCCGGCCACGACCACGACCCTGGGTGAGATGATCCGCACCCCGCCGGGGAGCGTCCCGTCCGGTTGCCGGTGGGCGTCCAGGGCGGCGGTCACCAGCTCCCCGACCTGCGTCGCCAGGCGGGTCTGCCGGCTCTGGTGCACCTGCGCCGATGCCGCGATGTGGCTCTGCAGGCGCAGGCTGATCGGTTCCACGGTGGCGGTCTTGTCCGCGGCGGCCTTCGCCTGCTCGACCGCCCGGCCCACCGCGCCCGCCACGACGTGCCGCAGCTCCCACACCGCGGCGTCGACGAGCGCGGCCCGGGACGGGACGAACTGCAGCCCGTCCAGCTCGCGGGCCTGCCGGTAGTCGGCCGCCGTCCAGCCGGGGCGCGGGTCGGGGTGGACGGTCAGCAAGTACCCCTCGTTCAACGTGGGGTCCTTGAGTTTCAAGTGCTGGATGTTCCGCGCGCCGACCGGGAGCCGCTGGCCCAAGTCCGCCGGGGTCAGCTGGGCCCGGTCCACCGGCTGCGCCGCCGCCAGTGCCCCGGCGAAGATCCCGCGCACGCCTTCACCCACCGAAGGGTCGATGCTGCCGGGTTTGCTGCGGGTCGCCGCCACGAAGTAGCGGGTGAGGCGGACGTCCAGCGGACGCCGGTCGCCGCCGTGCCGGCGCAGCAGCAGCGGCACCAGCCGCCCGAACACCTCGGCCAGCGCGGCCCGGTCTTCGGTGAAGAGGTTCGCCCGGCCGCTGGCGACGGTGCCCGACCACTCCTGCTGCACCGCCTCGCCGGGGTAGTCGTCGGGCAAGGGGCGCGCCTCGGCTTCGGAGGTGACGTGCACCGGCAGGTCGGCGTACTGTACCTTGCCCTCGTACCGGACCTTCACTGTTGGGATGAAGCCGGCACGGTCGGGCAGGGCGCGTCCCGCCGCCCCCAGCTCCGCGAAAATGT
>NZ_JBFBBZ010000148.1:0-1562 GCF_040682935.1 Amycolatopsis sp. NPDC051061
AATTAATGCTAACAGCAGTAATTGCCATTAATAATAAAGGAATTAACGACGTCAATATACTGCTTTTTAAAATTTGTTTTCTTTTATACCCAGACGAAAATAAAATCTGTAAAAAATTTGTCTTGTAATTTAAGAAGGATACTAAAAATCCAGCAACAATGAAAAATAAGCTAATAAGAGTAAAACCACGAAACACGTTTCTGGACGTAAACAAATATCTAAAATTAGTTAAGTCCAGCGCACTTCGCGTGTAAAATAATTTGGCCCTTATATAACCGTAAAATTCTTTAAAAGTCTGTGATTGAATATGAAACTTACCAGTTTTAGAATCAAATTTCAGAAAAATTCCTGCGTCCTGGTTCTCTGCATAATCGACACTTCCTTGGTAATCTTTTGTTTCTTTATATTTTTTATTTACATCATCCTCTTCAGTTTTTTGTGCAGCAAGGTATGAATTATATTGGTCTCTAGCCTCTTGAGAATGGATAAAGTTTTGCTCTCTATGCCAATTTTTTGTGGAGTTAAATCCAATAAAAACAGAGATTAATATTAACAGTATTCCTAAACTTAAAACGATTGGTTTGGCTCGTTTCCAAGTAATTTTGTTCAATTTTTTGTTATCCATTCTTTCCTCACTCTCTTTCATCAGTCATCTCATGACCTGAAAACTTGCTTATAAAAATATCTTCTAAAGTTAAAGGAAGTTCTTCAATCAGTAGTGGTTCACAATTGTTTATTCGTTCCATAAGTTCATCACTATAATTTTCAAAAATCACTGTGCTTACTCGGCCTTCATGAGTAATATGCTTCGCTTCTTGTTTGATAAACTGAGGTAATTCATAGTCTTTAAAAGCAATCTGAAGTTTACAGATTGACATTTTTACTGTAGAAAGATTCAATATAGAAACAATAGAGTGTTCTTTAATAAAAGCGACTTGGTCCGCTAGCTTTTCCAACTCATTCAAATTATGTGAAGCTAAAATAATACTTCTCTCTCGATCACTGATTGCATCGATCATTAAATCAACAACCTGTTTCCGTACGATAACATCGAGCCCATCAAGAGGTTCATCTAAGATAATATAGGAACAATTTGAACAAAGCGCAATAATAACGAGGAGTAAGCATTGCATCCCTTTGGAATATTTTTGAAATTGATCATCAGGTAATTGATGTTTTTCGATCAATTCCAAAAATCTCTTACTATCAAAAAGAGGATATAATAGAGAAAAATAACTCTCAATTGTTCGTAATCTCATTTTATTTAATGGTTGATATTGAGGATCAAGGAAAAAAATATCATTCTTTAGACTAACCTCTTTGTTAATATCTTGACCATCAATTGATACCATTCCTTCATCCATCAAATAATGACTGGCTATCGTACGGAATAAAGTGGTTTTACCAGATCCATTTCTTCCCACAATTCCAAAAATACTTCCTAGAGGGATGGATAAATTAATATGTTTCAAAACAACATTACCATCAATCCTCTTACTTAATCGACGGTCTCGGCCTCAGCTTCTCGACCCAGGACAGCAATCGCTTGCGCTTCTCCGCCG
>NZ_JBFBBZ010000149.1:0-1554 GCF_040682935.1 Amycolatopsis sp. NPDC051061
TTCAGAACCGTAGAGTGGATGCGTAACACCTTCGTAGACAAGTCCTCGGCCTATTAGTACCAGTCAACTCGACAACACATTACTGTGCTTCCATCTCTGGCCTATCAACCCAATGGTCTATTGGGAGCCTTAACCCACAAAGGGTGGGATACCTCATCTTGGAACAGGCTTCCCGCTTAGATGCCTTCAGCGGTTATCCCTTCCGAACGTGGCCAACCAGCCATGCCCCTGGCGGAACAACTGGCACACCAGAGGTTCGTCCGTCCCGGTCCTCTCGTACTAGGGACAGCCTTCCTCAAGTATCCTACGCGCGCGGCGGATAGGGACCGAACTGTCTCACGACGTTCTAAACCCAGCTCGCGTGCCGCTTTAATGGGCGAACAGCCCAACCCTTGGGACCTACTCCGGCCCCAGGATGCGACGAGCCGACATCGAGGTGCCAAACCATGCCGTCGATATGGACTCTTGGGCAAGATCAGCCTGTTATCCCCGGGGTACCTTTTATCCGTTGAGCGACACCCCTTCCACCAGGAGGTGCCGGATCACTAGTCCCGACTTTCGTCCCTGCTCGACATGTCTGTCTCACAGTCAAGCTCCCTTGTGCACTTGCACTCAACACCTGATTGCCAACCAGGCTGAGGGAACCTTTGGGCGCCTCCGTTACTCTTTAGGAGGCAACCGCCCCAGTTAAACTACCCATCAGGCACTGTCCCTGAACCAGATCATGGCCCGAGGTTCAGATTCCCAATTCGACCAGAGTGGTATTTCAACAACGACTCCACAGTAACTAGCGTCACCGCTTCACAGTCTCCCACCTATCCTACACAAGCCGAACCGAAAACCAATACCAAACTATAGTAAAGGTCCCGGGGTCTTTCCGTCCTGCCGCGCGTAACGAGCATCTTTACTCGTAGTGCAATTTCGCCGGGCCTGTGGTTGAGACAGCCGGAAAGTCGTTACGCCATTCGTGCAGGTCGGAACTTACCCGACAAGGAATTTCGCTACCTTAGGATGGTTATAGTTACCACCGCCGTTTACTGGCGCTTAAATTCTCAGCTTCACCCCGAAGGATTAACCGGTCCTCTTAACGTTCCAGCACCGGGCAGGCGTCAGTCCATATACATCGTCTTGCGACTTCGCATGGACCTGTGTTTTTAGTAAACAGTCGCTTTCCGCTGGTCTCTGCGGCCACCCACCCCTAGCCCGAAAAAGGCTTCAGGATGTTTGGCCCCCCTTCTCCCGAAGTTACGGGGGCATTTTGCCGAGTTCCTTAACCACAGTTCACCCGATCGCCTTGGTATTCTCTACCTGACCACCTGTGTTGGTTTGGGGTACGGGCCGTGCATGCACTCACTAGAGGCTTTTCTCGGCAGCATAGGATCACTCTACTTCGCCTCAAACGGCTACGCATCACGTCTCAGCCTCATGGAACACGGATTTGCCTATGTTCCGGCCTACACGCTTACACCAGTACTACCACTCACTGGCGGAGCTACCTTCCTGCGTCACCCCATCGCTTGACTACTACGAAATCAGGTCCCACGCTCCACACAC
>NZ_JBFBBZ010000150.1:0-1516 GCF_040682935.1 Amycolatopsis sp. NPDC051061
CAAGGCCGGGTAGTTAGGGCGGTGGGTGTGGCGTCAACCCCCATGACATAAGGCAACGGAGCTTCCGCTAGAACATCGTCGACCAAGATCAACGTTCGGCGGGAGCTCCGTTGTCCGCGCAGTCTGTCACAACCCGAATCATCCGCACCGCCGCCGGGGTCTTCGCACCCGGCCACCTCGGCGAACTCACCCAAATCGTGCCCTTCGAGATGGTCGACGCAGTCCTCGCCGAAACCGCACCCGCCGCGCAGCGGCGGATACGGCTGTTACCCGCCCGGGTCACGGTGTACTTCCTGCTCGCGATGAGCCTGTTCCCCGAACGCGGCTACCGCGCAGTGTTCTCCACCCTGACCGCCGGCCTCGGTGAGCTACGGCCGGCGACTCCGACCTCCTCGGCGCTACGCCAAGCCCGCTCCCGAATCGGCCCCCGCCCGCTGGCCGCGTTGTTCGCCCTGCTGGCCGGACCCCTGGCCTGGCCCCGCACCCCCGGCGCCTGCTGGCGCGGTCTGCGACTGATCGCCATCGACGGGACCGGCATCACCATCCCCGACAGCACCCCCAACCGGGTCTGGACCAACAAACCCACCGCGTCCCACCCCACAGCCGGGTATCCACTGCTGCGGCTGCTCACCCTGGCCGAGTGCGGCACCCGCGCCCTGATCGGGGCGGTGTTCGGCAGCCCCGCCCAGGGCGAACTGGCCTACGCCGCCACACTCACCGGCCGGCTGCACCCGGGCATGGTGCTGCTGGCCGACCGCAACTTCGACGCCGCCACCTTCATCACCCAGGTCGCCGCCACCGGCGCGGACCTGCTGATCCGGCTCAAAGCCAACCGCCGCCCACCCCTGCTCGGGCGCCACCGCGACGGGTCGATCACCTCACGCATCGGCGGAACCAACGTCCGGATCATCGAAGCCCGCATCACCGTCACCGCAGCAGACGGATCCCGCCGCAGCGAGCACTACCGGCTGGTCACCACCCTGCTCGACCCCGACCGTTATCCCGCCGCCGAGCTGATCGAGCTCTACCACCAACGCTGGGACATCGAAACGGCCTACCTCGCCCTCAAACACACCCTCACCCGCGGGCGGGTCCTGCGCTCGCAGACCCCGGCCGGGGCCGAGCAGGAACTCTGGGCGTTGCTGGTCACCTACCAGATCCTGCGGATCGCGATGACCGACGCCACCAGCACCCGCCCCGACGTCGATCCCGACCGGGCCGGGTTCAGTGTCGCCCTGCACGCCGCCCGCGACCAGGTCATCACCGCCCAAGCGGTCATCGCGGGCACCCGCATCGACCTGGTCGGCACCATCGGCGCCCACGTCCTGGCCGCTCTGCTGCCCGCACGCCGGGCCCGGATCTGTCCCCGCACCGTCAAACGACCACTGTCCAAATACGCCTACAAGAAACCCCATCAGCCCCGCGCCTGCCTGAAAGTCGTCATCGACGTGACCGTCACCGACGCCGCGACAAGCCCCTTGACACGACCCACACCGCCCTAACTACCCGGCCTTGC
>NZ_JBFBBZ010000151.1:0-1490 GCF_040682935.1 Amycolatopsis sp. NPDC051061
GTAACTGTTCAGGCCATTTCCGGGACTTGAGCGTGACTGTGGGATGATCTTGTTGTGGGAGAAGGTGTCCGTCCTTCGTATGATGAGCTGGCCGCGCTGGTCGCAGCGCAGGCAGTCGAGCTCGCGCGTGCGCGGGAAGAAATCACCGCGCTGCGGGCCGAAGTCGCCGCGCTCAAGCGCCGCCTGGGCACGAACTCGGGCAACTCCTCAATGCCCCCATCATCGGACCGGTTCACCAAACCAGCCCCCAAGTCACTGCGGGGCAAATCCGGACGCAAACAGGGCAAGCAACCCGGAGCACCTGGGGCGAACCTGTCACTCGTCGACAACCCCGACACGATCCTCGACCACGAGCCGTCAGCGTGCTCAGGCTGCGGGGCGGGTCTGCGCCGCGCCCGCCGTGCAGGGTGGCTTCGGCGACAGGTCGTGGACCTGCCGCCGGTCCGTCCGTCGGTGACCGAGCATCGTCTGCATCGGTTGCGGTGCCGCGGATGCGACCACGTCACGACCGCACCCGCCCCGGTCGAAGCGACCGCGCCCGCCTGTTACGGACCGAACGTGACCGCGTTGGCGGTCTATCTGCTGACCTACCAGCACATCCCGGTGGCCCGGACAGCGCAGCTGCTGGCGGACCTGCTCGGGCTACAGGTGTCGACCGGCTGGGTCGCCGGCGTCCTCACCCCGGTCGCCACCAACCTCGGCGAGTTCGCCGAGCAGGTCCAGCAGGCGTTGCGGACGGCGCCGGTGGCGCACTTCGACGAGACCGGCATCCGGGTAGAAGGCAAGAACTGGTGGCTGCATGTCGCCTGCACCCCACGCCTGACCGCCTATTTGCCGCACCGGCAGCGTGGTAGTGAGGCGATGGACGAGTTCGGGATCCTGAACCGGTTCCGGGGTGTCGCGGTCCATGACGGCCTCAAGTCCTACCAAGAATTCACGCGAACACACGCCCGCTGCAACGCCCACCATCTGCGCGAACTGGTCGCGGCCGGCGAAGCCTATCCGGAGCACACCTGGCCCAGGATCGCGATCAAGACCCTCGAGAAGCTCAATACCGCCGCTCATACCGCGCGCGATGCCGGCCTGGATGCGATCCCCGCCCATATCCTCGACCCACTGATCTCCAGGTTTATCCGCACCGTCCATCTCGGTCTGCTGCTGCACCCACCGGACCGGGGCCGCAAGCAAAGCAAGACCCGAAACCTGCTGATACGCCTACGCGACTACCAGCAGCAGGTACTGCTGTTCGCCCGCGACCTCACCGTCCCCTTCACCAACAACCAAGCCGAACGCGACCTACGGATGATCAAAGCACAGCTGAAGATCTCCGGCGGCTGGCGCACCCAACGCGGCGCCCAAGCATGGCTGCGTGTCCGCGGTTACATCTCCACCGCCCGCAAGAACGGCCTCCACATCATCACCGCGCTACGCGACGCCATCACCGGAAACCCCTGGCTGCCAACGAACACCGAAATGCCCTGAACAGTTAC
>NZ_JBFBBZ010000152.1:0-1479 GCF_040682935.1 Amycolatopsis sp. NPDC051061
AATACTTTTTAAGAAAACATAGGCTGCTTGCATATCCCGTTTCTTTCTTAACCAAATATCTAAGGTTAAACGGTTCTGTTGCAAAGTTTTCCAAAAAATCAACAAAAAAAGCGCTAAATTAGCGCTTTTACTTATGTTTAAGGGCTTTAGTATAGCAAAAGTGAGCGACAAGTTCAAGATCCCCTGTTTGCTTTTGTCGCTCCGCTTGTACTCCTCGATTAAAAAAGAAAACATTATTTTCTGAAAGAACTAACGCAGGAAAGGCTTTTCGGATAAAAGACACGAGAATAGCATTTTTTGAACGTTAGATCCTGTTTAAATGAGTGAGTTATAAATTTATCCGATTAAGGGTTGATCGTGCTTAAAACTTAAATTATGAGCTTTTGGAGCTATTCATTTTAAAATAACCTATTGATGATAATAGTATAATGGCTGGTAAAAATTGTATTAGATACCGACTTCTTCCTGCTTCAAATAATGATAAGAATAGAATCCCTCCTAATAAAACAAGTTGAAAAACTAATTCAGTATAGGTAACTTTTTTATATTTTTTAAAGTAAAGGACTAGTCCTAGCACAACAAAAATCCAACTTATTTGCATGTATATCGCATATTTGGGGTAATACGGTCTATGAACATAAATAATATCTCTTATTTTATGACCAATTGTTGATTCAGTAAATTTTGTTTTTACAACATTACTTTCTACTAACACAGCCTCGGTTGTCCAACCAAGAGTACCGTCTTGAACAAAATACTTAAATTTTGTATTTTGATGTTTAATAAGACCTAATATACCATAGTTTTTAATTCTGTTTTTTATATCTTTGTTTAGTTTAGATTCTAGTTGTGTTCTTGTTTGAATTTTTCCATTTTTTTCTGGAATTAGAATTTCAGTAGGTAATTGAGAATGGTTTGCTCCTGTATCTGTTAGTCCTAAATCAATGAAATACATAAAATTCCTGCTATATTTTGTATCATATTCTGTTATTTTTTGATGATGAGCATAATAATTAATTCCGATGATTGTTATTAGTATTCCACTAAACAAAACGACAGTTTTATTGACTAATTTTCTTTTTTTTATTTTTTCAGGCGAAAAGACCAATTGATATATAACAACAATGATTAATGCTATAAGATAAATAACGACAGGTACTCTAATTTTATAAGCAATACTAAAAATTAGACCAATAACAAACCACCAAATTAAATATTTCTTATAAGTATATTTTACAACTAAAAAACAAAGTAAACTTGTGAAGAAAAAGGTAATTGGGTCAGTATAAAAATAAAGGAATTGAGGTTGTAGACCAATCAAAAAAAATGATTCTATAAATACAATTTGCGCTAACTTTTCTCCTTTAAGATATTTACCGATAGAAGTTAATAAGATAATTCCACTGTCTATTAATAAAGCATTCAGTATAGAAAATGACAATATAAGGTATTTAGGGGTAACAATGCTATTTATTATCT
>NZ_JBFBBZ010000153.1:0-1455 GCF_040682935.1 Amycolatopsis sp. NPDC051061
ACAAAAAAAGTAGTCGTTTTTGGACGACTACTAAGTTCTAAACATTCATTACCCATAATCAATTTGGTCTAACATCGTTTCTCGACTAGCTTGATCTAATCCAAGATATGTTAAAGTCATGGCTTCGCTTGAATGGTTTAATAAATGCATGACTAAACCAATATTATAATTCGACTGCGTATAAACACGATAAGTGCCTGTTTTACGCATGGTATGCGTCCCTAGATAGTTGATTCCTAAAAGATCACCAACACGTGCCATGGAGCTATACTATAAAAGTGGACAGAAAATTGGGTGTTATAATCTGTCTATTAAGACACAAAAATGAAAGGACTTTTATGTCAGGTTTTAAACGTTACGATGAGGATTTCAAACAATCGCTTGTTAATCTCTATCAAACTGGTAAAACACAAACTGAACTCTGTAAAGATTATGGCGTATCTTCTTCTGCACTTGCAAAATGGATTAAGCAGTACTCTCAAGTGCGTCTTGAAGATAATACGGTGTTGACTGCTAAACAGATTCAAGAATTACAAAAAAGGAATGGCCAACTAGAGGAAGAAAATCTGATCTTAAAAAAAGCGAGTGCCATATTCATGCAAAACTCCAAGTAAGATTGAAAGCCATCTATAGACTCCGATTTGAACACACGACAGTTATGCTCTGTCGTGTTTTACATGTCAATCGTTCCACCTACTATAACTTTTCATAAACAAGAGGCTTTCGAAGCGTGAAGTAGAAAATCAACGCTTGAGAAAATTACTCCTTGAGATTTATATGAAAGCCAAGAAAAGAATTGGAACGAGAGCTTTTAAAATCATTCTCCTGCGTGATTATGGCGTTAATATTTCTGAAGGCCGTATCTTAAGACTTCTCAAGTCTATGACACTCCCTAAAATGTCAACCATCAAACCTCGTTTTAAATCAAAGAAAGCTCCTGTATTTTCTTCTGATAATCTGCTTAAACAAGAATTTAACCCGAACTCCCCAAATCAAGTTTGGACAACAGATTTCACTTATATCTCTATAGGACCTAAACGACATGTTTATCTCTGTGCTATTCTTGACCTCTACTCAAGGAAATGTATTGCGTGGAAAGTAAGTGATCGAATTGATGCCAAACTCGCCTGTGACACCTTAGAGATAGCTATAAATAAGAGGAAGCCTAAGGAACCAATTATCTTTCATTCGGATCAAGGAAGCCAATTTAAATCAGCTTCCTTTAGAAAGTTATTAGATGAGCATCAATTGCTTGCTTCTTACTCCAAGCCTGGATATCCTTATGATAATGCCGTCACTGAGGTCTTTTTCAAGTATCTTAAACAACGAGAAATTAATCGCAGAACTTATCACTCCATTTAAGAAGTTCAACTCTCTTGCTTTGAATACATCGAACAATTTTATAACAATTATAATCCTCATTCCGCCAACAAGGGTTTAACTCCAAATCAGAAA
>NZ_JBFBBZ010000154.1:0-1415 GCF_040682935.1 Amycolatopsis sp. NPDC051061
GAAATCAAGGTATTAATGGGAATACCAGCCTAAGATATTTGGAGTTCAGAGCGGGCGCGTTTGATTTTCAAACTTCGCAACAGAACCAAATAGGGTTAATCTCATCAAGAAAAGGAGTTAGAAACAGTTGCGAAAATATATGATCTACCTCAGCAGTTTATTGGTCACATTTATCCTGAGTTATGCGACGATTACTTGGCTGATTATGCCCGTTCTCACTCGCTATCAAAGCCTGGCTAGGTTGATTAACCACTTTGACTATACCGCATTAACTTTAATACTCTTATTAACGCTGATTATCTGGTTGTTTGGCATCCAGTATCACCTCAAAGATTTTTCAGTTATTTATCTCTATCTTGCTTTCAGTGTGTATTTATTACTGTTATTCATGGTGCTTTTTACTAAAACAACGGATTTTCAGGCGATATCACTGAATCCTTTTGACTTTATAAAAGCGGATACCAGAACGATTCAAGAGGCAGTGCTAAATATTATCTACTTCATTCCTTTAGGTGGCCTTTACTGTATCAATACTGATTTCAAACAGTTTGTCATTGTCAGTTTGGTCACACTTTTAGGAATTGAAACCATTCAATTTATCTTTTATTTGGGCACATTTGCCATTAGTGATATTATCTTGAATTTTTTGGGTTGTTTGATTGGGTATTATTGTTGTTGGGAGATTAAAAGGCGGTTGAGTTGAGCTAACCCAAAAGTAGCATAAAAATAGACAGGAGATATATCTCGAATGGTATCGAGATATATCTCCTGTCTATTTTTATGAGGATTTCATTCCAAATGTCTTATTTTTTATTTTTTAGCGCCATGATAATGTATAAAATTGTACGCTGATTAACCACTAACATGCCACAAAATAATAGGGCAAGGCATAGATACAAGACTTTACTCGGCAGATAAAATAAACAAAGAATTTGTACCAAAATGATCACAAAATTACTTATAAAAGTTCGCCATTTAATCTGAATCACCACAAATTTTTGCGTATCCTTGACACGAAATAAAAACGTTGTTAAGAATCCAAGCATTGAAGCTAATCCAGCACCATTCAAGCCAAATAATGGAATAAGTAATACTTGTGCAATGACACAAACGATTGCTCCAAATAAAAATGTGATAAATCCTCCTGTAGTTTTTTTAACTACAATATAACTTGTTTCAAAAAAATTTGCAAAGCTAGAAAATAATGCTGAGAGCATGAAAGGTTCTGTTGCGAAGTTTGAAAATCAAACGCGCCCGCTCTGAACTCCAAATATCTTAGGCTGGTATTCCCATTAATACCTTGATTTCAGTAGACACCGAAAAGCCGAAGAGCGTTCCATTTCTTCGGTTCTTTTTATATATTCCTCGAAGGGTCTCCATGCCCTTAATCGTGGAAGAGGCTGTACGGAGACTTT
>NZ_JBFBBZ010000156.1:0-1366 GCF_040682935.1 Amycolatopsis sp. NPDC051061
CTAGTACTCCAGTCGTAGTTCGTGATGGTCATGGTTCGTGGGCCGATTGTCGCTGGTAGTGGCCTTGCTGGGCGCGATATTGGTGGCGTCTGCGCCACTTCGAGCAGCGGATCCGGTGTGCGACGTCGAGAACCGGCCGGCTAATGAGCGTGGTGAACAGGTGGTGGATTTCGTTGCAGGTCAACAAAATCCACCCAGCGGTCGCCGGCGTGGCGTTTCGTTCGGTGGACGCGACGACGGCGAGGAAGGCGTGGGCGAACATCGCCAGGACCGTCCAGCGGTGCCATGAGGTCCAGCGCCGGACCTGGTGCTGGTCAAGCCCGGTGAGGCCTTTGCCGGTCTGGAACGACTCCTCGACCGTCCACCTGCGGCCCGCGACCTGAACCAGGATCCGCAACGGCACTGGTTCGGGCGAGTGGCAGCGATAGAACGCCAGCTCGCCGGTCGTTCGGTTGCGACGGATCAGCAGCCACCGGTGCCCGCCCGGCTCGTCGATGTCGATGTCGGCGAACGCCCAGTCGTAGTAGCGATGTCCTTTCGCTCCAGTGCCGGCGGAGAGACGTTGCCAGACGTGTTTGGGCAACCGAGCTGCGACACCATCAGCGCGCAACGTTCCTGCAGGGGTACTCACTCTGCGGTCGCAGCCGACAGCGAGAACGTATCCGACGCCGCGCTGTTCGAGATCTTTGCGCAGGCGGGGGTCGGCGCCGTAGACCTCGTCACCGGCGACCCACCCGGCCCGGACCCCCGCGTCGAGGGCACGACCGATCATGGTGGTCGCCAGCGCCGGTTTCGTCGCGAACACGGTGTCGTCGGGGATCCCCGCGTCTGCGCAGCGGCCGGGATCGGTGGTCCAGGACCTCGGGAGGTAGAGGGCTCGGTCGATGAATGCGTGGCCGGTGTCGGTGGCGTAGGTGAGGTAGACCGCGACCTGGGCGTTCTCGATGCGTCCTGCGGTGCCGGTGTATTGGCGTTGCACTCCGACGGTGTGGGTGCCTTTCTTGAGGTCGCCGGTTTCGTCGACGACCAGCACGGCGCCGGCGTCGCCGAGGTGTTCGGTGACGTAGTCGCGCAGGTCGTCGCGGACCTTGTCGGCGTCCCAGACTGCTTTGCGCAGCAGGTGTTGTATCCCGTCGGGGGTGTCGTCGCCGGCGTGTTCGGAGATGGTCCAGCAGTTCTTGTCCGGCAGGTCCGACAGCAGCCCGAGCAGCAGTGTTCGTGCTCGTCGGCGGGGTTCGACGCGGGTGAACCGGCTTGCGATGCGGGCGATCATCTCCTCGAACATCACCGCCCATCGGTCAGGGTTTACGCTGGGGCCTGCGGCCGCCAGCCGATCAGGGTTAGTACTGCAACGGCACTCGGGTGG
>NZ_JBFBBZ010000157.1:0-1353 GCF_040682935.1 Amycolatopsis sp. NPDC051061
TAGTACTGCAACGGCACTCGGGTGGGGTGTGGTAGATCATCCTGGTGGTGGTCGATGTGGTGATGGATCAGCTGGATCGGGTGCATGAGCGGATCGCGGGCCGGTTCACCCGGTCGGAGCCGCGGGCCCGGGCGCGGGAGTATGTGGCCGGGCTGGTCGCGGGTCTGGAGCGGAAGAACGGGTGGACGCTGGCCGAGCAGGCCGGCGAGGTGTCCCCGGACGGGATGCAGCGGCTGCTGCGGTGGGCGGACTGGGACATCGACGGTGTCCGCGACGATGTGCGCGACTATGTCATCGAGCACCTCGGCGAGCCCGGTGGTGTGCTGATCGTGGACGACACCGGGTTTCTGAAGAAGGGCGTCCGGTCGGCTGGGGTGCAGCGGCAGTACTCGGGAACGGCAGGCCGGATCGAGAACTGCCAGATCGGCACGTTCCTGGCCTATGCCTCCGATGGTGGGCATGCGCTGATCGATCGGGAGCTGTATCTGCCTGAGCCGTGGATCGCTGACCCGGATCGGTGCCGGCGGGCAGGAGTTCCGGACGGAACCGAGTTCGAGACGAAACCGCGGCAGGCGATGGCGATGCTGGCGCGGGCGTTCGAAGGCGGGGTGCCGTTCGCGTGGATCACCGCCGATGAGGCCTACGGACAGGTCAAGTACCTGCGGGCGTGGCTCGAGGAGTGCGACGCCGCGTATGTGCTGGCCACCAAAGTCAACGACCTGCTGATCACCGCCACCGGCGGTGAGGCTCGGGCGGACGAGCTGATCGCGGGCCTGCCTGCCCAGGCGTGGCGGCGACTGTCGGTCGGCGCCGGCGCGCACGGCCCACGCGAATACGACTGGGCCCGGTTGCCGATCCGGGTCGGGTGGCGGCCCGGGCGCGGGCACTGGCTGCTCGCCCGGCGTTCGATCAGTGATCCGACCGAGGTCGCCTACTACGTCTGCTACGGACCCCGCCGCTCGACGCTGCTGGATCTGGCGTGGATCGCCGGGACTCGGTGGCGGATCGAGGAGTGTTTTCAGCAGGCCAAGAACGAAGCCGGGCTGGATCAATACCAGGTCCGGTCGTGGCGGGCGTGGTATGCCCACATCACGTTGTCGATGCTCGCCCACGCCTGGCTGGCCGTGTCCCGATCTGTTGCCGCAAAAGGGGAATCGGTGTCGGCGAGCCCGACATGATCGGGTTCACGTTACCGGAGATCCGGCGCCTGCTCGCCAAACTGGTCCTGCGTGTCGTCGATGCCGCCGACCACGTCTGGGCGTGGTCACGTTTCCGTCGCCGACGACAACACCAAGCCCGCCTCAGTCACTACAAACGACGCGGCTACCCACTCACCTGACTGCCGTTGCAGTA
>NZ_JBFBBZ010000158.1:0-1350 GCF_040682935.1 Amycolatopsis sp. NPDC051061
TACTGCAACGGCAGTCGGGTGGCGTGTGGTAGATCATCCTGGTGGTGGTCGATGTGGTGATGGATCAGCTGGACCGGGTGCATGAGCGGATCGCGGGCCGGTTCACCCGCTCGGAGCCGCGGGCCCGGGCCAGGGAGTACATGTCCGGGCTGGTCGCGGGGCTGGAGCGGAAGAACGGCTGGACGCTGGCCGAGCAAGCCGGCGAAATGTCGCCGGACGGCATGCAACGGCTGCTGCGCTGGGCGGACTGGAACATCGACGGAGTCCGCGACGACGTGCGCGACTACGTCATCGAGCACCTCGGCGAGCCCGGTGGCGTGCTGATCGTGGACGACACCGGGTTCCTGAAGAAAGGTGTGCGGTCGGCGGGGGTGCAGCGGCAGTACTCCGGGACGGCGGGCCGGATCGAGAACTGTCAGATCGGCACGTTCCTGGCCTATGCCTCCGAGCGCGGGCATGCGCTGATCGATCGGGCGCTGTATCTCCCGGAGCCGTGGATCGCCGACCCGGATCGGTGCCGGCGGGCCGGGATCCCCGACGGGACCGAGTTCGAGACGAAGCCGCGCCAAGCCATGGGAATGCTGGCGCGGGCGTTCGCCGCGGGAGTCCCGTTCTCGTGGATCACCGCTGATGAGGCCTACGGGCAGGTGAAGTACCTGCGGGTGTGGCTGGAGGAGCACGACGCCGCGTATGTGCTGGCCACCAAGGTCAACGACCTGCTGACCACCACGAGCGGCGCCGAGGCGAGGGCGGATGAGCTGATCGCGGACCTGCCCGCCCGGTCGTGGCGGCGGTTGTCGGTCGGAGCCGGTGCGCATGGCCCGCGCGAGTACGACTGGGCGCGGATCCCGCTCGGGATCGGTTGGCGGGCGGGGCGCGGGCATTGGCTGCTGGCGCGGCGTTCGATCAGTGATCCGACCGAGGTCGCCTACTACGTCTGCTACGGCCCTCGTCGCTCGAGCCTGCTGGATGTGGCCTGGGTCGCCGGGGCCCGGTGGCGGATCGAGGAGTGTTTCCAGCAGGCCAAGAACGAAGCCGGGCTGGACCACTACCAGGTCCGGTCCTGGCGGGCCTGGTATGCCCACATCACCCTGTCGATGCTCGCCCACGCCTGGCTCGCCGTCTCCCGATCCCTGACCCTAAAAGGGGAATCGGTGTCGGCGAACCAGGCATGATCGGGTTCACGCTACCGGAGATCCGGCGCCTGCTCGCCAAACTCGTCCTGCGTGTCGCCGACGCCGCCGACCACGTCTGGGCCTGGTCCTGCTTCCGCCGCCGACGACAACACCAAGCCCGCCTCAGCCATTACAAACGACGCGGCTACCCACTCACCTGAATGCCGTTGCAGTA
>NZ_JBFBBZ010000159.1:0-1341 GCF_040682935.1 Amycolatopsis sp. NPDC051061
CTGAGGTTCACCCCGGGTAGTGGACACCGAGTTAGCAGGACCAGTCGTCCTGTTGAAAGGATGTCCTCATGCCTGCTCGCAAGCGCCGGTCGTACCCGGCGGAGTACAAGGTCGAGGCTGCTCATCGCGTGATCGATTCTGGCCGGACGATCTCCGAGGTCGCCCGCGAGCTGGGCATCGACGCGGGCATGTTGAGCGTCTGGGTCAAAGACGAACGTCGCCGGGTCACCGCGGCCGAGGTTCACGGGGACAAGCCTCTGGAGGCGGCCGAGCGGGCCGAGTTGCTGCGCCTGCGCGGGCAGGTGGCCGAGCTGGAGAAGGACAACGCGTTCCTGGTAAAAGCCTCGGCGTACTTTGCCGCGATGCAGAAGAACCGGCCCGGTTCGTTCTGATGGCCAAGTACGCCGGCCCCGACGAGTTCGCCGACTCCATCACGTCACCGCGGCGCACGCGGTTCTCCGTCCGGCGTATGGCGCGGCTGCTGGGTGTGTCGAGGGCCGGGTACTACGCGCACGCCAAACGTGCCGCGGCAACGATGTTGACCGCACGGCAGCAACGACGCGGCGACCTGGAAGTGAAGATCACCCAGGCGCACCAGGACTCGCGCGGCACCTACGGGTCGCCGCGGATCCACGCTGAACTACGTGACCAGGGTGAGGTGGTCACGGCGAAGACAGTCGCCAAGATCATGGCTTCGATCGGCCTGGAGGGCATTAGCCCGCGCACGTTCAAGGTGAAGACGACAGTGGTCGATCCGGCCGCGTCGTTCCCGCCGGATCTGGTCGACCGGCACTTCGACCGGGACCGGCTCGACGCGGTCTGGCTGACTGACATCACGTACCTCACGTGCGGTGAGGGGGACATGTTCCTATGCGCGATCCGGGACGGCCATTCCCGGAAAGTGTTGGGCTACAGCATCTCTCACCACATCGGTGCCGAGATGGTCACCGACGCCATCGACTACGCCGTGGCCACCCGTGGCGGCAGATGCCGTGGCACGATCCTGCATTCCGACCGCGGCGGCGAGTACACCGCGCACCTGACAGCGAAGGCGTGCTTCCGGCACGGGCTGCGCCGGTCGATGGGCGCGACCGGGATCTGCTGGGACAACAGCCCGGCGGAGTCGTTCTGGTCGACGTTCAAGCACGAGCACTACTACCGGCATACCTACGCTACGAAGACAGAACTCGTTGCCGCGATTGACAAATGGATCCACACCTACAACAGTGTGCGACGGCACTCCGCCATCGGGATGCTCAGTCCCGACAACTTCGAGCAGTCACTCCAAGCGGCTGCCTGAATCCCTCGTAAGCCCCTGTCCACCATTCGGGGTGAACCTCA
>NZ_JBFBBZ010000160.1:0-1303 GCF_040682935.1 Amycolatopsis sp. NPDC051061
GGAAGCCAAATTGCAGATAAAGAAAGCAGACACCTTTTATTTATTGGTGATGGTTCACTTCAACTTACAGTGCAAGAACGCAAATTGCAAGTCCAAGTTAGCCAGCCAAGCTCATCTCATATGAACTCTTATAGTTGAACATTTTTCTTGGATAATGGTTCATCCAATACTCGATAGCGGCGACTTCTTCAGGGGTCGTCTTTGTTGTGCCTTTTGGCAGATGCCTACGAATCATTCGGTTATGGTTTTCATTCGTCCCTCGCTCAAAGCTCGCGTAGGCGTGTGCATAGTAAACTGGACAGCTTACGACCTCAGAGAGCCTTGCAAATTCATGGCCATTGTCAGGGGTAATGGATTTGAAGTCATAACTTTTTTGAAGTTCCACCAGCTCATCATTGACCGCCTGTGCTGTTTTCCCATCAATCAAGCGAATGATCTCCGTGCGGTATTTTCGCTCTGTGAGCGTCAAAAGCACCTTGTTCTTAGCTCTCGTAAGAATGACCGTGTCAATCTCGTAATGCCCCACTTCTAAGCGATTGTTAATGAACTCAGGCCGTTCTTCAATAGACTTACCAAAAGGATGCTTTGGCGCACGAGGTTTGATTTTCTTTGCCGCCTTATACTGCGGATAGAAAAGATGATGACGCTTGGCTTCTAACCAGCCCCAGTTGACCCAATTGTAGAGGCTGCTCAGAGAAACTCCTTTTAGAGCCTGATGAATGACTTCCAAAGAGTCCTTGTCTTCTTTAAGACGTGTACTCACATAACAATCAATCTCAGTCGTGAGTTTACTCGGACGAACACTGTGAGCCCTCAATCCTTCATAATTTTCTTGAGCCTTTTTAGCAGAGTATTTTACCTTCCGCTTGAGCTGGATTTCCCCTCGCTTCATCTCTCTGTCAATCGTCCCATGAGCTTTATTCAATAAGCGCGCAATCTCACGGTTGCTCAGTCCTTCTTTATTGTGCCAACGTTCAATGTTTAAACGGTCTTGATTGGTCAGGTGTTTCCCTTTGCTCTGGCTTGTGATAGAATAGTCTTGCATCTGAATTTCCTTTTTATACTATTTGGTCGAACTTCTAGTATAAGAGATTCAGATGTTTTTTGCTTGACTCAAGGTGGCTAACTTCATTTTACAATTTGCGAATTTATTATTTATTTATCTCTGATAATGGCCACACACAGGTCCAATTAATCAATTTTTTTATCATCAAAGGGCAGTAAAAAATGTGACCAATCCAAAAATTATACCTGGAAAGTTTGCCGTTGCCAAAGCTAAATCTCTAGGCTTTTTGCCAATTCC
>NZ_JBFBBZ010000161.1:0-1240 GCF_040682935.1 Amycolatopsis sp. NPDC051061
CAACTATACACATTCCAAAAAAGTCCCCCACCCAGCAGCAAGTCACTCACCCATCACATCTTCCGCCAGAACTTCAGCATAATCAGCATCGCCACAATCAAGGCGACAGAAATCCCCAAAGTCAGCATCCAAGCATCTTGCATCCCGGCTAACGGGAGTTTCTTCACGTTCATCCCATAGAATCCGGTAATGATCGTTGGCACAGCCATGGTCAGTGACCAAATTGTCAAAAATTTCATTGTATCGTTCAGGTTGTTATTAGCAAGGCTGTTGAGGGTATGATCGATTCGGTCAACGACTTGGGTTTCAATCTCAAACATCCGTTGGACCTGTTCTCCTTCAATTTGCACGTCTTCGAATAAATCAATTTTATCTTGGTCAGCACCGACACCAAAATGGGTCTTTGGCAAACGATCGAGTTCACTGAGATTGGTTTGGACCGCGCTGGACAAAAAGGTCAACGTCTGTTGAAGATATGAAAGTGAAACCAAGTCACTGTTCTTCGTCTTCCGGTTCAACATTTTATCCAAATAGTTGCGTTTCTTGGTAATGGCGCGAGAAATTGGGATAAAACTGACAACAACTGTAAACAGTGTTTGCAGAATAAATGCATCGACGCTCTTAACCTCGGGATTATCCAATGCCGAGTAAAGTGCCGTGTTGACTTCAGGTATGCCGCTTTGATTAAACGTGAATAAAACGCCCTTATGGAGCAACATGCCAAATGGCTGGGTAATGTATCTCAGCGCATCTTTGTCGAGGGCATACGGCGCCAGAAAGATGAATAATTGGTAGTCCTCATTGATATCATAAACATAATTAGTACTTTCATCATTATCAGTGACGTACTCAATAATATCTTCATCGATGCCATACTGATCTTCGAGGGTTGCCCGTTCTTCGGCATTGATTTGAATCGTTTCAATCCATTTGGTTCCATTGATTGTCTTTTCGGGTTTGATCATTTAGTAATTCCCCTGTTAGTTATTAACCTCTATTTTAGACTAAAAGAAAAGAAGCTGCAGACAAATTTTTAAATTGTCAACGATTCCCAACTGCTAAACACTTTTATAAAGAATATAACGGAAACCTTGTCGGGCTGCCATTTTGTCGGTACCGCTCATATCAAAGGTTTCAGCCGTTTTACCCGGGTACGCAGCTGCCCGGCGCCCTTGCCGGTGATGATCTCGACGCGGGCGGCCTTCGTGCCGGCGGCTTGGAACAAGGCGGCGCGTACCGC
>NZ_JBFBBZ010000162.1:0-1239 GCF_040682935.1 Amycolatopsis sp. NPDC051061
AGTAGTTTAAGATTAGGATAGCACGACTTATTTATTTTCCAATGAAATTAACTAGCAATTCGGGTTAACTATTATCAATAGTTTAGTTTTCATTCCCTATCAATGTATTTTATTATATACCTATTTCTATATATATACCCGAATTGCTAGTTGATTATTTAGCCATGACTTGATACCCGATAGAATATCTTAAAGTCTCTGGTTCCAGTGATTTAGCTGATTTTAACAGTAAAGAATACGCTAAAAGTATCATCTCTAATCTCAATTGAAAACCTTGAGGCGAACGACTTTTACAACGCTCAGCTCCTAGATTTGTCAAAAAAGAGAAAACTCGCTCAATCACTTTTCTATGTTTTGAAAAATTAGGGAAAAGGATTTTCTTTTGCTTCATGTTCTTCCTGACAGGTGTAATTAGATCAATTCCTTCTAATTCCAGCCTTTCATGCAGTGACTGACCTAGATATCCCATATCTCCAAGGACTGTTGGTGTCCCAAATTGACTCAACACTTCCTCGGTCATTGAACTATCAGCCATTGAAGCAGGAGTAATTGTGTAGTCTATGACATAGCCTGATTCACTGACTAAAGCATGACATTTACATCCATAGAAGTACTGTCCCTTTGTAGCATTGTAGCCAACATTGGCATAATCTCCAAGAACTTTGCTTCTGAAGTTACGAATAGGCTGACACAAAGGAATGGGGAAGCTGTCAATAATGGATACACTCATTCCTTCAACCTCTTTAAAGACGAGTGCTTGGCGAATGACTTGGATACTCGGTAAGAGGGCATTACAACGGCGGACAAAGCGAGAATATTCTAGGAAATTAGGAAATAAACTTTGAGCCAATTGGTGCTTAGCTTTAAGCGTTTCACTAAAATGCAGTACGCCCCATAGGTAACAAGCGATAACTAAGCAATCTGATGTTGCGAGATGGACGTTCTTTCGGTTTTGAACCTCAAGGGAAACCCTCGTTTGATAAAGCGTCTCAATGGTTGTCAGTAAATAAACAAAAACTTTTGGAAGTGTGCTATTATAAGTCATATAAGTCGTGCGCTTTCTAATGCTTAGTGGTTTAAGATTAGGATAGCACGACTTATTTATTTTCCAATGAAATTAACTAGCAATTCGGGTATAATAAAAGCATTTTTTAATATGATTACTGCTTTTATTATTTCCTCCAAAACTGTTGTTTTACCTTCATTTCCCGTAATGTTCAGAAAATTCATGAAGATATC
>NZ_JBFBBZ010000163.1:0-1202 GCF_040682935.1 Amycolatopsis sp. NPDC051061
CGACGATTACCGTCACTTCGCTCCGGGAAAATAAGCTCTTGCTCTTCGTAATAACGAATCTGCCTTGCGCTTAGGTCAGTGAGTTTCATGACAGTTCCTATTGGAAGTACCGCCATAGAGCGTCTTAATTCACGTTCTTTCACCAAATCTCGCCTCCATGCCTTTCATTATAGACCTTGTTATTAGCAAAGTCAAGTTTTAATGTGAGATTTTCTCACATCGGTTTATTTTATTTGAAATATTTTATACAATTTCATCCAATAATCTTTGACAACCCGTCTTAACAAGTTGATAAGTTTCTTGGAAATCGACCGTAAACCATGGATCTGGAACACCTTGTTCTAAAAGCATCGCGATTTTTTGACTCGTTCCTTCTGGTGCCATTTTTCTAAGATTTTCTAAATTGGATTCATCCATTGCGATAATTTTATCAAATTCATAAAAATCTTCACTACTGATTTTTTGACTTCCTTTTTGAAGGTCAAAAGCAATCTTTTGTTCTTTTAGTTTTGTTTGGGTTCCAGAATGAATTGGATTTCCATGCTCCCAAGAAGAAGTTGCTCGACTTTCAATCAAAAAATTTGATTCATTTCCTGCCTTTTCAACTAAATCTTTCATGACAAATTCTGCCATTGGGCTACGACAAATATTTCCTAAACAGACAAAAACAATCTTTTCCATTACTTCCTTACTTTATATCATTTATAAATTAACTAATTTTGAGCATTTATTCTATTATACCCTATTTCACAAGATATTACTGACAGAATTCTAAAATGAAAAAGTCTGCCAAAATTTGACAAACTTTTTTACTGACAGATGCTAACTGTCAATCTTCTTCATTGTAAACATACCCTAGGTGTTCATAGGCTCTTTGGGTCACCTTACGTCCCTGTTTAGTTCTCATCAAAAATCCTTTTTGAATCAAATAAGGTTCATACATATCCTCGACCGTTTCACGGTCTTCGGCAATATTTACCGCCAAAGTTCCAATCCCAACAGGACCACCGTGGTACATTTCAATCATTGTGCGGAGAATTTTTTGGTCAATATAGTCCAAACCAGCGGCATCAACATCAAGAATAGACAAGGCCTTATCGGTAATTGCTTTATCCACTCGGCCATCCCCCATTATTTGAGCAAAATCACGCACTCGTTTAAGTAAACGATTGGCAATCCGTGGAGTCCCTCGACTACGTAAA
>NZ_JBFBBZ010000164.1:0-1195 GCF_040682935.1 Amycolatopsis sp. NPDC051061
TTTTTCTTTAAGAGCATCGTTTGTTTTACCAGAACGTTCTTCTTCAAGAATTTGTTCATCGTATACCTTAACAAATGGGTAATAAATGATAGTATCAACAACTACCAAGAGTCCGGCTAAGATAAATGATAGAACTTGGAAGTTAGTACCGAGTACAATTCCCAACGGACCAGGAGTAACCCATGGAAGGTTGGCAGAGAATGAGTTCATGTTCAATGTGTCAACAAAGAATTTAAAGATCCAAACGTTGACAATCGGAGTGAAAATGAACGGTACAAAGAAAATCGGATTCAATACGATTGGTGCACCAAATAAGATTGGCTCATTAACCCCAAAGAATGTTGGAACAACTGAGGCACGTCCGATGGCACGGTTACGATCTGATTTACAAATCCACATGAACAAGAATGGAACAATCAATGTAGCTCCTGTTCCACCCATGGTAGCAATAAACATTTGAGTACCAGAAGTGATAACTTTATCTGCATGTTGTCCATTTTGGATAAGATGCAAGTTGACATCGATATTGGCATAAGTGATAGCAGCGATTGCTGGTTCGACAATTGAAGGACCGTGAATACCAACAAACCAGAAGAAGGCATAAGCACCAAAGATAAGTGTAATTCCAAGGTAACTATCTGCAGCTGAGAAAAGAGGAGCAATAAGGGTACCGATTGATTCTGCAACAGTTATACCAAGAGTTCCCTTAACAAGGAGTTCAAGTCCATATAGGAGAACAACTGAGACGGTGAACGGAATCAAGTCCTTAAATACTTGAGAGATATTTGGTGGAACATCTTCAGGCATACGAATGGTAACATTATTTTTTACACAGACTTTATAAACATTAACTGTCACAAAGGCTGCGATAAATGCTGTCAAAAGGCCTTTTGTTCCCATGAAGGCTGTCAAGAAGCCTCCTTCTTTTGCAGGCTCAGCTGCCATCAAAAGGAACCCTACCATAGACGCTAGCATCGTAGATAAGAAGTTAATCTGATTGGTCGCAGGTAGGTCACGGTTCTTTGAGTCCGTCAAAGCTTTAGCGGTAGTACCACCAACAAAGAATGCTAGGATACCCATCGAATAGCTATAAGGAGTCATCAAGAAGGTCTCAATGTCTTTTGACCAGTGGAATCCCCAAGCATTTGGGACATAGGCAATAAGGATAAAGATAGATGAGAAAAGGATAACTGGC
>NZ_JBFBBZ010000165.1:0-1184 GCF_040682935.1 Amycolatopsis sp. NPDC051061
TGTTCATTCTTAGCAAATACATCATGAATGATTGGCAAAAGCACAGCAGGGTCAGAAATTTGAACCAAACCAGCTTTCTTGACAAATTCTTCGGCAGAACCACCATTTTTTGCTAATTCAATAAAGACTTTTTTAGCAATTTTTGAAGAAATTGTTCCATCTGAAATCAAACGAATCATTTCTGTCAGATTTTCTGGAGTCAAGCCAATCTCATGAAGTTCTTTTTTCTCACTATTCAAATATTGAGCCACTTCACCTTGCAACCAGTTTGACACCAATTTAGGGTCAGTATCAAATTTAATCGCTTGATCAAAGAAATCAGAAACTTCTTTAGTTGCGGTCAATTGACGAGCATCATAATCAGACAAAGCTAAATCATTAATATAATGTGCACGTCTTGCTTTAGCCGTCATTGGAAGGCTCTCACGCATTTGCTCAACCCATTCCTCAGAAATTTCAAAACGAGGGACATCTGGCTCTGGGAAGTAACGGTAATCAGAAGCGCCTTCTTTAACACGCATCAAAATTGTTTCACCCGTTTTGTCATTAAAACGACGCGTTTCTTGACGAATTTCGCCACCAGCGCGCAAAATCTTAGCTTGCCTGTCGACTTCAAAGTCCAAAGCTTTTTTGACATTGCTAAATGAGTTCATGTTTTTAACTTCTGTCTTCACACCAAAAGCTTCTTGACCATAAGAACGGAGCGAAACATTGGCATCACAACGCATTGAACCTTCTTCCATCTTCACATCAGAAATTCCTGTGTAAAGAATGGCTTCTTTAAGTGCTGTCAGATAAGCATAAGCTTCCTCAGGAGTGCGCATGTCAGCTTCTGAGACAATCTCAATCAATGGTACTCCTTGACGATTCAAATCGACATAAGAATAACCATCCGTTCCGTGCGTATTTTTCCCAGCATCTTCTTCTAAATGAGCGCGCTCAATGCGAATCGTCGCTTTATGGCCATCTTCAAGTTCAATTTCAATGGAACCATTGTAACCAATTGGCTCATCAAATTGTGAAATTTGGTAAGCTTTGGGATTATCAGGATAGAAATAATTTTTGCGGTCAAAATGCATTGATTTGTGAATATCCATATTCAAAGCAAGAGCCGCTTTAATTCCGCTATCAATTACCCCTTTATTCATTACTGGTAAAACACCAGGAAGTGACCAGTCAATCAC
>NZ_JBFBBZ010000166.1:0-1176 GCF_040682935.1 Amycolatopsis sp. NPDC051061
AATTCGGATAATCATTTTTCACTCGCATGATTTGGTCATACAAGCCTTCAGGATAAATAATCCAATCCCAGTCTGTGCGCGGAACATAGTCAGGAGCTACTCGACGACCAACACCCTTAATTTGGTACTTAGAGCTTCCTTTTTCACCCTTACCATTGTGAATGATTTCAGTCTCACCATCAAAAGCTTGCATCCAATCACTCATGTAATAGTTGATACCAAGGAAATCATTCAAATCTTTAGCTGCGTCAAGAGCTTGGAAGTCTTCATCACGAAGATCAAGTTCTCCACCATTCTCAGCTAGGATATGGTTGACACCTTCCATCGTTTTATCTGAATAGTGCCCAAGATAGGTTGCATCCAAGATAAATTTGTTATGGATGATGTCTTCAAGTTCAGCAGCACGAACATCTGCTGGATTTTCCGGATCATAAGGGTATTTAGTTGGTAAAGCATGAACAACACCAATTTCACCTTTATAACCTTTATCCTTATACAATTTTACAGCACGTGCATGAGAGACCATCATGTTGTGGTGTGATTGGAAGACTTTGGCAAGATCATATTTAATGCCTGGAGGGAATTTACCAACCAAGTATTGACCATCACCAATTGGGCCAATTTCATTGAAAGTTGTCCAGTAGTTTACTTCTGGAAACTCTTCAAAACAGAAAGCGGCATAATCTATAAAGTGTTCTATATTTTCGCGGTTTAAGAAATCTCCATTTGAATGAAGAGCTTCTGGTGTGTCAAAATGATGCAAAGTCACAAATGGTTCAACATGACGCTTGTGGCATTCAGCAAATAGTTTATGGTAGAATTCAACACCTTTTTCATTTACTTCACCGTAACCCGTTGGGAAAATACGAGACCAGGCAATAGAAATACGAATACCATTAACACCATATTCTTCAGCTAATTCTAAATCAACTGGGTATTTATGGTAAAAATCACTTGCAGGTTCTGCTGTATACCAATAATTGTCTGCAAGATACTTATCCCATGCTACTGGGCCCTTACCATCTGTGTGAGTTGCACCTTCTGCTTGATAAGCAGCTGTAGCACCACCAAAAATAAAATTGCCCGGCGGGCTAAATTGGTAGGACCAGTTTCGCCGGAGCGTCCCGGACCTCCGCCTGGCCCACCATTCCGACCTGGGAGTTCGCCGTGCCGCCT
>NZ_JBFBBZ010000167.1:0-1170 GCF_040682935.1 Amycolatopsis sp. NPDC051061
GCCAGTAGCGTTGGTGTTGGAATGCGTAGGTGGGTAGGGGGACTCGTTGGGCGGTTGGTAGTACTTGTGTCCAGTTGATGTGGATGCCTCGGACGTGGAGTTCGGCTAGTCCGGTCAGGATTTGTTGCAGGCTGCCTTCGTTGCGGCGCAGTGTGCTGACTGTGACTGTGTGCAGTTCGGTGTTGGTCTCGATGGTTTCTTGTATGGCGGGATTGAGTACTGGGTGGGTGGATACCTCGATGAATGTGCGGTGTCCTTGGTTGAGCAGGGTGGTGACGGCGTCGGCGAAGTGGACGGTGTGGCGGAGGTTGCGGAACCAGTAGTCGGCGTTGGTGTTGGTGATCCATTGGCCGGTGACGGTGGAGAGCCAGGGGATGTCGCCGGTTCGGGGTGTGATGTCGGCGAGGGTGCGGTTTAGTTGGGTTGCGATCTTGTCTACGTGGCCGGTGTGTGATGCGTAGTCCACGGGGATGATTCGTGTCCGGGTGGTGTCTCCGTACTGGGTCTGGAGTTCTTTCAGTGCGTTGGTGTCGCCGGCTACGACGGTGGCGGTTGGTCCGTTGATTGCGGCGATCCAGAGTCGGCCTTGGTAGGAAGATAGATCGATGTCGTGGGCGGGCAGGGCGATGGACATCATGCCGCCGTGTCCGGCCAGTTCCTGGTCGATGAGTTGGCTGCGTAGGGCCACGATCTTGGCGGCGTCCTCCAGCGACAGCCAGCCGGCGGCGGCGGCGGCGGCGATCTCGCCTTGGGAGTGCCCGATCACGGCGTCCGGTTCCACACCGAGTGAGCGCCATAACGCGGCCAGCGAAACCATGATCGCCCACGAGACCGGCTGCACCACATCGACGTCGTCGAGCGCACCGCCGGAACTGATGACCTCGATCAGATCCCAGTCCACGTACGGGGTGAGGGCCGCTGAGCACTCGTGCAGCCGTGCGGCGAACACGGGCGAGGAGTCCAGGAGTTCCCGGCCCATACCGGCCCATTGCGCGCCTTGGCCCGGGAACACGAACACGGTGCGGCCGTCGACGTTCGCGGTGCCGGTGATCACGTGTGGATCTGCATGTCTGTCAGCGAGGGCCCGGACTGCGGACAGGCCGTGCGCGGTGTCCCGAGCCATGACCACGGCCCGCTGCTCCAACGCGGCCCGCGTGGTCGCCAGCGACC
>NZ_JBFBBZ010000168.1:0-1148 GCF_040682935.1 Amycolatopsis sp. NPDC051061
CTAATACTGCAACGGCAGTCAGGTGAGTGGGTAGCCACGTCGTTTGTAGTGACTGAGGCGGGCCTGGTGTTGTCGTCGGCGGCGGAAGCAGGACCAAGCCCAGACATGCTCGGCGGCGTCGGTGACGCGCAGGACGAGTCTGGTGAACAGCCGCCGGATCTCCGGTAGCGTGAACCCGATCATGCCCGGCTCGCCGACACCGATTCCCCTTTTACGGCAACGGATCGGGACACAGCCAGCCAGGCATGGGCGAGCATCGACAAGGTAATGTGGGCATACCAGGCCCGCCAGGACCGGACCTGGTAATGATCTAGTCCGGCTTCGTTCTTGGCCTGCTGGAAACACTCCTCGATCCGCCACCGGGTCCCGGCGATCCAGGCCACATCCAGCAGTGTCGAGCGACGGGGCCCGTAGCAGACGTAGTAGGCGATCTCGGTCGGATCACTGATCGAGCGGCGGGCGAGCAGCCAGTGCCCACGCCCGGCCCGCCACCCGACCCCGATCGGCAGCCGGGCCCAGTCGTACTCCCGGGGCCCGTGCGCGCCGGCCCCAACCGACAACCGCCGCCACGCTCGAGCGGGCAGGTCCGCGATCAGCTCATCGGCACGGCGTTCGGAGCCCTCGGCGGTGGTCAGGATGTCGTTGACCTTGGTCGCCAGCACGTAGGCAGCGTCGCACTCCTCCAGCCACCCGCGCAGGTACTTGACCTGCCCATATGCCTCATCTGCGGTGACCCACGCGAACGGCAGTCCCGCCGCGAAGGCCCGCGCCAGCATCGCCATCGCCTGCCGCGGCTTCGTCTCGAACTCCGTCCCGTCCGGGATCCCCGCCCGCCGACACCGATCCAGGTCAGCGATCCACGGCTCCGGCAGATACAACTCCCGATCGATCAACGCATGCCCACGCTCGGAGGCATACGCCAGGAACGTCCCGATCTGGCAGTTCTCGATCCGGCCCGCCGTTCCCGAGTACTGCCGCTGCACCCCCGCCGACCGGATGCCTTTCTTCAGAAACCCAGTGTCATCCACGATCAGCACGCCACCCGGCTCGCCAAGGTGCTCGACGACATAGTCCCGCACGTCATCGCGGACACCGTCGATGTCCCAATCCGCCCACCGCAGCAACCGCTGCATCCCGTCCGGGGACAC
>NZ_JBFBBZ010000169.1:0-1137 GCF_040682935.1 Amycolatopsis sp. NPDC051061
CGTTAGTAAATTTATCCATAGAAAAAATCACTGACAAATCCGTCAGTGATTTTTAATTTTATTAAACGTGAATTGGTAAGCCATCAGCCAATTCAGCTGTATCCATAATCGCTTCACCAAGTGTTGGGTGAGGTTGGATAGTCAATGAAATGTCTTTAGAAGTCAATCCATTTTCAATCGCTAGTGATAAACCAGAAATCAAGTCAGATGCACCAGGGCCAACGATTTGAGCACCGATTAAGGCCCCTTCTTTAGTTTCAGTAATCAAACGTAAGAAACCAGTCGTATCATTCATTGAAATGGCACGGCCATTTGCAGCAAATGGGAACTTAGAAATTTTAACATCTTTACGGTCTTTAACTGATTCAGGCGTTTCTCCAACTGTTGCTAATTCAGTTGTTGTATAAGCTACAGCAGGCAAAGCAACGTGTAAGTCCACGTCGTCCTCAGCTCCAGCAATCGCAGCAGCAGCAACTTTAGCTTGGAAAGAAGCTTTGTGAGCGAGCATTGGACCAGGAACCACATCACCGATTGCATAAATGTGAGGAACATTAGTTGCATAAGAATCGTCAACTTCAATCAAACCACGGTCAGTCAATTTAACATCAGTGTTGTTCAAGCCGATTAAATCAGTATTTGGACGACGTCCAACAGAAACGAGTAAGTAATCACCAGTCACCGTTTGTTCTTTTCCGTCAACCTCAAAAGTCAAAGTTACATCTTTATCAGTTTGAGTAGCTGATTTAGCCATTGCTGAAGTAAAGATTTCAGAACCAGCAGATTTAACGCGATTAGCAATGATATCAGACATTTCTTTATCAAACCCGTTTAAAATGTGGTCCAAACCTTCAACAATTGTAATCTTAGAACCGAGCATACGGTATGCTCCACCAAGCTCAGAACCAATAACTCCTCCCCCAACAATAATCAAATGTTTAGGAACTTCTGGAAGTGACAAAGCACCAGTAGAGTCAATAATGCGACCACCAAATGGGAAAGAAGGAATTTCGATAGGATGTGAACCAGTTGAGATAATCACATCATTAAATTGCAAAAGTTGGAACCCATCTTCTTGTTCAACATTTATTGTATTGTTATCAATAAATTCTGCAGTTCCTTGAATCACGTCAACTTTGT
>NZ_JBFBBZ010000170.1:0-1136 GCF_040682935.1 Amycolatopsis sp. NPDC051061
CAGCGTTCTCGCTGGTGCACTTTGCCGGGCACAGGCCAGCATCAGTTTGGCGCGGGGGATAAAGGCTTCGGGAATGTGGCTCCCCTCGGGGAGTGTTATAGCCCGTTGTGTAATACCCTGCGCCGGACTGAGGTACGCGCTCCGCAAGGATGCTGGCGTAATGGTCATCAGCGACCCGTCTTGAAACACGGACCAAGGAGTCTAACGTCTATGCGAGTGTTTGGGTGTAAAACCCCTACGCGTAATGAAAGTGAACGTAGGTGAGAGCCCTTTGGGTGCATCATCGACCGATCCTGATGTCTTCGGATGGATTTGAGTAAGAGCATACGGGGCCGGACCCGAAAGAAGGTGAACTATGCCTGTATAGGGTGAAGCCAGAGGAAACTCTGGTGGAGGCTCGCAGCGGTTCTGACGTGCAAATCGATCGTCAAATATGGGCATGGGGGCGAAAGACTAATCGAACCTTCTAGTAGCTGGTTTCCGCCGAAGTTTCCCTCAGGATAGCAGTGTTGAACTCAGTTTTATGAGGTAAAGCGAATGATTAGGGACTCGGGGGCGCTATATAGCCTTCATCCATTCTCAAACTTTAAATATGTAAGAAGCCCTTGTTACTTAATTGAACGTGGGCATTCGAATGAACAACACTAGTGGGCCATTTTTGGTAAGCAGAACTGGCGATGCGGGATGAACCGAACGCGAGGTTAAGGTGCCGGAGTGGACGCTCATCAGACACCACAAAAGGTGTTAGTACATCTTGACAGCAGGACGGTGGCCATGGAAGTCGGAATCCGCTAAGGAGTGTGTAACAACTCACCGGCCGAATGAACTAGCCCTGAAAATGGATGGCGCTCAAGCGTGTTACTTATACTTCACCGTCAGGGTTGATATGATGCCCTGACGAGTAGGCAGGCGTGGAGGTCAGTGACGAAGCCTAGGGCGTGAGCCCGGGTAGAACGGCCTCTAGTGCAGATCTTGGTGGTAGTAGCAAATACTTCAATGAGAACTTGAAGGACCGAAGTGGAGAAAGGTTCCATGTGAACAGCAGTTGGACATGGGTTAGTCGATCCTAAGCCATAGGGAAGTTCCGTTTCAAAGGCGCACTTCGCGCCGTGTGGCGAAAGGGAAGCCGGTTAATA
>NZ_JBFBBZ010000171.1:0-1125 GCF_040682935.1 Amycolatopsis sp. NPDC051061
CTTCACCACTCCGCTGGAACTGCTGGTCGCGGTCGTGCTGTCCGCGCAGACCACCGACGTCCGGGTGAACCTGGTCACGCCCGCGCTGTTCAAGCTCTTAGCCCACTGACTAAAGAAAGCTTTCAAATCAACGTCTTTCTCATCTTTAGCTGCTGTCAGTGCCGCTGTAATTCCTCCTTGGTCAGCAATATTTTCTGACACAATGAGTTTTCCGTTTGCTGGACCAGCTTCGGTTTCTACGCCGTCAAAGAGTGCAATCATTTCTTTTTGCTTTTCTTCAAAAGCTTCATAATCTTCATCTAACCACCATTTGTTCAAATTTCCTTCTTTATCGAATTGGGCACCGTTGTTATCAAAAGCGTGAGAAATTTCGTGAGCAATAACTGTGCCGATTCTACCGTAATTTTGTGATGAAGATTGTTCAAGAGAGTAAAAAGGAGCTTGCAAAATTGCTGCTGGAAAAACAATTGTATTACTATCAGGACTATAATAAGCATTGACCATATGAGCAGGCATATGCCAGCTTGTTTTATCAACATCTTCTGAGAATTTTTCAAAAGTTCGAGCAGTCAAAATTTCATCGAATTTAAGGGCATCTTCATAGAGAGAGCCAGAAGTTGTTTTTAAACGACTATAAATTTCAGGCAATTTATCTGGGAAACCAATGAAAGGAGTAATAGCATCCAATTTTTCAATGGCTTTTTCAGCTGTTTCTTGACTGAGCCACTCATTTTTAGACAAACGCGCTTGGTAAACTTTAATCATTGCAGTGACCATCCGTTTGACATCGGCCTTACCAGCTTCACCAAAATATTTTTTACCATAGAATAAACCAATCACTTGGCTAAAATAAGACTCAGTCAAATCAAGTTGATGTTTTTCTTGACTTCTTGCTTCTTGAACATTTGAAAGGAAACGTCCATAAGCTCCACCAAGAATTCTAAGGTCTTCATTGAAGAAAGAAGTAGCGCCACGTGCAATTTTTGTCAGCATCCAAGCTTTAATGAGTGACCAATTTTCTTCATTGATAAGTGAATCAAATGATTCATAAAAACGATCTTCGTAAACAATGACTTTATCAGGTTCAGTTTTTACTAAATCTTTAATTAAAGATTTTAAATCCAG
>NZ_JBFBBZ010000172.1:0-1125 GCF_040682935.1 Amycolatopsis sp. NPDC051061
AAATTGGGTACTCAACTTATGAACCCAAATATACTAAATGGGAAAAGGTTATTGGATATGAGACTATGGAAAGATGTATGAATGAAGCGAGTACGATTATTACTCATGGCGGACCATCTACCTATATGCAAGTATTACAACTAGGTAAAATTCCGATAGTTGTTCCACGGCAAATGAAATTTGATGAGCATATAAATGATCATCAACTTTGGGTAAGTAAACAGGTTGTGAAAAAGGGATACTCATTGATTTTGTGCGAAGATGTTGAAGACATTCTCGAAAATATTATTAGTTCCAAAATTTCAGATACCTTACAAAAAAATGTAAATCACAACACTGAATTCATAAAATTATTCAGTGCTGAAATTTACCAGCTATTTATAAAAAGTGAGAAGATATGATACCAAAAGTAATACACTATTGCTGGTTCGGAGGGCAACCTTTACCAGAATCTGCGCTAAAATGTATTGAAAGTTGGAGAAGGTTTTGTCCAGATTATGAAATAAAACAATGGTCTGAGAAAAACTATGATGTAAATAAAATTCAATATACAAAAGAAGCGTACGAAAAGAAACGTTATGCTTTTGTCACGGATGTTGCAAGGCTTGATATCATTTATAGTGAGGGGGGCATTTATCTTGACACTGATGTTGAACTGATAAAACCTTTGGATGATTTGCTTGTCAATCAAGCATATATGGGAATGGAAACTGCTGGTCGTGTAAATACCGGCCAAGGATTTGGAGCTATAAAAAACCACCAAATAGTTAAAGCAAATTTAGAGGTTTATGCTGAACTTGAGTTTGATGGTACTACTACTTGTGTGACTTACACAACTAATTTGTTAAAAAGATTTGGTTTACAAAAAAAAGATATTAACCAGGATTTACAAGGAATAACTATCCTTCCGACAGATTATTTATGTCCATTAAGTCTTGAAACTAGGAAATTAGTAATTACAGAAAATACATTTTCTATTCATCACTATGATGGTGGTTGGAAAAAAGGAAAAGATAAATTTTTATCTCTAAAAATTAAAATTCGACGCTGGATTGGTGATAACTTTTATGAGTCGATAAAAACGAAGTTGAAGGGATAGTAGTATTGAGTAACGCAGGAATAAAA
>NZ_JBFBBZ010000173.1:0-1119 GCF_040682935.1 Amycolatopsis sp. NPDC051061
ATAGGTCTTCAAAAGACTTTGAAAAATATAATTATTAAATTCTCTTAACTCCGTGTCTACTTTTTCGTTGACTTTCCATTAAGCGAATGTTAATATAATTATGATAGACTATGCTTATTCCAGAAAAACTTTTCATAAATACTCATGAAAAACATCAACTATTGATGTTTTTCTTATTGACAAATAATATTGAAGTGGTAGAATGGGTACATTATAATAATAACCCCTAAAAATCATTGAATGGTTTTTAATCTACTTAGTAAAAAATCTCTTTCTAACTGAAGGAGTTTTTTTATTAAAAGTGAGCAAAAATTTACGAAAGTTTTTAAAGTGAAAATTTTATGTTTTTCACTTCAGAAATGGTATCTTTCCGAAAAACAAAAATTTTTCCGAAACTTATTATTTCTAGAGTGAAAATCATTAAACTCCCTTTTAAAACTTTTTTCTTTTTTATAATGAGAAATCTCTTTCAGTCAGAAGTAAATTTTACTATGAAGATTTTAAAATTAATGACTGAGATTTTTGATGGAAATATTTATTTAAAACTGAACTCAAAAATTATTTTCGAAAGATATTGTTCATTTTGTGTTTAAATATTTGATTGTAGTCCAATAAAATATAAATGAATCTTTATCAATATTTATAAAAAGGAGAAAATTAAAACAAAAAAACTGATCACAGCACATAATGATCAGTTTTTAGCGCCTGCGCTTAGATTAAGAAGAGCAGTTTTTGATTAGTACGGTAAAATAATACCATAGTTAACTGCCAAAATCAATTTATGATAATTTTCTAAGCTTTTTTACTTAGATTTTATTTTTAATAAGTCACGTATCTCAATCAGAGTGTCCAATTCTTTATTTTGATTTTCTTGCTTTTCTTTCTCTTTATGTGGAATTAATCTGTTAACAAACTTTATTATTATGAAAACAACAAATGCAGTAATAACAAAGTTAATGGTATCATTTAAAAAGGCTCCATAAGTGAATTTTGTTTTACCAATATAAAAGTAGAAGTTAGCCAAGGCTGTACTTTGAACAAACATTCCTATTAAGGGGTTAATGAGATTATTAACCAAAGAAGTTACTAATCCAGTAAATGCGGACCCAATAATTACCC
>NZ_JBFBBZ010000174.1:0-1114 GCF_040682935.1 Amycolatopsis sp. NPDC051061
GCGTGAGCCAGTAGTGCTTGTGCTGGAATGCGTAGGTGGGTAGTGGGACTGGTCGGGCGTGGCTGCCGGCGAAGATCGTGGTCCAGTTGGTGGTGGTGCCGTGGGTGTGGAGGGTGGCGAGGCTGGTGAGGATGCGGGTGGGGGTGTCGTCGTGGCGGCGGAGGGTTCCGGTGACGGTGATGGGGGTGGTGCCGGTTTCGTCTAAAGTGGATTCGATGGCGGTGGTGAGGACGGGGTGGCTGGAGGATTCGATGAAGGTGCGGAATCCGTTGTCGGCGAGGGTGCGGATGGCGGTGTCGAAGTTTACGGTGCTGCGTAGGTTGCGGAACCAGTAGTCGCCGTTCGGGTCGTTGTCGGTGATCCACGTGCCGGAAACTGTGGATAGCCAGGGGATTGTTCCCTTTCGGGGCTGGATGTGGGTCAGTGTTTCGGTGAGGCGGTTTTTGATGGTGTCGACGTGGCCGGTGTGGCTGGCGTAGTTGACAGGGATGGTTCGGGTGCGGACGGTGTCGCCGTATTGTGCTTGCAGTTCCTCCAAGGCGTCGACGTTTCCGGCGATGACGGTGGCGGTGGGGCTGTTGATGGCGGCGATCCAGAGTCGGTTCTGGTAGTGGGACAGGTCGATGTTCTGGGCGGGTAGGGCGACCGACATCATGCCGCCGTGTCCGGCCAGGTCCTGGGCGATGGCTTGGCTGCGCAGGGCGACGACGGCGGCTGCGTCGTCCAGGGAGAGCCAGCCTGCGACGGTGGCGGCGGCGATTTCGCCTTGGGAGTGTCCGATGACGGCGTCTGGGTTCACGCCCAGTGACTGCCAGAGGGCGGCCAGGGAGACCATGATGGCCCAGGAGGCGGGTTGGACGATGTCGACGCGGTCCAGGGCCGTTTTGGTGCGCAGGATGTCGATGAGGTTGACGTCCATGTGTGGTGCGAGTGCGGTGGCGCATTCATGTAGTCGGGTGGAGAACACGGGTGCGGTGTCCAGGAGTCGGGCTCCCATGCCGATCCATTGGGCGCCTTGGCCGGGGAAGACGAATGCGGTTTTGCCGGAGACTGTGGCTTCGCCGGTGATGGTGAACGCGGAGGAGCGGCCCTCAGCCAGCGCAGCCAGCCCCTC
>NZ_JBFBBZ010000175.1:0-1112 GCF_040682935.1 Amycolatopsis sp. NPDC051061
AAAAATAGGGATCAATCCAATAATAGTTTTAAAAGCATACAACAGCTTTTACAGGAAAAAAATCTAGAAAATAGATCTGATTTAAAAACTGCGGATATGATAAAGCTACCTTTTGAAAATAAGAAATACGACTTTGTAACCGCAAGTATGGCAATTCATAATATTAAACCAAAACAGAACCGATACAAAGCCTTAGATGAAGCTACACGTGTACTAAAAACAGAGGGGCTATTAATAATATTAGATACTGGAAATCATAAAAAAGAATATCTCAGTTACCTGATCGCTTTAGGTTATCGTATTAAATATGCTAAGACTTATGGCATTATTGGTTGGTGGACTGGCCCTTGGATGTCTAGCTATGCTATTATAGCTGAAAAAAATTATGATATGATTGAGAAAGGATATCTAATTATATGGTTCAACAAATCGTTCTTCCCATCAAAGATTCGAACGTTCTAAAAATGGTGCAAGATACGTTACTTGATAGTTTTCGGGCTGGCCGTCGTAACTATACGATCTTCCAAGTCGGTAAGGCCACACTACTCCGTGTGAGTGATGTCATGACATTAAAAAAATCCGATGTCTTTAACCCAGATGGTTCTATCAAAAGCACGGCTTTTATTCATGATAAAAAGACAGGAAAAGCGAATACGTTATATTTGAAACCAGTAAAACAAGATTTATTGATTTATCATGATTGGCTGGTCCAACAAAATCTTAATTCTGAATGGTTATTTCCGTCAACCTCTCGCCCAAAGCGTCATATCACTGAAAAGCAATTTTATAAGGTCATGGCGCACGTTGGAGATCTTTTAGGTATCAACTATTTAGGAACACATACCATGCGTAAAACGGGCGCTTACCGTGTTTATACGCAGTCAAATTATAATATTGGTTTAGTGATACATTTACTAAACCATTCAAGCGAAGCAATGACTTTAACTTATCTCGGTTTAGATCAAGCCAGCCGAGAGAATATGTTAGACCAAATAGATTTTGGATAGTTTAAAACTAAGAATGATAGAATAAAGAAAAGAGAAAAAGGGTAAAATCATGGATAATTATGTAGATAATCCACTAACTATAGTGGGAGTAGTTGTTTTTTTAAT
>NZ_JBFBBZ010000176.1:0-1090 GCF_040682935.1 Amycolatopsis sp. NPDC051061
TGGTGTTCCCGAGTAGCAGCGAGCTCGTGGAATTTGCTGTGAATCTGCCGGGACCACCCGGTAAGCCTAAATACTTCCTGAAGACCGATAGCGGACGAGTACCGTGAGGGAAAGATGAAAAGTACCCCGGGAGGGGAGTGAAAGAGTACCTGAAACCGTGTGCCTACAAGCCGTCAGAGCCTGCTTTGTTGGGTGATGGCGTGCCTTTTGAAGAATGAGCCTGCGAGTTAGTGCTGCGTGGCGAGGTTAACCCGTGTGGGGTAGCCGTAGCGAAAGCGAGTCTGAATAGGGCGTGTGAGTCGCGTGGTCTAGACCCGAAGCGGAGTGATCTACCCATGGCCAGGGTGAAGCGACGGTAAGACGTCGTGGAGGCCCGAACCCACTTAGGTTGAAAACTGAGGGGATGAGCTGTGGGTAGGGGTGAAAGGCCAATCAAACTCCGTGATAGCTGGTTCTCCCCGAAATGCATTTAGGTGCAGCGTCACGTGTTTCTCTGCGGGGGTAGAGCTACTGGATGGTCTAGGGGCCTTACCGGGTTACCGAAATCAACCAAACTCCGAATACCGTAGAGTGAGAGCGTGGCAGTGAGACGGCGGGGGATAAGCTTCGTCGTCGAGAGGGAAACAGCCCAGAACACCAGCTAAGGCCCCTAAGTGTGTGCTCAGTGGGAAAGGATGTGGGATTGCCCAGACAACCAGGAGGTTGGCTTAGAAGCAGCCACCCTTGAAAGAGTGCGTAATAGCTCACTGGTCAAGTGGTCCTGCGCCGACAATGTAGCGGGGCTTAAGCACACCGCCGAAGCTGTGTCATTCATGCAATACATCGGCTTCACTCCTTGAGGGTGTTGTCTAGTGGTGTGGATGGGTAGGGGAGCGTCCTGCATCCAGGGAAGCGGCGGCGGAAGCCAGTCGTGGAGGGTGTGGGAGTGAGAATGCAGGCATGAGTAGCGAATGCAGAGTGAGAAACTCTGCCGCCGGATGACCAAGGGTTCCTGGGCCAGGCTAATCCGCCCAGGGTAAGTCGGGACCTAAGGCGAGGCCGACAGGCGTAGTCGATGGACAACGGGTTGATATTCCCGTACCCGAGCATG
>NZ_JBFBBZ010000177.1:0-1090 GCF_040682935.1 Amycolatopsis sp. NPDC051061
AAAATATGATTGATGGAGCAATGTTTGGTGTAGGAAATATCTTTATGCTTATGGCTGCAAGCGCTGCTGGTAACGTAATTGCCTTTTCGTTCTCACAATTAGGTGTTATCATTTCAACTATTGGAGGAATTCTCTTCCTTGGTGAAAAGAAAACCAAAAAAGAATTGGTTTATGTTGGAATTGGGATTGTTCTATTCGTAACAGGTGCAATTTTACTTGCAATTGTAAAATCTAAAGGATAATAAAAAAGCTGTCAGTAAATTGACGGCTTTTTTTGTGAGTTAATTTTCTGACAAGTTTTCTGTCAGTAAAATTTTATAGTTTTTCATTAACGAAATTTACAAAATGATTCCAAAAAACCTTTGGAGCGCTACTACGGGGGACAGTTTTCTTAGCAACCAATGGAATTTGTTCTGCGGTACAATTTGGAAGATAGCCTAAACTATCCTTTACTGTAGTAGAAAGAGTGACAAGTTTTTGGTTTTTAGTCACAGTTGCTTCAACGGAGGCTGTTTTTTTCTTACTGAATTTGACTGTCAGTGATTTTGTATCTGCACTACCATCTGTAGCATAAGGAACAACGGGAGTGATATTTTGTGGAGCAACGAGTTGAACAGATTTTTCTTTTCCATCAGTCACAGCAATTTCTTTAAAATCATCTAAGGATTGATTTTTTTGCACAAGACTGGTCGTACGCCAATGACCATAAACATAGTTCATCAGTTGATTTGTGAGGGTGAAAGGAGTTGAGTTGTCAGCAGCAGGATCTGTAGCTTCTAAAACAACCGTAATGATTCTAAAGCCGTTTTGATTTGTTGTTCCAGCAAAACAGTCAATTTGAAAACTTGTTGAACCTGTTTTCAAGCCATCTACACCAGTTCTTGAAGTAGAAAAACCACTAAGCATTTGATTGGTATTAGTTAAGGTCATCTTTGCTTCATTGCCGGTATCAAAAGGAATTTCTGTTTTTTTAGTGATTTGAAGAATTTCTGGGAAATCTTGAATAAGATGATAACTGAGTGTTGCTACGGCCTTTGCGCTCATTGTGTTTGTTGCTGAAGCACCAGACCCTGGATAAATATGACCGTTT
>NZ_JBFBBZ010000178.1:0-1065 GCF_040682935.1 Amycolatopsis sp. NPDC051061
GTGGTCTTGATGCCACCAAGAGCGTTAAAACTGCAATTAATGAAGTGACGAATCTTGATGCTACCTTTACCGATGCTGGGACAACGGCTGATGGGTACACCAAAATTGAAACGCCATTATCTGATGAACAGGCCCAAGCACTTGGCAATGGCGACAATTCGGCTGAGCTGTACTTGACTGATAATGCATCCAATGCCACTGATCAAGATGCCAGCGTTCAGAAGCCGGGGTCTACATCGTTTGATTTAATTGTGAACGGCGGCGGTATCCCAGACAAGATCTCAAGTACCACAACCGGCTACGAAGCCAATACTCAAGGTGGCGGGACGTATACGTTTAGTGGAACGTATCCAGCAGCGGTTGACGGTACTTACACTGATGCACAAGGAAAGAAACATGATTTGAACACAACCTACGATGCTGCGACTAACAGTTTCACTGCCTCAATGCCGGTCACAAATGCTGATTACGCCGCGCAAGTGGATCTATATGCCGATAAGGCGCATACCCAGTTGCTTAAACATTTTGACACTAAAGTTCGGCTGACGGCGCCAACCTTTACTGATTTGAAATTCAACAATGGCTCGGATCAGACCTCTGAAGCGACCATCAAGGTTACAGGGACGGTTAGTGCTGACACCAAGACAGTTAATGTTGGCGACACCGTAGCAGCACTTGATGCACAACATCACTTTAGTGTTGATGTACCGGTTAATTATGGTGACAATACCATCAAAGTGACCGCCACCGACAAAGACGGAAACACCACGACGGAGCAAAAGACGATTACCTCGTCTTATGATCCTGATATGTTGAAGAATCCTGTGACGTTCGATCAAGGTGTGACATTTGGTTCCAATGAATTCAATGCCACCTCGGCTAAGTTCTATGACCCTAAGACCGGGATTGCGACGATTACTGGTAAGGTCAAGCACCCAACGACAACGTTGCAGGTTGATGGTAAGCAAATTCCAATCAAGGATGATCTGACTTTCAGTTTCACTTTAGATTTAGGTACTCTTGGACAAAAACCGTTTGGGGTTGTTGTGGGTGACACCACTCAAA
>NZ_JBFBBZ010000179.1:0-1064 GCF_040682935.1 Amycolatopsis sp. NPDC051061
GGGGTCTGTCAAACGAGCGGTGTAACTCGGGTTGAAGGGAACTACCTACGTCCGACGGCCAGACGGCCGTCGAAGGCGATCTCGAACGCGTTCAACGCAGGCTTCCACCGCATCGTCCAGCGTTTGCGGCCGGCGCCGGTCGGGTCCAGGCTCATGATCGCCATGTAGACACACTTGAGCGCGGCCTGCTCGTTCGGGAAGTGACCGCGGGCCTTCACCGCCCGGCGGATGCGGGCGTTGACGCTCTCGATCGCGTTGGTCGAGCAGATCACCCGCCGGATCTCCGGATCGAACGCCAGGAACGGCACAAACTCCGCCCACGCGTTGTCCCACAACCGCACAATCGCCGGATACCGGGCGCCCCAAGTCTCGGCGAACTCAGCGAACCGCTCCCGCGCGGCGGCCTCGGTCGACGCGGTGTAGACCGGTTTGAGGGCCTTGGCGATGGCGTCCCAATGCTGGCGTCCCGCGTAGCGGAAACTGTTGCGCAGCAAGTGAACGACGCAGGTCTGGGTGATCGTCTTTGACCAGACCGTGGTGATCGCATCCGGCAGGCCGGTCAACCCGTCGCAGACGACCATGAGCACATCAGCCACGCCACGGTTCTTCAGCTCGGTGAGCACGTGCAGCCAGTACTTCGCGCCTTCACCGCCGTCGCCGGCCCACAACCCGAGGATGTCGCGGCGGCCCTCGCACGTGACCGCGAGGGCGACGTAGATCGGGCGGTTGGCGACCTGCCCGTCGCGGATCTTGACGTGGATCGCGTCGATGAAGATCACCGGATAGACCGGGTCCAGCGGCCGGTTCTGCCATTCGACCATGCCCTCGATGACCTTGTCGGTGATCGTGGAGATGGTCTGCCGGGACACCTCGGCTCCGTAGACCTCGGCCAGGTGCGCGGAGATCTCTCCGGTCGTGAGGCCCTTCGCGGCCAGGGAAATCACCATCTCGTCCACGCCGCCCAGACGCTTCTGCCGCTTGGCGACGATCTTCGGTGCAAAGCTGGCGTCGCGGTCGCGGGGCACGTCGATCTGGACCGGGCCGACGTCGGTGAGCACGGTCTT
>NZ_JBFBBZ010000180.1:0-1049 GCF_040682935.1 Amycolatopsis sp. NPDC051061
CTAGGGCCTGTATCGAAGTCGCCTCGAGCAGGTTGAGCTGGAGTTGGTGTTGCTGGGCGTGTCGGTGCTCGACATAGGTGAGGTCTCCGGTAGTTGGTTCGTCGACCAAGAAGAACCTGAACACCGGAGACCTCGTGGACACCCTAGCGGTGACGAGGCGGTTCGACCTGACCGACGAGCAGTGGGCAACGCTGGAACCGTTGCTGCCCGTGCCGTCGCGGCCGGGTCGGCCGTCGTTGTGGAGCAAACGGCAGCTGATCGACGGGATCCGGTGGCGGGTCCGCACCGGCGCCCCGTGGCGGGACATGCCGGTCGGGTATGGGTCCTGGGCAGCGGTTTATGGGTTGTTCCGGCGCTGGCAACGTGCCGGTGTCTGGCAGCAGGTCTTGACCGCGTTGCAGGTCGAGGCTGAGGCGGCCGGGCGGATCACGTGGGATGTCAGCGTGGATTCCACGATCGCGCGGGCGCATCAGCATGCGGCGGGGGCGCGGAAAAGGGGGATCTGCAGGCCGAGCCGCCGGGCGGGGTCACCGTCGAGCCTGATGATCACGCGTTGGGGCGGTCGCGGGGTGGGTTGACCACGAAGGTGCATCTAGGGTGTGAGCAGGGGCAGAAGCCGTTGTCGATCGTGCTGACCGCGGGGCAGCGTGGCGACAGCCCGCAGTTCATTCCGGTCCTGGCCGGGATCCGGGTGCCCCGACCGGCCGGCGGCCGGCCCCGTACCCGCCCCGATCGGGTGCTGGCGGATAAGGCCTACACCTCGAAGGCCAACCGGGCTCACCTGCGCGGGCGCGGGATCAAGGCGACCATTCCGAGCAAGGCCGATCAGGACGCGCACCGCAAGGCCAAGGGGTCGAAGGGTGGTCGGCCACCGGCCTTCGATTCCGAGATCTACAAACAGCGTCATGCGGTGGAGTGCGGCATCAACCGGCTCAAACGCCACCGCGGGGTGGCTACTCGCTACGACAAACTCGCCGTCCGCTACGAAGCTACTGTTCAGATCGCTGCGATCAACGAATGGCTCTGACCCACTTCGATACAGGCCCTAG
>NZ_JBFBBZ010000181.1:0-1047 GCF_040682935.1 Amycolatopsis sp. NPDC051061
ATTTACTTGAGATGACGATAGACTTACTTGAAGAAGCTCGTAATGTCGAGGTCAACCCGTCTGCTGTTGCGGAGGAAATTAATGGTTTAATAGTTGATGGAAAAGTGCAACAAGAAGGAACAAAAATATTTGAGAATTCCTTGTACTTCGCTGAGGACGGGATTCGGAAATCACTGACAGCATTAACTAATCGTTCGGGTAAAGATTTTGCTGATGAAAAGTTACTGACAGTATTGGCTGAAGTTGAAAGAGATTTAGAAATTACTTATGATGATTTGCAAAAGCAAGCCATTATTGGTGCAATGAATCAGCAATTTTTCATTTTGACTGGTGGACCAGGAACTGGTAAAACAACAATTATTAATGGTTTTATTGAAACTTATGCCCGTCTTCATCAGCTAGATTTGGACCCAGACCATTATAATGATGACGTCTTTCCTATATTACTGGCAGCACCGACTGGTCGAGCTTCAAGACGGATGAATGAGTTGACTGGTCTTCCAGCAGCGACGATTCACCGCCATTTGGGTTTAGGACAAGATGAAGCAGAAGATGCTCTTGGAAATGAATTGTCTGGTGCTCTTTTGATTGTTGACGAATTTTCTATGGTTGATACTTGGTTAGCTAATAAACTTTTTCAAGCGATTCCTGGTTCAATGAAAGTTCTCCTTGTTGGAGATGCTGACCAGCTTCCTTCTGTGGGGCCAGGACAAATTTTTGCGGATTTACTAAAAATTCCAGAAATTCCGTCAGTAAAATTGGATAAGATTTTTCGTCAAGGGGATGATTCTACCATTACTGATTTAGCTCACCACATCAAAGATGGGCAATTGCCAAGTGATTTCACGACGAAAAAACCTGACCGTTCTTATTTTGAGGTCAGTGCAAATTTTGTTCCTCAGATGGTTGAACAAATCGCAAGTGCATGGCAAAAAAGAGGGAATAATCCTTTTGAATTACAAATCTTAGCGCCTATGTATAAAGGAATGGCCGGAATTAATGCAATGAATGTTCTTTTGCAAAATCTCTTTAATCCGCTTAATGACC
>NZ_JBFBBZ010000182.1:0-1034 GCF_040682935.1 Amycolatopsis sp. NPDC051061
GGATTTTACCAGCTTTTACGCCTGCTTCCATGGCTTTCCAAACTGCAAGATTACGTGTTTCAAAATCAGGGCGGAATGCTTTAGGATTTGGCCAATGAATGAGGTACAAATCAACATAATCAAGTCCCAATTTTTTCAAGGATTCATCCAAGGCTTTCGCAGCGTCCTCTGTTGTTCCTACACCCCAAAGTTTTGTTGTAACGAAAAGTTCCTCACGGGGAATTCCTGAATCAGCAATTGCTTGACCGACTGATTCTTCATTTTTATAAACTGCCGCTGTATCAATATGACGATATCCTGCTTCAAGTGCTGCTTTTACCGCATTATAAGCTTCTTCTCCGCTCGCAGATTGCCAAGTTCCAAAGCCAACTTTTGGAATTTTAATGCCATTGTTTAGTGTGTAAGTGTCTGTTAATGTCATGATTTTTTCTACTTAGTAATTTTTGAAATACAACAACTCGTCATCAATGAAACTATTTGGACTTTTATATTCTTTCAATTGGAAACCATAGTTCTAACTCTTCAGGATTTTCTGCTGAAATTGATTGATGTTCTTGTACTGCTCCAACAATTTTTAAATCATTTTGAGTTAAATAATTCCACATATCTGAATAAGTCTTGTTCATTTCATAAGTTGTTGTTTCAACAACGAAATAACGAAAGCCTGGAAGTGTCCATTTAGTCCAATTTTCAGGCTTTTGCGCTGAATTTTCAACTTCAACACCTGCCAGATAGAGTCCACCATTATTCCATGGTTTAAATTGCCCTGATTCATCAGACATGGCCCCCCAAATTGTGAGTGGCTGCTTAATCAAATGAATAATTTCCTCAAAAGCGTTGGTTGCTTCTTGCCAGAGTGGTGGAATCCAAATGTCAGCTTCTTGTGCTTTACCTAAGCCTTCTTTTCCAATGATGGAGAAAGATGACTTTTCAACTTCTCTGATGTTCACTTCCCCTCCTCACTCTTTTTGACAATGATGTTTCTTGCTTTTTTAAGCAATAAGGCTTCTTTTGAAACCGTTATAAAGTCATTT
>NZ_JBFBBZ010000183.1:0-1032 GCF_040682935.1 Amycolatopsis sp. NPDC051061
GGAAAAAGTACATTATTGAATATAATCATAGGAAAATATTTTCAAAATGATGGAAATGTAAAGATATACTGCGAGAAAAAAAATGTTGGTTTTTTACCTCAAAATACCAATTTTCCTGATGATATAAAGGTAAACGAGTTAATTAACTTTGTATCTAGTTATACTGATACTCCTCTTTCTGAGGAAGAAGTTGCACTTATTCTTAATTTTTCAAACGAACAAATGAATAAGTTTGCTTCTAAATTATCTGGAGGGCAACAGAGATTACTAGATTTTTGTTTAGCTGTAATTAACAAACCACAATTTTTAATTGTTGATGAGCCTACCTCAAGTATGGATACATCGACCAGACACCATTTTTGGGAATGTATCCAACAACTTAAAGAAAAAGGCACTACTGTATTATTTACAACCCATTATATTGAAGAAGTAAATTATTGTGCGGATAGAGTACTTTTATTAGATAATGGTAATTTAATGGCAGATGAAACACCATACCGGCTAAGAATGCTGAATCACGAAAAAATTATTGTTTTAGATATTAATTTATATAAGCAATTTGAACAACCATTACAACATATAATTATATGTAATCAGATCAAAGAAATTTTTTCAAAATCTACTGTGGAATTTTATTTTGTAGCAGAAAGAACAGATGATATTATTAAAGCGTTATTAAGCATAGGATTCCCTATTAAAGAAGTTGAGCTTACCAATACATCATTACTGGATACTATATTTGAGGGTACTCATATTGAGGAGACACAAAATGACTAATTTAGCAAAAATAGAATTTTTAAGAATGGGGCGTAATAAAAAATATCTTATTATGAGCATAGGCATGCCCGTATTTTTTTTCTTAGTATTTACGGCAATGATAAAATTACCAAATCCTGAAGCACAAGATACATTTATGAAAGAATATCTAATGTCTATGACGACTTTTAGTTTAACTAGCTTTTCAATATTCACTTTTCCATTTTAAATTATAGAAGATAAGAAGAATGGATGGAGAAATTTGTTATATAGATT
>NZ_JBFBBZ010000184.1:0-1031 GCF_040682935.1 Amycolatopsis sp. NPDC051061
ATAAACATTAAAAAAACCACTCTATATTAAAGTGCCCCTAATTTATGAATGGGAAGTGTGAGTTTCCTCTTGCTGGCTAAGTATATCATACTCTCTCATAATTGCAACTGAATATAAAAAAGCTGAAGTCATGACTCCAGTTTTTGCACGATTTTCAGATACAATTATGCTTTTGTGATATTAACTGCTTGAGGTCCACGTTGACCTTCTTCAACATCAAATTCAACTTTTTGACCTTCGTCAAGTGATTTGAATCCATCAGATTGGATTGCTGAGAAGTGAGCGAACAAATCTTTGCCTTCTTCTGAAGTGATAAAGCCAAATCCTTTATCTGCGTTAAACCATTTTACTGTTCCATTTGCCATAATATTTATTTCCTTTCGACAAAATTGTAAATCTCATTTTGCGAAAAGTGAATCGATAAAACATTTTACTCATGACAAAATCTACTTCTTCATAATAACACTAATTATACTCAATGTCAAACTACTCTCTGATTAATAAAATCCATATCGTAGTGACATGGATTTTATGAACTGTAGGGAAAGCAACTAATCTTTCCCTCACTCAGTATAACATTTTAATTCATTTTTGCAATAGCAATAAATAAAAAAGCAAAGGACACCCCATGCTTTAACTCATTTATCTTTTATGTACGTTTGAAGCATAACGTCCACGAGACGTCATTTTGATATCAAAAGTAACCTTTTGACCTTCAGCGTATTTTTTAAAATCATTTCCCTGAATAGATAAGAGATAAGCAAACACATCTTGCATATCATCTGCCATAATAAAACCATAGCCTTTGTCAGCGTTAAACCAATTTATTGTTCCTTTATTCATGTAATACATCCTTTCGCATCATCTGTAAATCCCATTTTGCGAAAAAGTGCATTCCTAAAACATTTAAACTCGAGACAAAACCTACCTCTTAATAGTAACACCTATTATTACTAAAGTCAAATTGGTCTATTTAATACTTATAGATCTTCTTGTGATTTCCCAGATTTTCATGCGGATTTGCTTTAGCA
>NZ_JBFBBZ010000185.1:0-1030 GCF_040682935.1 Amycolatopsis sp. NPDC051061
GATTCCTAGAAGGTCAAATAAGTTGATCATCGAGTCCATTCAGAAAAACAGCAGAGGTGGTTTAATGCTAGAGAATGAATATTTTGTATTTACTGGCACCCTTACAACGATGACAAGAAAACAAGCACAATCAATCATTATAGGTTTAAAAGGGCATAATCAGAACGCTGTGACTAAAAAAACGACTAGACTAGTCACAGGCAATTTTCCGATTGATTTAATAAAAGGCTATCATCATTCGCATAAAATATCAGAGGCTAAGCAATCTAAACGAAAAGGACAACGAATAATGATAATGACTGAAAAAGAATTTATCGAATTTTTAGCTCAAACTTTTCAACTTCTCTCAAAAGGGTTATAATTATGCTTGTTATATTATTGATAGAGGAGGAATTATGAAAACTTTAGGAAAAGCTATTGCTAATAAAATTGCTTTAGTTTTGTCCCAATACTTCCAACTTCCACCAGGATATCTGATGGGAGTTATCCCCAATCATGTCCCCAATGACCCACGAGCTTACTTCGAGCAATTGAATGAAGAACAAAAAGTAGAATTGTTAAAAGTATGCCACAAATGGTCGGAAAAACGAGTTGAAAATATGCAATACTTAAACTGAAAACGTAAAAAGTTTATCATAATGATAAGCTTTTTGTATCTTGCTTAACTTATTGACCTTGGAGAGAATTCATATTCATTTCGCCCAAGATTCACTGAAAGCAACCTATTGCAAAGTTGGTTCAGTTCGTTGTCCAAGACAGTACTCAATATGTAATTGCAGAAAATTGGGAAAATCAACCAGCGTTAGATTTACATAACAAAAAGGAACGCTTGAAATCTTTTGTTAGAAATATCAGTCAATATCTTATCGAAGATTGTAAAATTAGTATGAGTTACTAATTATACCAAAGTAAAAAAATTAAACCAGCTTGCACCTTAATAGTTGTGAGCTGGTTTTTTATTTTATTCTAAAACTTATTAATATATCTATAAATTGTGGTTCTTGAAACTCCCCAAGAATCCGCAATCGAC
>NZ_JBFBBZ010000186.1:0-1010 GCF_040682935.1 Amycolatopsis sp. NPDC051061
TTGAAGCTCTGGGGCTCACGGTTCTTGGTGTAACAACCTATGCTCAAATGAGTGATTTTAATAAAAATACAAATAAAAATGGCACGCAATCGGGAACTAAGTCAAGTCCGCCTAGCGACCATAAAGTAAATAGATCATCAAAAAGGAATAAAAGATAGGAGTTCAGGATGGCTAAAAATAAAAGAAGCATAGACAACAATCGTTATATTATTACCAGTGTCAATCCTCAATCACCTATTTCTGAACAATATCGTACGATTCGTACGACCATTGATTTTAAAATGGCGGATCAAGGGATTAAAAGTTTTCTAGTAACATCTTCAGAAGCAGCTGCAGGTAAATCAACCTCGAGTGCTAATATAGCTGTTGCTTTTGCACAACAAGGTAAAAAAGTACTTTTAATTGATAGTGATCTTCGTAAACCGACTGTTAACATTACTTTTAAAGTACAAAATAGAGTAGGGTTAACCAATATTTTAATGCATCAATCTTCGATTGAAGATGCCATACAAGGGACAAGACTTTCTGAAAATCTTACAATAATTACCTCTGGTCCAATTCCACCTAATCCAGCGGAATTATTAGCATCTAGTGCAATGAAGAATTTGATTGACTCTGTGTCCGATTTCTTTGATGTTGTTTTGATTGATACTCCACCTCTCTCTGCAGTTACTGATGCTCAAATTTTGAGTAGTTATGTAGGAGGAGTGGTTATTGTTGTACGTGCCTATGAAACAAAAAAAGAGAGTTTAGCAAAAACAAAAAAAATGCTGGAACAAGTTAATGCAAATATATTAGGAGTTGTTTTGCATGGGGTAGACTCTTCTGACTCACCGTCGTATTACTACTACGGAGTAGAGTAATTGGAATAAACTTGAATCAAATAAAAGACAGAAATTTGTAGAAGAGGAGAGCAAATGATTGATATTCATTGCCATATTTTACCGGGTATAGATGATGGAGCTAAAACTTCTGGAGATACTCTGACAATGCTGAAATCAGCAATTGAC
>NZ_JBFBBZ010000187.1:0-1007 GCF_040682935.1 Amycolatopsis sp. NPDC051061
TAAGTTTACTTGCCGATAAAGTTGGTATGTCAGCTGTAATCGGAAGTTTTTTTGCAGGGATTGCAATTAGTCAAACAGAAGTTTCTGAGATAATTGAAGAGTATGTTTCTGCAATCGGTTATGTCATTTTTATTCCAATTTTCTTTGTTTCAATAGCAATTTCTATAAGTTTTGATGTTTTGTTTGAACATCCATTTATTGTTATTTTATTTACCTTACTAGCCATTTTGACTAAATTTCTTCCTGCATATTATTCTGGTAAGGCGTGTAACCTACAAAAAAGTGAGTCACTTCTTATTGGTACAGGAATGGTATCAAGAGGAGAAATGTCACTTATAGTTGCACAAATTGGATTAAGTGGAGCTATCATTAATAAAAATATCTATTCAGAATTAGTCATTGTCATTATTTTGACGACACTATTAGCTCCATTTCTAATTAAAATGGTAATAAAAAAAGATAGTGCAAGGAATATATAATTAGAAATCGAGGAATATGGTGCTTTTCAAGACGTTGACTTATTCTCAAAAAATAGTTTTGGGATTTATTCTATTAGGATTGATAGGAACCATTTTATTGGCATTGCCTATTTCATCCAAAACAGGTAACTGGACTCCACTACTTGATAGCTTATTTACTTCAATTAGTGCACTATGTGTCACAGGATTGACTGTTTATGATACCTTTACTCATTGGTCTTTTTTGGGACAGTTGGTAATTCTATGTCTAATTCAGGTTGGTGGGATTGGTTTCATGACAGTTATTATCAGTATATCTACGGGATTAGGACATAAAATCGGTTTACATGAGCGACAACTATTGGTTGAATCATCAGGACTTTTACATTCCGCAAATCTCTCATTTTTAGTAAAGCGTATCACGATTTTCGTAATAATGATAGAAGCCATTGGAGCAGCCTTACTTTCAATACGTTTTATTCCAGAATTTGGTATAAAAACGGGAATTTACTATGGGGTATTTCATTCAATTTCGGCATTTTGTAATGC